>CAZIYW010000005.1:60857-101963 GCA_964543525.1 uncultured Fibrobacterota bacterium | reverse complement strand
ATATATCTTATTCATTAAAATAATAAATCGGTGGAACCGACCTGCGGAATGTAGGTTTAAATAAATGATAAAATATTATACAGGTTTGCAATATATATACCGATAACACTAATAACATTTGATCTATACTGTTCGGTTGCATATTTTCATTACTATCGTAAGATATTTCAAAAGGTTCTTTACCTGAGGAAGAATACTCGTGATGCATAAAAAGTGTATGGCTTCTTTATTTTTTCTTATTCTTTTAATTTTCGGCAGTTATTCCGCTACAGAGAAATATGGTATCATTAAAAGAAATGAGCGCTGGAATGCTGATGAAAGTCCCTTTATCATTTCCGATGACCTGTATATTTCAGAGAACGCCAGAGTGTATATCACACCGGGCGTACAGATACTGGTCGGAAAACCCGTTTCCTTTCAGGATGGCATTCCACAGCGGGATCATCTGGACTCTTTCTCCGTTTCCATAACCGTCAAAGGCGCTCTTAAGTGTGTCGGGAGAACAAACAACCGTATTATTTTTTCTTCACGATACCCTGATACCAGGAAGATTCAATGGTACGGTATTATTATAGACACGGAGCGGAGTGACGAAACAGAGTTCGCTTTTGTTGATATAAACAACGCCGGCAACGCACTCACTGTCGATCGTGGCGTGCCCCTTATCCGCAATTGCATTATTGAATTTAATAATGTAGGTATCATATGTCACGGTAAATCGCAACCCAGAATTTATAATTGTATCATAGCGAATAACTTTACCGCAGGCATACGTATCCATGAAGCCAACCCCATTATTCTGAATAACATCATCGTTTTCAATAAAAACAACGGGATCTGGGCGGATAATGTATCACTTGCCGTTATTGAATATAATTGCTTTTATGGCAATACCGATGGTGACCTGCTCAACTGTAATCCCGAGCTTGGTATCATTAAAAAAGTGAACAAGAATAAAGATTCAACCGATTTCGCACACAATCTGTTTACCGACCCTGTATTTGCCGGCTCACCGGCTGACTCGCAGGCCGTTGAACAGGATGTATCCCTGCAGACGGATAAATCGCGCATAAAAGATACTACCATTGCGAAAGTGCTCTACGACACACTTACCGATTCAACTGCCGTTAAATGGATTGCGCGTGAGTATGAACGTTTCTCGCTTTCCAGTTATTCCCCGTGTATCGATGCGGGGAAACCGGGTAAAAAGTTTAATGATATTGACGGCTCACGCAATGATATCGGCGTGTTCGGCGGGCAGGAGTTTGTTGATTTTTCGAAGCGGGAATAATGGCTATTTGTCGTTTACCAATTTGATGTATGCGTCGGTATATCGGAACACGCCACTTACCTCTTTTAAACTTGAGCCGGTTGGACGATACCGTTCACTTAAATAATAATCGTAACACTGGGTCCATAGTGTAAAAGTTTTAACCCGCTTATCTTTTGGCGGATAGAGGATCTCAACATCACCTCCAGTTGCCGAGGCAATATCCATTAAATCATATGGAGCGACATTGGCTATTTCATTCTCGTTATACTGAAAAAACCATCCGAAAAAATGCGTTTCGATTGAATCCTTCGGCGGTTGGGTTGTATCCATAGAAATAAGACTGTACACACTGTCAAAATTACCGCTTTCGGCTGCCACAAAATAGGTATAGCCTTTATCTACGACAATAGTATCCGAAACAGTCCCTTCCTCGCTGCCATATAACCGGAAAAACTCATAGGTGTCTGTCGCTTTATCAAAGGATTGCAAATTCTCCCCCTTTACTTTATACACTCCAATCCAGTGTATAGCCGGATTGGTATTGAGACCCACTTTGGGGACATCTGCAAAATACCTGTTATACCTGACAGTATAATCGCTTTCCACCGGGAGTTTTCCTTTAACATCAGCAAAAAACCTGATTTTAATCGTCATCATCTGCATAATAATCGGTATAAATGGCGCGATATCATCCGGAATCTGCTCATTCTTGAATGTTTCAATAAGGTTAATAAAATCCGTTTTGGTCATAGCTAAAAACTCCGGAGGAATATACTGTATATAATCTTCAGGAATAAATGAAACCCAGTCCTCCGGAATCATATCACTCTCCTTCATGACGTCGGGAGGTATCTGAAACCGAATGCCAACAGTAAAGGTGTTTTCAGAAAAGGAGGTGTCAAGTTGCTCATATATAAGAGGAACAACACTATCTGCATTACCAAGGCTGGTTAAAGTGCCGCTCAGTTTGTAGGAAACATTCCATATCACGTCTGTCGGGGCGATTGAGTCCCCCGCAAACACGGCAAGCAACGTAACCGTATCACCAGGCGCGGCTTCAGTCGGCTCATAGATAAAATCGAGCACCCGTATTTTGCCGGATTCAACCCAGTTGAAATCTGTCGGAAATTCAGCGCAGGATACCATTAGAAGGCACCATCCGACAATATAAGCTAATCCAGACTTTGCTTTCTGCTTCATTACTTTTACTCCTGAATATTAAAATTCTGCCCTGAAACCAAGTGCCGGAAAGAATATGTTACTGATAGTCTGTTTATCAGAATAATCAAAATTATAGATCGTAAATTCCGGGCTTTTATATATAAAATAACTGAGATTCTGCATATCCAGGTAAATGGAAAACATCCACTTGTCAAAAACCCATTTCTTGTCTACCCGAACGTCAATCTGAAAGAACGGATTAACACGCACAGAGTTTGGTTCTCCATATTCCGGTATATATATCTGGAAATTTTCATAATATTTAACCTTTTTTATCGGCGTTTCCGGTTTTCCTGTAACGTACCTCGCTCTGAAGCCGATATCCCAGTCCCGTCGCAAATGCCAGCTGCCGACAACCTCCAGATGATTAGGTTCATCATCATCAAAAAGCACATACTTCTGTCCAAGATTATCATACACTTCACTGTGTGAGAGGGAATAGGAAATCCACCCGAAGAATCGTTCACTCTGATCATGGCGCAGCATTATCTCAATCCCCATCATACGCCGCTTCCCGTCATTATACCAGAGCCTTGACTGATCCAGGTCCGTGGAATCCGAGGACCGTGGAACGTCCCATTGCCGGTTAAAATATCCCTGGACGTCAAGATGGATTAGATCGGTAATCTGCCACTCATATCCGAGCACGTAATGTGCGGCTTTCGTCGTGGACATAAAGGGGTCTCCGTAATCCTTATGTATCGTCATCCCATTCGGCTGGGGTGTCTGGGTATAATTTCCAATGGCAAACTTTGCAGTATGGTCCTCTTTAAACTCATAGCGTCCTGTCACCCGTAACGACGGATCTCCCGATATTCCCCGCTCGTTATTAAAACTTTCATAATTCCAGAACTCTGGAACTATGGAACCATTATGTTTCAAATGAGAATAATAGTCATACCGCAGGCCTGGGATTATAAGCCACTTCTCACTGGGCCGCCATTCCAGATTAACATACGCGGCAAAATTACTGAATATCCAGTTGTCACTGGTATCCCTGTATACGCCGCCAATCTCATCCTGATCCGGAAATATTAAAAGCAAATCTTCGAAGAGAAAATTGATATCAGCTCCAAAATTCCAGGTTAACTTATCATTCGCCAATAAACTGAACTGATCCCGGATATAATGAATATTATAATCTTCCCGCATTTTCATGAAACCGAATGGTGAGATGAAGCTGTAACCACGGGTAAAAGAGTAGCGTAAACTGTTTTTCATATTTTTCCGTATATCCCAGTCCCAGCCCCACAGCCCCATATAAAACTGCAGTTCCATCTCCAGCTTGTCAATATCTTCATCAATCTCTTTGCTCCCTCCCTGCACTTCAGGATAGATAAAATCCAGCCGGTCTTTTGAGCCGAAGAGGGTGACAAACATTGTATTATCTTTCGCCAGGTTATAATTAAGGCGGGCTATATAGTCCCAGTAAAAGGGTGATACCGTATAAGGGATATTTAAGTCCGACGTCTCAAGAAACAGTCCCAGTAATTCCCCGGCAAAACTTCTTCTCGCAGAAACGATAAGACCCAATTTATCGCCAATAGGCCCTTCAACCATAAAGGAGCCGTCCTGGAAACTGAGATCGGCAAATCCCCGCCAACGGTCCTTTTTCGCATTTCTGCCGGTTATCTCCACCACTCCTGCAACAGCCTCGCCATAACGGGTACTGAAGCCGCCCGGATAAAAATCAACCGATTCAAGTGCATCCGACATGTAGGTCGATTTTATCCCGCCGAAATGATAAAGTTGAGGGATTTGCACGCCATCAAGGAAAAAATTTGAATCCCAGGTCGGCGCGCCACGAACAATAACCTGCCCGCCGCCGAATGTAGGCCGCGCCACCCCCGGCAACGCCTGCACCACCTTCACCGCATCACCGCCAAGTCCGGGGATCTTTTTAACTTCCGTTATATTCAACTGCCGCCGGCTGACCTCTTTCTCCTCTTTCTTGTAATATACGACTATTTCATAGTCTGAATAGGAAACGCGACGTATATAGTAGGTAACCGTTACCTCTTCATTAGGCGCGATATACTCCGTCTCGGAGAACTCCTCATAGCCCGGAAGCGGTGCTGTTATCTCAATCGGGCCTGTAGGCAGGGAATAAAAACTGAATTGCCCTGCCGAATCTGTAATGGTAACCAGCCGATTCTCTTCGATATATTGATTTTTAAAAGTGCCCAACTGTTCAAGATAAGTGCTGAACGGAACCGGGAGTGTGGTATCGGCAAGGGTATCAAGAAAATGCAACACCACCATTGCATCGGCAATAGGCTTTTTTGTTCCCCGTTCAATCAGTGTGCCCTTGAAATTCACATACTTTTTAATCTTTTTAACAATCTCCTTCAGCTCAAAACGATACTCGTACTGGATAAGTACGGGAACCGGCTCACCGCCGGCTATCGCAGGAGTAAAGGTAAATTTATACGCCGCTTTCATGGCGTTGCCGTCTAAAACGGGATGCAAACTTTTTACGACCGAAACACTGTCCACGGTACCGCTGTCGCTGACAAGCAGTTCCATCAACACCGTACCTTCAATACCCTGTTTATAAATCTCCTCAGGGTACTCGGCTTCAACAAACTCTTTCAGCTCAGGCATTTTTTCAATGGGAGGAAGAGTGTCTTCAACGCTCTCCTCAACAAAAGTCTCTTCATCCTCGACAAGGATAATATCATCGTCACTTAACGCAACAGTATCTTTTTCCGACTCAGGCTCATAACCATTTTCAGCAACTGGCGCATTCTGCGTTGTAACCGTATCCACCGCCATAACGGTCCCGGCATCACCGGTCGATTCGGTATCTTTGACAGTACCTGATGCTACTTCCTGTCCGTCTGTCTTTTTTTCTGTTTCAACAGAAAGTGAATCTTCAGCGAGACTGATGAACAACAGTCCTGCGCAAACGATAAACAATAGTCCTTTGTTTTTCAAAACATAACATCCTTTTGCAATTAATTCGTATTGACAGATGCCTGGAGGCACTCCCTGTTTACATACAATAAAATTTATCTACTATAATCAGCCAAGCGACACAAACCGTATCGGAATAATTATCCATACGGCAACCGCCTCTTTTCCGCGCATGGCAGGTATAAACTCCATGGCAAAGCAGGCATCAACAGCAACTTTTTTTGAACCATACCCGAGATCGTTCAACGCAATTGCCTTTTTTACTTTTCCGTCAACATCAACAAGAATTTTAACCCTTACAACCCCTTCAATATTGTTTTCAATCATCTCTTTGG
The DNA here is from genome assembly GCA_964543525.1 of uncultured Fibrobacterota bacterium. GTDB lineage: Bacteria > Fibrobacterota > Chitinivibrionia > Chitinivibrionales > JANQEN01 > CBDVBE01. The sequence continues at coordinate 96,218 of CAZIYW010000005.1, read as the reverse complement.
TGGGCTCGGGTTTTACCTTTTTTTTAAACCTCGGCGCCGTTGTCACCGTAGTGGCTGATACGACCTCACCTTTAATATCCTCTTTTGTCGCAGTAACCGTATCAACCTCTTTGTTGATAGTATTGCCAAGTTTACCGATAACGGCATCAGACAGCTTCCCGCCGGCGCCGATTCCTTTTGAATATACCTTTTTCAGGCCATAGACTCTTCTGACCTTTTTCTTTTTCGGCTTTGTTTTCCGTATATCATCCGTTTTCTGCTTCATCTCCGGTTTTTTCGTTAAATCAACCGGTTTTTCCTCTTTCTTCTTTTCAACCTTTTTCCTTTTCGGTTTTTCTTCATCCTTGACAACCTTCTTCTTTTCCTTAATTAAAAATTGTGTTTTTATCCCGGCAATTTTTCCGGTTATCTCCTGTTTTACCGGCTCGATTGACCTGAAATACAGTCCCATACCGATAAACAAGGCAAGAATACAGACAAAAATTACTTTAAAAAGATTTTCAACCAGCGGTGTGGAGGTTGGTACGTACACCTCATAGGCGGTAAGAAATTTTGTTTCCTGACTCAATGGGGCCATACCTATTCCTCTTCCAGAACCAGTACCGAGAAATCCGAAAAACCGGCTTTACTGCATGTGAACATCACCCGTTTCACCACATTAAACTCGATATTACGATCTGACTGTATAAGAACTTCATTGGCGCGTTTTGCATCCTCACATTTTGCTTTTTGCAAAAGCATCCAGTCATAAAGAACAGGTATTAAAAGAGAATCGTTATCTTTGAATTGATCGATGCCGGCAATTTTTTCTCCTTCCGAAAGAACTGCCGTTTTGGTTATTTCCAGTGAGCACATCGGTTTGGGAGGTTTCCGGGAAGTTGAAACAGGCAGTTCCAGATCGTGGGATGGGGTAATAAGGTTTCCTTCAACGGAAAAACTTTTTATTAAGAACACCAGCAGAATTGTCATCACATCGATCAACGATGTAAGTTGTGGACGGAAAGTCCCGTCAACATCTTCAGCAACATGCCCCTTTAAAATCGAAATTTTTTTTTCCATACAGTTACAATTGTTCAGGGTTTTCCGGGGCGCTTGAAAGGCCCACTTTCCTGAAACCGGCGTCACGGCATCGATCCATTACCTTCACGACATATTTGAACCGAATCGGATCCTGCACCGCAACGATGACTTCATCCTTAATGTCAACTTCCTTCCGATAGCGAAAGAGCTTTTCGTAAAACAAACGATAGTTATACTCACCCGCGACCCGGGGAAGAGAATCAAGCATCTTTTCACCATGGGTAATTGCCAGATAATCGCCTGTCACAACGACGGTAATTTTCAGTTTTGGCTTTCCCCCCGAAGCATCTAATCCCGCCCCAACGTTGGGTGGAAGTGAAAAATCAACAATTGACAGATGAGTAAATACCGCCATGGAAACCAGAAACGGTATCAGTATGATGAACATGTTCATCACGGGGGTCACGTCAATATCAACAACCTCGGATGCAACCTCCGACGGAGTCCTGCTGCGTTTTGTAAATGTCAGATTCACAAAAATATCCTACCCGCGGTTCAGGTTTCCGACTCCATGTTTCAGATTTACGGCAGATATTCGTCCTTCCATAATGCTGCAGCCGGCCATGGAGAAACGGTTATTCCTTTATTCCTTCTTATTTCGTCTCTTCTTCATATAATTCAAAAGGCGAACAACAGCCTCATCAAGATCCCTGGTTAATGCCTGTTGTTTATTGGAAAGTATCGTGTAAAATATCATGCAGGGAACCGCAACTATCAGTCCGAATGCGGTTGTATTCATAGCCTGTGAAATTCCCTGCGCCAGCATTGTTGCTTTTTTTGCCGCTTCAACCGCAGCCAGAGAGGTAAATGACACCTGGAGCCCTGCAATGGTTCCCAGCAGTCCGAGCAGTGTTGCAATGTTTGCAAAAAGGGATAAATAATTAAGTCGCTGCGACATCTTAGGCACCTCTTTAATCGCAGTCTCGTCGACACCCTCCTGAATATCCTCGACCGTCATTCCCGCACCGTATCGCTCAATAGCGGTACTAATCAAAACATTGACAGGCGCCTGTTTACAACATGCGACTTTTTTTGCTTCCTCAATTTTATTATTATTTAATGCCTTTGCCACATCCGCCACCAGCTTTACCCCATTAATTTTACAAATGAAGAAATAGAAGATAAACCGCTCCAGAACAATAGCAACCGCCGCCGCAAATACGACTAGAATCACCCACATAAACGGGCCGCCTTCGTTAAATTTCGTAGCTAATGCATCTATCATTATCTATCTCCTTCCGGGAAAACACTTTTCAAAAAAAGAAAGGAAAAAAGATTCCGCTTTGAGAGAATACGGGTACGGAATTTTTTTATTACTCTAAAATAATTTAGGAAAAGATTAAGAAAGTCAGGGGGTATATGATTTTATTATCAAATCCCCTCCGATAGTTTCACAGTCGATAGTATTACTGCTGGCGCTGATATCGTTAAAATAGACCGAGATAGTTTTATCCCCGCTTTGGGTGCTGAAATCGAGATCCGCGCTGAAGCCATACGGGACAGTAATGCATATATCACCGCTGGACGTTTTGACAGATATTAGACAAACCGTGCCGGTAAAAGCGAGCGTATCATTGGGGAGATATATATCAACGTCACCGCTGACGCTTTCTATATACAATTTCGTTGTGTCCTGCAGGGAATCATATACGGAATTTACCGTTATATCGCCGCTTTTAGACTTTATATTACAACCTTCCACAGTTTCAACCTCACAATTACCGCTCGTGGTCCTGACTTTACAGAATCCGGCAACATCACTGATTTCTATATTACCGCTTACTGATTTCAAATCACAGTCCAGGGTCCTATCCATCTGTATACTCATCGCTTCGATACCGATTCTGGACCAGCTTTCACCGGGATACACAAATCCTATTTCACCGGCCGAACTGATACTCAGCTGCAAATCATCAAGAACATCGTCATTATCCTTTAACACAAACATCCGGGCAACTGCCGTTACGATTACCTGCTGCGAATCTATACCCTGTATTTCAATCTCATTGTCTTCAAGCAGGTTCTCACTGACAGAGATTTTCGTCAGGCCACTTGCAGAACCGGACAGCGTAATTTCTTTTACTTTTTCCGTAATGTTAAACGTACAACCCGTAAATAATATAAGAAACGCACTTATCAATAAAATTAGTCGCATCATGACAGCACCATTTTCGATTAAAGATGAAAGGTGTAAGTAATACCGAAATCCATCCACCAGGCTTTTTTCGGTAATACCTTTGCATTATCCGCCGGCAGTACCCGGGTAAAGAATTCCCCATTTGCGCAATAATTAAACTTTAACACAGGCCCAAGCGAAAACCGTTTTGTTACCCAGTTCTCATTATACAATTTAATAAAAGGAGCGGCAGCGATATCATAGCTCCTGTCGGCACCAACCTGTCCCTGGACAGCAACACCGGCACCGAATCCAAGCTCAAGCTTCTTCAGGGGAAATAATGAATAAGAAACAAGAGGTGACGCACAGATGGCCACCCGCGTACCATAAATAGTTTCATTGAATCGAATGGTTATCTCCTCGAGACCGATAGCGATAAAATTCCTGAAGTAATATGAAAAATGCAATCCACTGGTTAGAAGGACATGAACCTTTTTATCATCATAAGGTGGTACCGCCGCAATACGCATCTGATGCCCGATTCTGAATGGAAACCGATTCGCCAACGGTATTGTATTCAGCTGCTCTTCCAGGCTGTCGGCAGCCTCCTCAAGCTCCTCAGCTTTGTCTTCCAGCTCATCAGCTTTGTCTTCAAACCTATCCGACAAATCCTCTTTTTCCCCGGAGGTCTCTTTCATCTCACGGACCTGCAGTGATATTACCTTTGCTTTCTGCAGCAACTGATCCGCACTGTTACGCATCCTGTACATAAGAGCGCGGTGCTCCTCCCGGTTTCCAGCAAGGATGACCGTGTCACCCGTAGTATCATTTACCATCAGGGTACTATCCAGAGGAAGTGTTGACGGTGATTCTTCATCCATTTTTATACACATCCGCAATTTAGACGCCTGCTTTAAAAGTTCTTCAGCCTCATCCTCAAGGTCATCGACCAGATCTTCAAGCTCCTCGATAGCATCATTCACCTCCTCGGCATCGCCGCCGAATTTCTCCGCCTTCTCGTATAACTTTTCAGCCTGCGCCTGAAGCAGCTTTGATTCCTTCCTGAGCTGCGCAACATCCACCAGCCCTCCGGTCTCCTCTTTGTTAAATATTTCGGCATCAGCATTTTTATCTGCGGAGAATTTACTCTTCTCCATCACCTCCGCCGACTGCACATTATCGACAACAGAAGTCTTCTCCATCTCCCCGGCCGTTTCTTCTGAATCCAGTGTTTCCGAAGGTGTTTTTCCTTCAGTAATTCCTTCATTTTCACTCTGACTGAAGATAAAAACACTCAGTAAAAGACACCATAAAACAATTTTCACCATGGAACGTTTCATAACCACTTTTCCCGCTTTAGCTCTTTCTATATTATTTAATTAGTTAACTGTAAAATTTAAGGTAAAGGAGAATGTAAATCAATGACCTTTCTGTAAGGTGCACTCTGATTCGGTATAACACACATTATAAATTATCGATACCTGAGTAACGTTTCAGCCGGTTTCCTGCGTTTCCCTGCAGCGGAGCCTAAAAAAACGCATCACATACGCTCCTATACCTTTCCCAAAAGACTATTTCGGTTCAAGAAGGTTAACCAACTTTTTATATCTGGTTCTGCTTACCGGAAGAACTGTACCGTCCTTCAATTCACATTCATACTTGCCTCCTCCGTAAATTCGCAGGTTGACTATAAAATTCAGGTCGGTAATATACGATTTGTGAATTCGAATAAAGGTGTTGGGCAAAATCTTTAACAGTGCTTCAAGCGACTTGTTATGCAGAAGTTTGGTACCGTCATGCATATGAATTTCTGCATAATCCCCCGCACCCTGTAAATAATTAATCTGTTCCACCGGCACTATCCGGAGGCGGCTCTGGTTGCGCACAACCAGCATTTTTGCGGTATAATCAAGATGTGCATCGACACGCTCCAGACGCTCAAATGCCTTAATCAATCTGCTTTTATCAAACGGTTTTGGCACAAAATCAAGGACACCATACTCATATGCCTCAATTGCACGATCCGTGTTGGCTGAAACAACAATAGTCTGAAACGATTCGGAAACTGCAGATGTTAAAAGATCAAACCCATCCTGCCCATTAAGATTTAAATCGAGGAAAAGCACATCTATAGAATGTTTCTTAAGAAAAACTTCTGAATTCCGCAGGGTTTCAGTACAGTGGATCGTATCGAGTCTGTCACCCAGTATTTCCCGAATCAACCGTTCAAGTCGCCGCGCGGCAACGCGCTCATCCTCAACAACAAGAATATTCATTTCATTGCTCCTTCATACTCTATTCGAACCTCCCAGCCGCCGTCAACCGGATTGCTGGTCATGCTCCACGATGACGGAAACGCCTCTTCAAGACGGGTCTTGACATATCTGTAGCCGGTACCGTCGTGTATCCCTTCGATACTCTGACCGTCAGCACTATCATTAAAAAGATTTAACTGTATTTTCTTTTTGCCATGCACACAGGACAATCTGAACATACCGCTGTTCTTTTCCTTATACCCGTGTGTCAACCCATTCTCTATAAGTGTATGAATCACCAGGGGAGGCAACTTTTCAGTTCCGGTGACACCGGTAACCGTCATCGTAAACTTTTTATCCTGTCGCAAGCTCATAACGTTGAGATGCGCCTTGCACAGTTTAATCTCATCCGTAAGAGATATCAGCTTCTCGCCGGAGAACGAAAGAAGCATCCGTAACTCATCGGCAAGAGCGTTCACCAACTGAGCAGCTACCGGCGGTTCCTCTTCGAGCCAGGCAATAATGGAATTAAGAGAATTTAACAAAAAATGGGGTTGAATATGCTTTTTCAGTAACTCCAGTTCCAGACGGGCGCTGCGTAAATCAGCTTCGTGATGCAGGCGATTTTGAAAAGCCATCTGGCGGGAAAGAGATACGGTTAAAAACATGTTCATCACGGCGAATCCGATTGCCCAGCCGTTTTCAACATTGGCACGGTTGCTGAAATAAACCCCGATAAGAAAAATAAAAAGGCCGATAAGCGCACTCAGACTGCCTCGCATTCGCTGAAACAGTGCCCATAACGCAACCGCAATGGAAACAGCGATGGTAAAATAGACATTGAGCCGGTTCGCACTGTCTAACGTATTCAACCACGACACCGGCACAATCCCGAAAGTCGCCAGCCGGGAAAAGAGTACCACTGCCAGACCTACTACCAGTATGGTAACAGTCAGTCTTTTCTTATAGGGGCTGTTAAACTCAAAAAGGAAAAAAATCGGCAGGAGTACCAGCATTAGAAACCAGGGGATATCATTGACAGCCGCAAGTGAATAGTAATGGATAAGATTGATCTGGAAATACCGTAACAAACCTCTGATAAAGATGTGTACCGCGCAGGCAAGACAGAAGGAACTGAACAGTGCGTAGGGCCATTTGTTGCCGTGTCCAAGCAGAATAGCAAAATGAAAAAGCGCGGTAAGGAAAAATACCCCTGCAAGAAAAAGTGACAGGGCCATGACACGAAAGAGGTTTTCATGGATTGCTGAAAAATATCCCAACTGAAGCGGCGCTTCAATCACACCGGAAAAACTGTGAAAATTCGACACCCGTAAAGCAATAACATGCTTGCCTGGTGTGGCCAGGTTTTTCGGTACCGGAAATATCTGGCCCGATGCGCCCGTGTGCTCCTCCTCCCTGCTCTTTCCGACAATACCGCTCCGCGCAATAAGAATGCCGTCCCAATATATCTCGCTCGCGCTGACCGTCGCTATCTGGTACAATGCAAGCGTCGCAAGAGAATCCAGAGGTTCGGGAAAAAAGATTGTCTTCCGGTACCATCGAACGTCCCTGCCTTTTACCCCTTCATTGACCCATAAACCAAAACCGGGATGCAACCGCCAATGCGCATCATTGTAATCAGGCAACCGCCAACGGATGCTGTCACCGGAAGCAACCCGCCAGTTAACACACTGGATAACCGGTGTTTCCTCCGGAAAAACATATTCTATCCGCTCCGTTACCGACTGCGCATAGAGAACACCGTTGATAATCAATACTAAAAATTTGAAATGGTTCATAAGCTATATTAAAAATATGATCTCTCCGAAGCAGGTGCATTCTGTTATGTCAAAAAGATAGTTGTTTTATTTGCAGTAATCAAATTTCAATTATTATAATTTTATACTATATTTATATTCAGGAAGAAGAGCTCCGTTAAAAAAGTATGTCTGCTCAGGTCAAGTGAAGGTGTATCAATGTCCCGTGTTGGTAACTATACGACAGGAATAAGAGGAGGACGGTCGATCCTTCTTATACTTTTCTATTGTATGTGCCTGCAGCCAATGAGGAGTGAGGGTCAGGTTTTCCGCGGTTATTATTCAAACGGTGCAGAAAAATTCAAAGCTAAAAAAGATAAGAAACGGCAGATAATCCGGGGCTACTATCCAAGCGGTGCTCTCGAATTCACCGCCATCTATAAAAAGGGAGAACTTGACGGGGTTGTACGGGAATACTATGAGAATGGTATACTGAAAGCGGAAATACCCTATAAAGAAAACAAACGGCATGGGCTTGCCAAATTTTACTATGAGAACGGCATGCTTATGGGGAAAATTGAATATAAAAGGGGGAGAGAAACAGGTGAAGTAAAATTTTATGACGAAGAGGGGCTTCTTACCAGCAGCAGGCCGCGCCTTAAACGTAGATTACGCAGAACGCAGAAATACGAAACAACAGACAGCATTACCGACGATACCGGTAAAAGAAAAAGAAATAACAACAAATAGTATCATAATAAAAACTTCGTGCACCTTCTATTTTTTGACACCTTGCACTCTTACCCTGGGTATCAATACCTGTATCGGGATTATTTTTTTAATATCAGTCGGATTACCGGGCTGCATCCTCGTCAGAGAAGTGCTTCCGCGACGGCTGTCTGTAGAGAAATTATCTTTTTTCCTTGCCAGGTTTCACCACGCGTTCTATTTTGTATTTCGGTATACGAAAAAATAAAAAACTAACTCACATAAAACTATAACTGTTCATATTTATTCACATAACGCGAGGAGGTCTTGATGAATAAGTCTGATCTTATTGAGGCAGTGGCAAAAGAAACCAAAACATCCAAAGCGCAGGCGGAAAGAAGCGTCAATGCTGTTCTTGACAACATCAAAAAGAACACAAAAAAAGGTGTACAACTGGTCGGGTTTGGCAGCTTTAGTGTTGCAAAACGCAAGGCCCGTAAAGGCCGCAACCCCCAGACAGGTGAAGTCATAAAAATTAAAGCATCAAAAACGGTTAAGTTCAGACCGGGTACCGCTTTTAAAAAGTATGTATAAGCCTGTCGGCCTGATGCGATAGACACATAAAAGGTCTGTCTTTTGCTGGACAGATCTTTTTTTATTCTATATCGTCCGGAATATATTATCCGGGCAACTGATTTGTTAAAACACTGAGAATGTTCTTAAACGTTAATTTATAGAAGGATCTTCTGTAAACGTATTATGAAACAGTTAAAAACAGCCTGTTTCTTCCTCTACGTTTTCATCTTTTCAATGCTGTCATCGGGTGAAGACTTTCCGGTTCCGGAAGTTATCAAAGATAATGTTGCCTTTTGGAAAAAGATATACACTGAAGTATCGCTTACGGAAGGACTGCTGCATGACTATGAATATCCACTGATAATTTACAAAAAAATAAACGTCGGCACTGGTTCATCCAGGCAACGAAGGCGCATTATACGAAAAGAAAAAGAGTATATTAAATCACTTATTAACGCTATAATACAAGAGCCTGAATCCACCTGGTCCAAAGAGGTGAAAGCTACTGCCGTACTTTTTAAAACCTATGCATCGGAAAATGCTCTTCGGAAAGCGGCCGATCGGATACGATTTCAACAAGGACAGAAAGAGCGCTTTCGTCGCGGTCTTTATAGAAGCGGCGCCTATATTGATTCAATAAAAACAATTCTGGCCAAATACAACGTGCCACTTCGTCTCGCCTACCTCCCGCATGTGGAATCCTCTTTCAGAGCGGATGCCTATTCAAAAGCAGGTGCAGCAGGGCTCTGGCAGTTTATGCGCAGTACCGGACGACTGTATATGAATATTAATTATTCAATAGACGAACGGCGGGACCCTATTTTGTCAACTTATGCCGCAGCAAAACTGCTCTCCCATAATTACAAAATCCTTCAGGCATGGCCGTTAGCCATTACTGCCTATAATCACGGGTTGAACGGTATGAAACGCGCAGTTGCACAAACCGGATCCCGCGATATTGGTGTTATTATTCAGAAACATTCAGGACGCCTCTTTAAATTCGCCTCTAAAAATTTCTATAGCTGTTTTATTGCAGCCAGCGAGATTGCGGAGAATCCAAAGCACTATTTTCCCGATATCACTTTTGCACCGCCGGTAAGCTACCGGGACATGAAGACCGATTATTATTACACCCCGAGCCTTCTTGCCGCCGCAATCGGTATAACACAAAAAGAGCTGGCTGATCTGAATCCTGCAATCCGTCCTATAATTTTCCGGCAGAACAAACTTATACCCAAAGGAACAACCATTCATATCCCGCAGGTGATATCCCTGGCCTCGGTCAGGCAGACACTGGATAATCTTCCGGACTCATTAAAAATAACAAGCCCGCCCAGGCCCAACTACTACCGTGTGCGGCGGGGAGATAATCTCTATGCGATCGCACGTCAATTCAGAGTCTCTGCACGGGAACTTGCCATGGAAAACAATATTACCCGCATGAATCGTATCTATGCCGGACAGGTACTCAGAATTCCCGGTTCTACACCGGCCGTAAAGAAAGCTGAACCGGTGGCAGTCGCTTTACAAAAAGACACAATCGTTAAAAAGAAAGCAGAACCTGCCGCAGAAGAGATTCCGGATACCCTGGATGAAATCCTCATGGCAAAAGCTGAAAGCGTGACCCAGTCAAACCTTTCGGTAAAATCAACCCCATCCTTTCAATTTGATGCAAGTATTTATTCTCTGGATGCGCACTATATTCCCGAAGAACAGAAAGCTGTAATAACAATTACTGTAAACGAAACAATCGGCCATTATGCTGAATGGCTCGATATCCCCACACAACGAATACGCGAAATAAATTATATGGGTCGGGGATCATCTATTCGAATCGGTCAGGAATTATCAATACCGGTAGAAAATGAACGCGCAATGGACATTTTCAATCAACGCCGCCTGGAATACCATATGGCCCTTGAAGAAGATTTCTACAACCAATATAAAGTCACCGAATTGAAACCAAAAATAATAGAGCGTGGAGAAACGTTGTGGGATATCTGCCATGAGGACGGTATTATCCCTTTATGGTTGCTTAAAAAGTATAATAAACATATTACTCTTGCCTACCTGTATCAAAACATGCAGATATGGCTCCCTTCCATTGAAGAAAAGACCGAAGTGGATTTTAAACAGGAGGCAAACACGGAATGGCGCGGCCTCTATCCACTGTATTATGAACCCGGCCCGATTATGCAACCATATTATCTCACTCAATAACAAACTTTTTTCACTTTTTTAATCAAATGTGATGGTGGTCACAGACTTTTTTTCCACCATGACTTATTTCTATAAATGAATTGCATGATTTTATTGGAACACGCAATAGATGTTATTCTTTGAAATAATAAAAAGACCGTCCCGGAAATGGGACGTTAGTCCCGAATATGAGACTATTTCAAGCACACTATTGCTCTAAAACAGCTATTTAATCCTTTTAATAAAATGGCATGGCTGTTGCGTATTAAAATATTGTTTAAAAAATTATCACATACTTCTACCATATGGAGCACTTAATGAATAAACAAAATCACACTCTGATATCCCATCATCCTCGTAAAAATATTGGGATTATATTACCGGTCGTCTTTTTGCTCTTTACCCTCACAATAAGCAGCTTATATGCATTGCAAATATCTTTTTTCGTACCGGAGGATCACGAAAAATATGACCTTATCGACAGTCTATATTCCCGAATGGATTCCCTTGATTGTGCGTTTACTAAAATTGAAAATAACGTTATCCGGGATAAAACGATTCGGAGTGAAGAACTGGTTGTGAAAGAACAATATCTGAAACACCAGCTGAAATATAACCTCGCAACAAAAGAACATGTTCTTGAATACTGCACCGCCTTTAAAATATTTATGGAAGCCAGAATGAATTACTTCAATGAATTACTTTCAACGTTGAAAGGCGATATCAGGTCAAAATGTTTCATCCTCTGGAAGAACTCCCGAACGGAGCTGGCACAAATAACCGAAATTTTACAAAAATTTGACACGCAGGAAAGTGAAGTACATAAAATTACTTACAGAAAAAAGGAACCGGAATCAGAATCTCCTTCACTGAAAGAACCGACGCTGAAGGACATCCTTGGAGAGGAGCTTATGTCAGAGGACGACTATGAAAATCCCTTTGAGCAATCAAAGACTATTATGACAAAACCGGAGCGAGACGAGTAATATTCGATAGATATAGTTACCGGTAAAAGCCTTGTGGTACCGGGAAAGAAGTTAATATGAAAAAAGTACAAATAAAAACTTGCCTACCTCTAATTCCTATAAATGTAAATAGATACATAAGAAATATCTATTTAATTCCTACCATAATCTACCTTCATTTTAATATGTGGTGATGATGACGTATCAGGATAACAACCTGACTACAAAAAGGGAGTGCAATGCTCCCTTTTTTATTCCAGCGGCGATTAAATATTATCTGAAATTGTGTAATCACACCGTGGCGAAGCTTTAACCGCCCGCAGACTGTTTTTACTTTATTTAAAAGTGATGGGTTAAAAAAATCGGGTACTTTTTAATTAACGGAATTCCAAATTCCTAAAAATGTTGTAATAAATGTTGTAATATCAGATCGAGTGACGCGCATCACGTACAAATATGATATACACAGATATAATTATAGATATAGTTTGAAAATCAATTAATAAGAAGATATGAAAATGCCTTGATAACCATTCACAGGTCTTTCAAGGCAAAAATTAAACACGGCTGTAGGGAGTCGAACCCCAAACCTCCTGATCCGTAGTCAGGTGCTCTATCCAATTGAGCTACAGCCGCAAAAATGATTAGTTAAAATATATGCAATCAATTCAACCTGTCAATCGCAATCAGCATCAACAGGAATAAAACCATAAATATCTGCAATAACGACATTATATGGTAAAACTACCTGGGTAAATAAACTACATCTGGTGTTTTTTCCATGAATTTTATGGATTTTTTTCACTCTCTGCCCGCATTACCTTTTCTTTACATTGACAAAAAATGTTATTTGGGGATATAATTAAAACTAAGCGCTTAAATAGTTTGTTAAACGGTTTTTTGGACAGTTTATCTTATTAGAATACAAGGTGTTATAATCAATATAGAGTACTTAATTAATGTCTTCATACAAGATATGGTATAATCTATATGAAAAAAAACTCAAAATTTCAAATCACTTCTAAAGGAGGCAGGTGATATGCCTAAGTATTTCACAAGCGGCCAGGTAGCACGTATACTGCATGTCTCAATCTCAACCCTGAAACGATGGTTAAACCATCCGGAGCTGGAAATTAACGAATATCGGAACTACAATGGATGGCGCCTTTTTACCGATTCCGATATCGAGACGCTTAAAAAATATAAGCGCACCATTAAGAAGAACGGAAAACGTTTTAATGATACAACGCTTATTCCAATAAATGCCACAAATAAACCTGAATAACCATGACAAGCGTGTTAAAACATCATATGAAACATACCACGATTTTCCTTACGATAGCGGCAATAGGTGTAATTCACTTTGTTAACGCGCAAACCGTGAAACGCGGGCGTAATGAAGGCACCATGCACATACCTGCATCAAATGTGATGGGTAATGGCAATATTACCGCCTATGCAGATATTGGAGGCTTTCTCTCACCTGAAAAGTTTGAAGGGAATGCTGTTGTTGGAGCCGGCATCGGCATTGCAGAGATACTGCAATTCAACGCACAAACAACCTTTATTAATTTCAGTCGATTCGGACCGACCGAAGCACATCTCCAGGCGACACTACCGGGAAACGACCGATTGCGATTCTTCGGTTTTGCAGCAAGCGGAGATCTGTACCTTTCCACTTCATTGGATACTATTACCGAGGGCGCTGATGTTACCAAGCCGGAATATAATCCATACCCGCTCTTCTCAGCTATCGTTGATTTTGATTGGCTGTCAAAACCCAGGCAACTGCCGTTGAAGAATTACATCACTTTCAATATGGCGGATAATCCCCGGCTGCTCTATAGATTTAAGCAGCTTTCATTAAAAACCGGTATTGAATGGAAATTCAGTCAGCACAGTCTGTTTATTGATGCAGGAGTCGCTTTTTATAAAGACAAAAAAAACAATCCACTGGTGAAGCAAAAATATAATCAAAAATATGCATGGATAAGTCCTGGCGGCAGGTATCGGATACGTAACAGGTTCAGTCTCCTTGGGAACTTTCAGATAACCGTATACCGTGACTTTGAGGCTCACAGCGTGTTTATGCCGGACATATTCTCAGTCAGAGTTAAATTTGAAGCGCCGATTATTTTCAGGGAAACCGATGCAGAAGCAATTCGAACCCTGGTGTTTATGCAAAAAAAGAAAGAGGAAACTCAGGAAGGAAAATTTTCACCGGATATCGAAGGTGAGCAGAACGTTATTAATAAATTTGAACAGACAATGTCTGATCTTGCGAAAGAAGATGAGACATTTGATTATACAAAAGAGAGAGACAACTTGATTAAACGACGGGAAAAAGTAGAAGCACTTATGGAAAAAATTGAGGAACTACTGAAGGAAGATGAAGAGTAATTATGAAAAAAACAATAAGTAAACTGGTATTTTTATTTGCAGTACTGGCAGCCTACCCCCAGACAGACTATAAACGCTCACGGGGAGAGGGATTTTACCGATGTGCGATTTCAAATACTATAGGGCCAGGGAATGTCTGGATCGATTTTTACGCGCTTGGATTCCTGTGGGATTCCGAACCGGAAGAGGATAACCTGCCGGCGCCTTTTGCCTTCCCAGAACTTCGTACGGAAGTGGGTATTAAAAATTTCGTATCTGCCTTCGTGGAATCACGGGTATTATCATACAGCTGGAAGTTTGACTGGCTTGCTGTAGGTGGCAAATTCACCTTTTTAAAGAATAAAGATCTGCGATTCCATAATGTCGGGGCAAAGATTGAATATCGGCACCGGTTTCTATCGGAATTTCATACCAGTATCGGTGGCTTTCAAAACTCACTCGGAACGGGATTTACCCCTGAAGGATTTGTTGTACAGGGTGGGAGCCTGCGATTCCTGGCGCTCTACGATCTTGATTTTATTTCGAAATTCAGTTTTTTACCCTTAAAAGTAAGTTTAAACCTCGGGGCAAATATCCCCTTTGATAAAGAGTTCGTGGAATATTCACAATATCTGGTTAATTTCGGTGTTGCATACATTGGCCTGGGCGCTGATGTTTTTATCGAATACAGTCTTGAAGCCTTCTTTAACAAATCAACGGATCCGAAAATTTTTTCCTTTAACTGGTCGGGATGGGGCTCAACCGTTAAAACGTGGGAAGTTGCTTTCTCAGAGAATCCCATGTATCTCACTCTGGGAGGCAGAGTTCGGTATCCCAATGGTCTGGCGCTATATGGAGCGGTACCACTGCTGATAAGCTGGAACATAGGTTCCACCACCGCTCATACCGGCACCGAAATCAAGGTCAATTTTCCTGAAGAGGCTGCACGGGGCATAACGGACGGTTTTGATCCGTGGTATGCGAAATGGAAACTGATTATCGCTCTTTCCTACCCTATTCGCTACCGGCAGACCGGCGCTGAAATGCGCAGAAGTTTTCTGCTGCTTAAAAACAAAAAAGGAAAGAAAAAAATTGATATAGATCAACGGCTAAATCTTGAAAGGAATTCTTTCGAACAGGAAAAAAACTCGGACGAAACTGACAGAAAAAAAAGATTGGAGAGAATAAAAAAACGTCGTGAAGAAATAGAAGGTTCCCAATAACTGAATGAGACAGTGATAACGCTATTATGAGCCAGAATCCACTATACACCTTAACGCGCATACTGTGCCCCGTCTGGGTACTGTGTGTACTAGTGCCTGTATCCTCTCTGGCGGAGAAAGAGGAGAAAGATATCTGGCAAACGCATGAAATACTCGCCAATCGTCTCATGGCTGAGTGGTACAGAATAGATGTGCTGCGGAATGATCTTGAAAGCATTCGCGATATACTGGAAGACCTCAGTGATTTCGAGCTTTATCCCCAGAAGGTCACCAAACTTAATGAAGATAAGCTCGTGGCCTTTGACAGAACCATTGAAAAAGCAACGAAAAAATTTCAAAGCCTTTTTGATGAATTGAACGGCATACGATTACCACTTTCAGATGCAATTGCAATTCTTCGTGAAATGGTTATTGGCGACCCGGTTGAAGATATGTTTGAGGTTATAGAACAGGGAGATCTGGAGCGTATCGCATATATGCTGACTCTGAAACATAAAATCGACTTGCTCTGGAAGGAAACCGACCGAATCATGAATTATATAAATACTGAAATGGAATTTACTCCTTTCGTCGAAGATACGGTTTATTCAATCGATAAAGAATTTTTCTCTATTTTAAAAGCAAACCTTGGCAGGCAGGCAGATGATTATTATAAAAAATTGAATACCATGAAAAACGCCCTTATTGCCCGTGCGAATGATTTTGAAACCAAACGTATGTTTAAAATAGAATTAAACCGAATTAAAGAATCCCTCGCACCTGGTAAAGAGACGATTATAAAGCGCAAATTGCTCCTCATGAAGGAACGATACAAAGACAAAACGGTACTACATGATCTGCATATCTTACTTGCCAGAACATATTACCTACTCGGTGAGTACCAGTCAGTTCTGGAAACAATCGATCTGTTACCTGATGAACCCGTGTTTGTCACAGAAAGGGCCTTATATCGGACACAAAGCTGGTACGAACTGGAGGAGTATGAAAAAATCTGGGAATGGAGCAAGACGTTCGACTTTTCTCTGTTGATGGGAGCAAACAAAAATCTTATTCTCTGGCTTGTTATGGAAAGTGCGTTGCAGCTTAATGTAACCGCAGATCTTTCACGGTTCGCACAACTTATGAATAAATCATTTTCATATAATCTTCACGTAATGCATACCTTGGCCAGGTCCTACATCAACTCCGGCGAACTCCAGATAGCCCTCTCTATCCTTAAAAAAGCGCTGGAAAAAGAACCGATCTTCGAGGTCGACAAACGGGCATACAACCGCATACTGCTTGCCTATGCACAGACCCTGTATGAGAATGAAGATTACCGTAATGCACTTGATCAATTTTTTACCCTGCTCAATAAAGGCAGTTACTTTGAAGAATCATTATTCGGTATTGCCTGGTGTTATATAAATCTGCGAATGTACCGGAAAGCAGAAACAACGCTTCGAAAACTTATCAATCAATCACCGCAATCTCCACGAGCTGCGGAAGCGATTACTGTAATGATAAAACGCTTCGTTAACAAAGCACAATACGAATGGAATAAGCTGGTATATCTGCAAAAGGAAGAAATGCGGGTGAAGCAGGTTATAACCCAGATAGCCGATAAAATTAAAATACTCAAAGATAAAAATAAAATAAAAAAATACAAAAACGCACTACATGAAATAGAAAAACTGCATAAACAGCTTATCGAGGAAAACCGTGAAGACTATACCGGGATCCGGTTCTGCTTTGATCAGGCATTGAATATGTGCGATTTAATAACCAAACATTATGAAACCGGTTCCTTTCAGGAAATAAGTTTCTCCGAAAAACGCGAAAAGATACTCCACCAACTGGATTCACTGCTCCTTGCCGGGGAAGTAAAAACAATGAGCCGTAACGCGCCGGAATCGACATCACGGTTACAGCGGCAACAAATTGAAATGGTCAAGAAAATTGTTGACAAAAGCTTTGTTCTCTCCGCAGACATCAGGCTGTTATACTATAAATGGGAACAGGAATATATTGACTGGAGAAAAATGCACTACAGCGCAGAAGAAAAACGTATCAACAAAGCAATTGCCGCTGCAAAGGATTCCATGGAAATAAAAAAACTGAACGGCATGAAAAGATATATATACCCACAACTGGATTCGCTCATAAACAGGGAAAACAAATTGAATGTCTTCTGGTATAAAACACTTACTGGAATACTGACTAAACTGGTGGAAACACCACTGGATTCTGCCGACGAAATCTATTTCAGATACCATCTTGGCGAATTGTATTACCAGGAAGAAAACAGAAAATTCGCTTCTATGTATGAACTATACGAACAGGAAATTATACGGTACGACAGTTTGATGGAACTCTTTCACAACGGCGAAATACTTGAAATGCCGCTCGAACCTGAGGCGCCTGTATTAAGTCATAAAAAAAGTATGGAACAATACCAGACAGTCATGGCAAAGTACCCTGACAACCCTTCCATCGGGGCAACGGTTTACAGTCTTGCATGGTGCTATAATGATATGGCTATGTTTGACAGTGCTGTTGCGAATATGAAACGTGTTGCACATACCTATAAACAGAGCCGTTATGCTGCTCAGGCATGGATGTATCTGGGTGAATATTACTTTGACAATGCCAAACTTGACAGTGCGGTTCTTGCATACCGATCAGTAATGAAACATCCTGAAAGTGAATGGTTTGATGAGGCCCTGTATAAACTTGCCTGGACACAATACCGCCTCTCCAATCCTGAAAAAGCTATCAGTTCATTTCTGGCTTTGGTAGATCTAGGCAAGGAAGAGGCGGCCGGTAAAGCACTTTTAGAAAAGGAATCGCTCGATTATATCGCAATAAGTTTCAGTGAGAGTGATCTCGAAGGTGATAAAGGTTTGAAACGGACAGTAGCCTTTATTAAGAAGCTTGGTGACGAAGAAAAAGGAACGGAAATTCTTCACCGGCTTGCTGATGTGTATGAGGAGCAGGGGCGGTATGAAACGGCAAAAAAATCATACACCACTCTGTTGAAAATGTACCCGAAACACCCGAAAAATCCGGTGGTGGAGAACAAGCTGCTTGCAGTTACCACACGGGATCTTTCTCTGAATAAGACGAATGAGTATAAAATCAGTTTCTTTAAAAAATATAATCGTAAAAGTAAATGGGCACTCCAACAGAAGGATTCATCCACGGTTGCTTTGGCTGACAGCCTGGCCGCCGGTCAATTATATGATGCGTCAATAACTTACCATCAACTGGCGCTTCAGAATAATGACAGTACAACGTATTATCAGGCAGCTGAGGCGTATCGCAATTATATTCATTTTTACCCGACTTCCCCGCATGCCAATGAATGCCACTACAACCTTGCCGAGATTCTTTTTTCTACCGGTAACTATTATGATGCAGCGGAAGAGTATATGGCTGTTTCAAAGAGATATCCGGACAGTAAATATAAGGAAACCGCCGCATGGAATGCGATTGTCGCCTCGCAGAACCTGTTAAAGCTGGAAGGGGAAAAGAAATAAATGTCTCGAGGTCTGTTTAAAATCTTTTCGTGTTTTTGTTGTTGTATCCTCTTTGGATGTGGTGCCAAAGGCCGAAAGGACACGACAACATTACAGGAGAATGATATGGCAGACGATTCTGTTGTTGTATCCCGGAAACCCATTACAACGGAACAAAAGACGGAAATCTCCGACAGCAGCACCGGCGTTTCAGACACCTCACTCTCCCCCGCTGCAAAAATTATGATCAAGGCATGTGACAATTACATTGCAGTTGATTCGTCAAGCCCTAAGATTCCTGAAGTACTGAATCTGAAAGCTTCGGTATATTATAATAACAAGCTGTATGAAAAAAGTCGAACGGTCTACAAAAACATCCTTGATAAATACCCTTCCGCACCCGAAGCCGTTGAAGCGGTAAAAATGATCGCCCAATCCTATTATGCTGAAGGTTTGTTTGACCAGGCTCAGTCATGGTACCGGAAGCTAAAGGATTTGGCGGTTGGGGAAGGAAATAAGGAAGAAGCGGTCGCCCGAATCGCAGAATCGATTTATAGAATGGCAGAACTGCATGAAAAAGCACAACGATATACAGAGGCGGCAACCCAGTATGAGCGGGTGGCATTGGAATTTCCCGAGGCTGTTATTGCCGATGTTTCGCTCTTTAACGCCGGACTTGCCTATGAAAAAGAAACTGAATGGGCGCGCTCGATTCTTATGTATCAACGGTTGAAACAGCGGTATGCCCAATCAAAACTGGTACCGAAGTCAATGTTCCGTACAGCAAAATGTTATGAAAAACTCAATCAATGGGATGATGCGGCTCAAACCTATTTGAGACTGGTTGCCAACTATCCCCGCTCAGAACTAACATCTGCCAGCCTTTATAACGCGGGCTTCTGTTTTGAAAATGCTGAAAAGCTGGTCGAGGCTGCTGCAACCTTCGAGAAACATGCCATGTCGTTTCCGAAATCAAAAGATGCACCGGACATACTCTTTAAAGCGGGAGAACTTTACGGGCAACTGAAAGACTGGCAGGGAGTAACCCGGGTAAATAAAGAATTCTCACGGCGCTATGGCAATGACAAGGACCGGATTGTACAGGCACAATGTATGGTCGGTGTCGCATTATATATGCAGGATAATCTTACCGAGGCAATAGAGCAGCTCGAGCAGGCAGTATCCACATATGAAGCGCTGAACAATCCAAGCACCGTCAACAAGTTTTATGCGGCCAAGGCTCAATTTACTCTCGGTGAAATTTATCATAGTAATCAAAATAAAATCAAATTGACCCAACCACGAAATATGTATAAAAAACAGCTTAAAAACAAGTCGTACCTTCTTGATAAAACCGTTGATGCTTATTCGAATGTAATAAAATACGGCATATCGGAATGGACAACACGGGCAATCTTTCAGGTGGGACAGGCATATGAAGATTTTGCATATGGTGTATTTAAACAGGAGCGGCCCAAAGGACTGAGTCTGGAGAAGACACTCTCACTCGAAATGGGTATTGCAAAAGCTGTTGAGGAATATTTTATCGATAATGCACTGAGCTTTCACGAACAGAATGTAAAACTTGGCATAAAAGAAAAAATTGAAAATAAACATATACTCAATTCAAAAAAGAAGCTAACCTATCTGCCGTTATCCGCTGGCCGGAACTATTTAGCACTCGTCACGATTGCCCGGAAACTTGAAGGTAATAAGAATCTTGACGGATTTGCACTTATCGCACATAAACTCCGGATTCTGCAAAAGATAGCTCCATTTCAGGAACGGGCTATCAGCCTTTTTCTCAAGAGTCTGGAACTGGGCGCGATGTATGAAGAGCTTGATGAATATTATAAAACCGCAAGTTCCCTCATAACAAAAACGTCATTTACCGTTGCAGAAACATACGCGGAAGTCGTAGAAATTGCCCGTAGTGCTCCAATACCAAAAGACTTTGACGATTATGAAAAATTTGTATATAAAACCAAGTTACTCAAACAGATTGAAGGGTACGAAGAAAACGCTCTCGCTAACTATCTGAAAACGGTAAAAATAGCACAGGCATACGAAATCAGTGACGAATATGTTGAGAAGACAAAAAACGCATTGCCTAAACTTCTGTTTAACCGGGGACGCTGTTACGACCTCCTCTGTATTAACGCTTTTGAAGCGCCACCATATCCCGCCGATATTAATGAAGCCGAGAAAGAGGAATACCGGGCACAATTCGAAGAAATAGCACTTACCTATCAGGAACAGGCATTCGAGAT
This sequence comes from uncultured Fibrobacterota bacterium, assembly GCA_964543525.1. Lineage (GTDB taxonomy): Bacteria > Fibrobacterota > Chitinivibrionia > Chitinivibrionales > JANQEN01 > CBDVBE01. The sequence continues at coordinate 75,193 of CAZIYW010000005.1, read as the reverse complement.
TTATCAGACGATTCTTGACTACGCAGAACAAAACTTCGCTGCCGGCGACTATGTCAACCACGCCTATGTTCGTCTGTATCAACATTTTCCCGATGAATATGGTTCCAGGCAGGATAAAATTGAAACCAAAGCCATTTCCTCAGGTCCTCAATGGAAATGCTCCGCCGACTCATTTGAAAACTGGTATTCATTGGATTACAATGACCGGGAATGGCATAAGGCAGGGAAAGAAACAGCGCCACCGTCTGTATCAATAACCGGTTTTCCGGATAAAATACCAACCGGCATGTGGTATAAAAATTCAGATCAATCGACACCGGTCCGCCGGGCATTCTTCAGAAGAACATTTTATCTGAAGGAGCCGCCCCATGAGGCAAAGCTGTACCTTACTGCAATAGATACCTATGAAGTGTATATGAACGGTGATAAACTCACGACCGATTCTTCGGCAACGCCACAATGGAATAGTGCATATGCATGGGATTTAAAGGGTAAATTACGTCAGGGTAAGAATGTCCTGGCAGTTGATGTTAGTAACAATGGGAAACCTCATTTCGGTTTATTTCCTTATCTCGCGCTCACGGTGACAACCTACTCGTTTCTGCCGAAATTCCCTAATACCGATACGCCGCTTGACAGGAAAACCGTCTCTGAGGATGTCTGGGTATTTCCCAGAATACACAATTTCAGTCTTGAAAAAAAACAACCGGTTAACAAGGAATAGGCTATGAACTCAATTCGATTTCTTCCGGCGCTGATAGTAATTACCGCATTGTCAGTCTTTGCAGATGATTCAACAACTGTTCAAGAAAAGGCTGTGGATAAGGGATACCGTATCGAACAACCGGGCACCATTACCTTTACAGTAGGAGTAAAAATAAAAGGAAAGGTTGAAAAACCTCAGGTGGTCATTTTTCTTCCCAAAGAAAAATCGGAATACCGGGAACTAAGTTTTTCATATTCATTTAAGAACGACCTTGCTGAACCGCTGTCTTTTGAGCCGATTGTTGAATGAGTTGTACGGCTAATAAGGGAAATGACTAAAAATGTAATTATTTTTGACTTTATATTTAAATCAATGGTAGAATAATATTTGGTAACAAAGGCTGAGAATTACCCGTTTTATTATTGAGATTTATAAAATATTCGTTACTCATCACACGAGAATTAAAACTATTTATAAAACCCTGTTATAATTGGAGGAGACATAATGGAAATTGTTGCACGGTTTTTTCAGGAGGGCGGGATATGGATGTACATTCTTGCGGGAGTCTCTGCGTGTGCAATTGCGGTGTCTTTAGAGCGCCTGATCTATTATTATGTACATTGTCGGGTTAATGCGAAGGCGTTACTTACCCAGATAACCCGACTTGTTCGTAACGGTGAAGTTGAAAAAGGCAGAAAAATCTGTGCCGGCATGAAAAGTCCGCTCGCAGTTATTCTTGAGTCGGCCCTGTGGCACTACATCCAGAATGAATCCGATCAGGAAATCCAGAACGCGGTTGACGAGGTGGGCTTGCGTGAGTTGCCGAAGATTCAACACCGCACACATTATCTCTCTCTCTTTGCAAACATATCTACCTTAATGGGATTATTGGGAACCATTTTCGGCTTGCAGGCAGCATTTAGTGCTCTGGCGACAGCCGATCCGTCGCAGAAAGCGGCGGTTCTTGCAAAAGGCATAAGTATGGCCATGAATACAACCGCCATGGGACTCATAGTCGCCATTCCCTGTATGATTATGTTTTCCATTCTCGGTGCAAAGGCGAATACCGTTATTGAAGAAATAGATGAAAGTTCGGTTCGGATGCTTAACTTTCTTTTCGCCCAGCGGCGCCATTAGTATTCCGGAGGAAACAGTATGAGTGATGAACAAAAAGAGAAACGAGGCGCATTTCCGGTAATGAAAAGGGCCAACAAATCACTCGGTGGTCAAATAGAATCCATTGACCTTGACATGACGCCGGTAATGAATCTCTTCATGGTCCTCATACCTTTTCTTATGTCAATGGCGGTTTTTACCCATATCGCGGTTATTGAGTTTTCTCTGCCGCCTGCGCAGGGCAGTGGTGGAGAGACGGAGCAGATAAAAGAGCTGGATATTTCAATTGTCGTTACCAATGCAGGATTCCGCATTGTCGGAACCGGGAAAAAGCTTGATATCATTCCAAAAATCAGAGGGAAATATCAAATGAAAAAATTACGCGCATTGTTAAAAGCGGTTAAATTTCAATATCCCTCTCAAAACAGCGTAGTCCTGGTTTTTGAAGGAAACATTCTCTATGACGATATTATCAAATTCATGGATGTATGCCGTGAATCACAATTTCCGGATATCGGACTCTCTGGAGACATCGGATGAGCTGTAAAATAAAAATTAAAAAAAAGAATAGCATTGCCATTATGAAAATCTCCGGCGAATTGGTTGCCCGGGAGGTGAATATCCTCTCAAAAAAGTTTGAATCGCTGGGTAAAGGTAAATGCAATACAGTAGTAGTAGATCTCTCGGAAACGAACTATATCGACAGCCACGGGCTCGGTGTTTTTGTCTACGCATGGAAAATGTTTGAGCAGAAGAACAAGGAACTCATTTTCTTAAATCCCCAGGGATTTATTCGCGACATGTTTATGGGTACCAACCTCAATCAGATTTTACGGGTTGTTGACAATCTGGAGGAACTATGAGCTTTCCGGTATCAAAATCCAATTTAAAACAGCTCCGCAAAGGCCGTCATCAGAAAAATATGAAAGGCATCAAACCTCAGTTGACATCTCTTATAGATGTCATGACAATCCTGCTCATTTATCTATTGAAAAGCTTTTCATCGGAAGGAGAGATTATAACCGTATCAAAGGATCTGATGCTTCCGGAATCATCGGCCAAGAAGAAGCCTGAATTAACGGTAGTTCTTAAGATAAACAATCAATATATTCTCGTTGGTGATGAGGAAGAACCAATTACCTCGACAGATAAGGTGCTTTCATCGGATAAACTTATTATTCCGGAATTAAACAGTTGGCTGGCAAAGCGACGCGAATTGACACAAAAAATAGAGCGATACTCATCAAAGACCAAATTCAAAGGCGATATAACAATACAGGGCGATAAACGAATCCGGTTTCGCCTTCTTAAAAAAATTATGTATACCTGTGGTCAGCAGGGGTATAACAATTTTTCATTAGCTGTGCTTAAAAAAGAGGAATAAGTATTCGTGCAGGAAATCCAGGATATTAACGTTGTGGTTGCGAGATACAGTTCTGCCGCTGTTCTTGATAAAGCATTACTCCGGGAAGTACGTGGTTCATTCTGGCAAAAAATTGATTCCCGTTTTGCCATAATCCTTATACTTTCGGTAATAATTCACAGCATCATCATGTATAGAATTAACACGATAAAATTAAAGCCGGTGAAAATGGTTGTTATTGAAAAAATCCCTGAACGTTTTGCGCGACTGATTGTTGAAAAACCGATACCGAAAGAAATACCAAAAGAAACAGGCGGTGACCAGACAAAGACCCAGGAAGATACAGAGGAGAAAGCAGAAGCGCCTCCGCCGAAAACACCGGGTGAAAAGAAAGCACTTGAACAAAAAGCGGCAAAAAAGGCAGTTGCATCACGGGCTGCAGAAGTAGAAAAGAAAATCAGAACCGTCGGGGTGATGGGCATACTTACCGGTGTCGGTACCACGGCGAAAGGCCCGTCCATTATTGATGTGCTGGGAAACAGAAATCATAAAAAGGAGCGATTTCAGGACATTGAAAAAGCACTGGAGAATATGACCGGGTTACAGAAAACGGATAACATGGACGTACTGAAAAAGAAACTGGTCCGCTCAAAGGACGTATCAGTCAGTCATAAGGAGAATATTGACGATCTTGTGGTCAGCGTCAGGGAGGTCGCCACAAAATCCTTCGCCAAAAAAGGTAACTTTGTTATTCAGAAGCCTGAAAGCATAGAAGGCGCAGCATCTTCAAATACCAAACGCGACCATAGCGCCATTAATAAAGTTGTCGCGTCTCATAAAACCAGCATACGTATGAGTTATGAAAAATATCTGAAACGGATACCGGATCTGGCGGGAAAAATAACGATCAGATTTACTATTGCAGCATCGGGGAGAGTGACCTCCGTGCAAATTCTCGAAAACACAACGGGAAACAGCAATCTGGAGCGGGATATAACCCGAAAAATAAAAATGTGGCGCTTTGAAGAAATTGCCGAGGGAGATGTCACAGTCACCTATCCTTTTGTTTTTCAGCCTGCATAAGTGACGAAAGGAAGAATTATGAAACGACTTTCATTGGTTATCATCTTTTTCGCAGGTATCTATTTCCCTCTGCATGCAGCAATAATCAAAGTGGGGGATGTCCTTGACATTCAGGTACAGGGACACCAGGAATTTTCCGGACGATATACCGTAAGTACAAGCGGCACTATAGATTATCCGCTCCTGGCTGATGAAACGATAGTCAACATTTCAACCTCAGAGCTTATGAACGAACTGGCCTTCAGACTCGCAAAACACATTGCCAATCCACTCGTACTTATATCTGTGGTCGAGAAACCGAATATAACCGTTACGGTTCTCGGACAGGTTGCCAAGGCGGGCCCCGTGGAAACCTATCTGGGCGCATCGGTGCAGGAGGCAATTCAGCTTGCCGGCGGGCCGACGCCGAATGCCGATATTGACAGTATAAAAATCATCCACCGTGACGGCAATGACCAAACAGCGGAATTTTTCAATCTTAAAGAATTTCTTAAAAATGGCACCTATGACAATATGCCGACAATGCGACCCGATGATATCGTCATTCTCCTCTCCGAGACCCGGAATACAAAAGTAAAAGTCATCGGTGCGGTAAACAAACCCGGATTCTTTGATCTGGATGAAAAAATTAACGTGTTCGAGCTGATTTACCTTGCCGGAGGCCCCGCTGAAAAAGCCGATCTGTCACGGGTACGGCGTTTTTTCAAATCCGACGGGAAAACACTTGAGGAAGTTATAAACCTACAATCTTTTATTGACAATGGCGAAATGGATAAAATCCCGATGGTTGAAGAAGGAGATGTAATTATTATCTATGCGCGATGGTTTGACTGGAAAATTCTCATGAGCATTTTAACGAATGTATTGCTCTTTATTGTCACTATTCAATCGCTCCGGGGAGCTGTCACCGGCGGGAAGTAACCTCCCGGTGGCCGTAAAGACTGTTATCTCGTATAAGGAGTTAAAACTTTTTGGACAAACCAAAAACCGGGAATATCACCAAGCTAAAAAACGACGTCCGGCTTAAAGACTATATTGCAATAATTCACAGACGAAAATCTGTTATTATAGTCTCATTACTCTCCATGATCCTCTCCACCGTTTTCTACGTTTATAGAATCGAGGATATATTCGAATCTTACTCCACCCTGGTTATTGAAGAAAACAATCCGGTCATGACACAGGTAATGAATATCGGCGGACGATCCCCCAGCTTTTACCAGGGTATTCTCAACAGCCGGACTTTCCTCGAACTCGCACTTGACAGCATTGGCATGGATGTATTTAAATCGACATTCCCCAAGTTTACCGAAGAGGATGCCATCAATTATATCCGGAACAGCATTTCATTACGAAAGACTTCGTATACCTCTTTCCTCAGGCTGAATTGCCGTGCTAAAACCAGAGAACTGGCCTATTTTATTGCGACCGCTGCAACTGATATTTTCCGGAAACGCTGCCAGGAGGTGGAATCGGAGGAGTCCAGACGTGCGGTTGTGGAAATCGACAAACAATTAAAGATTATCCGTACCAAACTGGAAAAAGCCGAATATGACTACCGTACCTTCAAAGATAAAACCGGCAATATCTCGGAGGGCGTACCGCCTGAATTGAAGACCCTGCAGAATGCGTATGCCGAAAATCTGGCGTTGTTGGGGGTGAAAGAAGCAGACCTGAAAGCTGAGAAATCGCAGCTGGCAAAACTTGAAGCAAAAATAACTCCTTCGGGCAATAGAAAATCGCCGGAAATGCTGAAGCTCCGATCACGTCTCAAGGAACTTGAAAAGGAGCGTATCCGCCTGGAAAATCTCGGGATCCGTCTGTCCAGCACCTCAACCATCGACCGTGAAATCAGAGAAGTTGAACGGCAGTTATTACAGTATAAAAAGAGTTCTGCCCCAAGGGAAGCGCCGGATCCCAATACTATTAATCAATGGCAGACGTTGCGGAAATCAGTTATCAATAAAGAAGCTGAGCTTCAGCTTTTCAAACGTCGCCTTGCATCCTATGAGAAAGCAATAAACAGCTATAAAAAGGATAATCCGGATATCCTCAGTCAATCACTCGAACTGCTGAGACTCAAACGATCCAAAGAAATCTATGAAAATATATATAACCTTCTTCTTGAAAAAGCGGAAGAGCAGCGGATTCTCAGCGCTTCAAGCGGAGCGGGAATAAAGATTGTTGATATTGCCCGCATGCCCGACGAGCCGATTCCAAAGAATGAAACACGCTACTATTTTCTCGGCGTTCTACTCGGTCTGATCCTCGGATTCGGCCTTGCCTTTATATTGGAATTCAACGATACCTCTATTAAATCAAACGATGACATTGAACGGTTCCTCGGTCTGGCGGTAATCGGCACCATACCTCATATTACCTACAACAAGAAGGAGGAACTGAAATTAAAACGGCGATCGTCAAAATCACGGAGGAGCGTAACCGTGACTCAGTACCCCCGCCATCTGCTTAACTTTACAGGAGACGAATCTGTTACCGCTGAGGCTTACCGGTCGTTACGGACAAATCTTTCTTTTGTCAGCCCCGACAACCCCATTAAAAGTCTGGTGGTGACTTCAGCAGGCCCGTCTGAGGGGAAATCGCTCACCGTGGCAAATTTAGCCCTCGCCTATGCACAAATGGGCAAGAGAACACTCCTGGTGGATACTGATTTGCGCAGGCCGGTTATGCATCATATCTTTGGACAAAAACGGGAGCCTGGATTCTCCGACCTCTTTGCCGCAAATGCCGATTATGAACAGATTATCAAATCAACAAAGAAAGAAAATTTCTTCCTGATTACTGCAGGCATTTTCACCCCCAATCCTGCTGAACTCCTCGCTTCACATAAAATGGCGTTGCATATAAAATATTTTACCAGTAACTATGACATGGTATTCTTTGATACCCCGCCTATCATTGCCGTAACCGACGCTACACTGCTGGGCACCAAGCTTGACGGTATCCTGCTGGTTGTCAGATCTCATAAAACATCACGTGAAGTTGCACAGCATGCAGTCTATAATCTCAATAATGTCGGCGTCAAATGTGTCGGGTGTGTGCTCAATGATATCAACCTTTCTCACCGCTACTCTTCCTACGGTTATTACAAATACTATTATCACTATTACAGATCAAAGGGGTAGGCATGACCGAGGCTGCATCTCCGACTTTACAAAAAAGGTTATTTTCAGAAAAGTATTATAACGCCGGGAAGGGAAAAACCAGGGTTTCTTCAACAGGAAATCCTCTCATCCGGTCACTATGGAATTTCTGTTCCTATAAACGAAAAGGTATTGATTCGCTTACATTGTCTCAAAAACAACCTTTCGTATTGGATCTGGGGTCCGGTAGCGGCGCCTATTCAAACTGGTTTCTTGGAAAAAATCCACAGGCAACCATAATCGCCGTTGACTGGTCGTTCTCCGCATTGCGGCATTTCGCCAAATCTCCAAAGGGCACTATTTGTCGTGTATGTGCCGATGCACACTTCCTGCCTTTCAAGCCGGAAACATTTAACACCCTTTTCTCCGTGGATACACTTGGTCATGTTTCGGAGCTCTGTCTGGTTCTTGATGAACTCGTCAGGGTTGCCCGGTACGGCGCACAGATATTCCTGCACAGCGAATGCAGTGATTACCGATTCCGCTGGCCGGATTCCTGGTTGATACGTAAAAACTCCCGGGATGTTGTTGCCGAACTGGACGGTCACTTCTCCCTGCATACCAGCGAAGATATACATTCATTGTATCATCAACGTTTCTACATCCGGTCATTCTTCAGTCCGGCGGGGATTTTAGGCTGGCTAACAGGCTACCCTGAAAAATATCGAATCGCGTTTAAACAGGCGCGGTGGCACCTGTTTACGGCTGTTACCACAATCATGGCATTGATAAAAAAAATGCCGTTCACAGGCCTTCTGCTAAGAATTTTTAATGCAATAACAAACCGCATGGAACTCTTTTTAGGTCTATACGGCGGCGGTTCCTGCTTTGCATTGCTGGAAAAACCACCCTCTGTAAAGAATAAAAACAGATGAATGTGTTATTGCGTCTCAATACCCACTGGAGATCGAATGTATCATGGCTGATGTACTTTCAATAATTATTCCAACCTACAACCGGCACACGGCACTGAAACGGGTGCTCCTCTCAGTGGCGCAATACCGGCCGCCGGCATCAGAGGTAATAATAGTAGATCAATCACCCGACAGCAGAGAGCAGGCCTCAATCCTTTTGAATCAATTCCCTTTTGTAAAATATATACGTATTAAAAGAGTCGGATTACCACACGCCCGCAATGTGGGAATACGTAATAGTACCGGTACTGTCCTTCTTTTTATCGATGACGACACGTGCGTGCACCCAAACTGTTTTACCGAACATTTAAAGAGTCATGCACGGCAAGGAATCAGTGCCGTGGCCGGTCGTATTAAACAGATGAATAAAAATGTCTCCTGGGCCCCCACGGAAACAGTTGCAGCCATCGATCCCGAGACCGGTGAAACAACAGGTAATTTCGATATTACTTATGAAGGCACGATCTCCTATGCTACCGGAGGCCACATGTCAATAAAAAGAAAGGTTTTTCGAGATGCCGGTCTTTTTAATCCCAAATTTATAGGCAACGCACTATTTGAAGATGTTGAATTCTCCTGCAGAATAAGAAAGAAAGGGTATCCCATATATTACAATGCTCAAGCAATCGTTTATCATTATCCCGCCGAGAACGGCGGATGCCATGCAAGTGACACAACCGGATACCTTATTGAACGCTTACACAATCATTTGCTCTTTTACACTCTCCATATAAAGAAGATACCGTCAAAACCATTTATTCTGTATATGAAAAATCTGGTGGAGTACATTTCAAGAACACCACAAAACCGTCACAGTTTCTTACGGATTTCTCAGTGTATAGTCGCAATGATACAAGCATACAAGCATGCCTGTATCTCCCGTTATTTTTATCCCAAACTATGAAAATAAAAATGAGACAATTTATTTCCCTTATAATAAACCGGTTAAAAGTGCGTCAAATACCAAAAGACTCTGTGCTGGTACTTGCCTATCACAATGTGGAGAATAGAATCGCTGTTTGCGATGATCTTTACACAGTTACTACGGTGAATTTTATTGAACATATGTCATTGATCGCCGGATTTTTTACTGCTGTCACCCCTGCTCAGCTTTTTACTCCCAATAACTCATCAAAACCCCGCATCCTTATCACCTTTGACGATGGAAAGAAAAACAATTTCACACAGGCATTTCCCGTATTGCATCAGTATAATCTCCCGGCACTGTTTTTTGTAACAGCAAAATTTATCGGGACTGACGAATATATGACGGAAGAAGATATTACTCACATTTCAAAATATAACATTTACATCGGTTCACATGGACTTACGCATACGGATTTCGGTAGTATTGACATAGAGCAGACGAAAAAGGAACTTACAGAATCGAAACAACTGTTAGAAGAACTCCTGAAAACGGAAGTCGCGGCATTTGCCTATCCCTATGGTAATGAGCACAATACAAAAGAGGAGGATAAAAAAATTCTTTCAGAGTGTGGTTATAAACAGGCATACGTTTTCGGTGGCACCTCTGCTCCCGATAGTAAGGATCCCTTCCGGATACCACGTCTTATGGTAACGGATGTTTTGGGAACAACGTTTCTGGGAAATATTATTACAGCATATAAAAATCAGTAATGTCAGTGTACATATTTTCGGGCATATATCATTATGAAAATTGTCTGGCTTTATCCGGTTAATCAAAAGTGCGGTATATCATTTTACTCTCAGGAGTATGTCCATGCTCTTGCAGATCGTATTGACCTTAAGGTCTTTGATATCGACGCATGCTGTTCTCATCCAAAACTCACAGCCGCCGAACTTAACAGTTGCGACTGCATTCATATACAGTACGAACCCTCTTTTTTTATAAAGTACGGAGTGAAAACATTCGCACGACTCTGCTCATTACTTACAAAACCGGTTGTCGTAACCCTTCATGAAATATATGATGAATTCCCCGATGTGTTTCCCCGTTCCGGGATAAGCGGTCCGGGATGTATACGTACCATTAAAGAATGGCTCTATGATCGCCGTCATCCGTATCAAACTTCTTACACGTATGATCTGCAGCGGAATTTTTTCGCCGATAGAGTACTGGTTCATGCGGATGTTCACAGGGATACGCTTATACAAAAAGGGGTTGAAGCAAAAAAAATAACGGTAATCCCTCTTCCGGTAACATCTCTCACTACGTCTGCGAACAAACCTTTTATGTATAACCATACACTCCATCTCGCCTCACATGGATTTTTAACTCGTCATTATGATTATCCATTGCTTTTTCAGGTTCTTGACAAGCTTACCGTTCCCTGGCGTTTTACCTGGATTGGCGGTATCCGAAGAGATGAGGATGCTTCACTGCCGAATGAGTTAAACAGTGAGATTCAGGCGCACTCGTGGAATGATGCCTTTACCATTACCGGCTGGGTACCGGTGGAGGAGCGTGCTGAATTGCTTAATGATACAGATATATATCTGGCGCTTTTAAAAGTGCGCAGTACTTCGGCAAGCCTTGCCACCGCGATCGGCGCCCGCCGGCTCATCATCGCCACCGACCTTCCCTATACCCGGGAACTGGCCCGGGATGCGCCGATTCTCGCTCTCAGTGCGCCCGATTGCAGCAGCGTTATAGAGAAAATACAGCTACTACTTTCCGATGAATCTGTGCGGCAAACACACTTGCATGAAATCGAGAAGTATATTGACACTGTCTCCTATGTAAAAATGGCCGAGCGCGTCATTGCAGTATATAAGGACCTGATCGTATGAGAATTCTATGGGATTTCCGCCTATTTTCTTATGGCTACGGTTCACGTGGCGTTGGCGTCTATACCCGCTATCTGGCTGAAGCTGTCCTCAGGGAAAATCCATCGGCGGTCATATATGTATGGGCGGATCGTAAAAAGTTACCGAACGATATAAAATCATGGCCGGTCAGATGGATCCCCTATACGTCGTGCTCCTGGAAACAGGCTCTGTATCGAATCCCTTATCTCATCCTCCGATATAACATCGATATATTTCATTACTGGATATGTCTCGGCCCTATCCACTCAGTCGGCATGGGACTAATCCATCACTGCAAGGTTGTTGGAACAGTCTATGATCTGGGGGTGGAATTGTGGAATGATGTGCCTTTCGCAGAATCGAAACGGAATACCCGGTACTGGTATATGCAGAAAAAGCTGATACGGCAATGTGCCGACGTCCTCTGTATATCTGACGCAACCAGGAATGATTTACATCGAGTAATTCCGAAAAGTAAAAGTACTACTCACGTCGTCTATGCTCCGCTCCCCTGTGGACATCACGAAACCCCGGATACGCGTGAGCCTTACTTTATTACACTCGGCGGATCCGTGCATAAAAATCTCAGAAGAACCATTGAAGCGTTCTGTGCCTTTAAGGAAAATCATGATTACTATAAACTGATAGTACTTGGTGATATTGACCCTGAAGAGGAACTGCCGGACACGGTACCGGGGTTCATAAAATTTGAGGATATGTCACAGTATTCCTTTCATCTGCTGCATGCCGGCGGTCTTATTTTCTGCTCTCTTCATGAAGGCCTCGGTCTACCGCCTGTTGAGGCAATGATACATGGGTGTCCGTTGCTGGTATCCGATATACCAAGCCTGAAAGAAATCTGCGATCAATACGCCCTCTTTGTCAATCCTCTTGATACTTCTGCCATTACCGAAGGAATGGAAGAACTTGCAGCTAATCAGAAAAAATGGATTACCTTATCTCATCATGGGAAATCACACTACTGGGAAATGAGCAAAGATTCCGGAAGGAAGGTTGCCGCACTTTATAAATAAGCGCCGTTTGCGCCCTTTATTTCACCCGCAATCCAATTGAAGATAAAAATTGCACATTATCACGCCATCCGGGTGACACTTTCACATGGCAGGTAATTTTTACTTTACTACCGGTTAATAGCTGCAATACTTCAGCTGCTTTCTTTCTGATCCGGGTAATCATACTTCCTTTTTTTCCTATGAGTATTCCCTTCTGTCCCTGTGTCTCAACATGAATGGTTGCGGTTATTTCATGACCGGTTTCATACTCCTTATAATCCTCTATTTCTACGCAGGAAGCATGCGGAACCTCTTCACAGGTCAAATCAATAATCTGCTTACGAATGAACTCGGCGGCAAAAAAACGGAGATTGGCATCGGTTATATGGTCCGGCGGGTAATATTGAGGGCCGACCGGTAGCAACGGCTCGATTGTGTCAAGAAAATGCACCTTTGCTTCAGGAGAAACAGCACTTATAATCACCCTGGGAAATTGGCGCAGGCCTGGGTATTCGGTGTAAAACTGTTCGGTAACGGATTTCACCGATTTACACAAATCCATTTTATTAAAAACGATACATACCGGTATTTTTATCTCTTCCACCAGGCGTACTATTTCAGCTTCTTCCCTGCCAAACCGACGGGAAAGATCAACAATATAACAGAGAATATCGATGCCCGCATCAGAAAAAATTTTAACTGCCAGGTTATACATAGATTTGTTCAGCGCGTGCTTTCCACGGTGAAAGCCGGGAGTGTCGATAAACACTAGCTGGTATCCATCACCATTATAAATACCTCGCACCGGACGCTGTGTTGTTTGCGGCATCGGCGTAACAATTGAGATATTCTCTTCAAGAACGGTATTCAGGAGGCTGGATTTGCCGCTGTTCGGCCGTCCAATCAATGCGATAAATGCGGATCTGAATTCCGGGCTTGTAGTACTCATATCAGGCGACAACTTTCCATCAAGTAATTATCCATTTGCTGATGTTCGGGAATTTTTTGATACTTTTTTAACCGTTGGTGGAGAATCAGGTTTTCCATCTTGAGCTGTTTTCCGGGCTATCTGGATTTTTCGTATATACTTCCTCATGATCTCCGCTCCGACGAAACTGGAATGGACAGTCCAGTAATCGCCGTGGACCGTCAGGACAGCAACGGCTATGTGCTGAGTCGCATCATCTTTATGACGGCTGAAACCGATAAACCAGTCAACCTTCCCCATGCCTTCTTTATCGATACTGCCCGTTTTCCCTCCATAGTCTATATCTTTAAAACGAAATGATTTTTTAAGATATCGAAATGATTTTCTGGATGTACCGTACCGGGTGACATCACGCATCAGTTCAACCAGCAAATCAGCAGTCTCCTCCTGAATCGGCATTCTCCATAATACCCGTTTTCGGGTATATATTTTTCTGCGGGACTTTAAATTCGTAATACTATCGACAAGGGTAGGGGCAAATATTCTGCCTTTTGAAGAAATACAGGCGGCAATCATCGCACCGAACAGCGGTGAAATAGTAGTGCGCCGGTTAAATCCCGAAGCGACTTCAGCGACTGCAAAGGCACTATCGGGATAAATAAACAGAGGTTTCTCATTGTCAAGTTCAAAAGGGACATCAGAATTAAAGCCGAACTTGACGGCATACTCATTAAGACCATCCGCACCCAGCATATATATCCCTATTCTTCCAAATACCGGATTAATAGAATAAGCATAAGCTTCCTTCAGCGTTATTTCACGATAAGTATCGAGATTCTTTTTTAACTGTGAGTTGTATAGAGTATGATTCCTGCCGTGCGTCTTCAGTTTACTGTCAGGGTGTAATCCGTTTTTTTCAATAGCACCAGCCGCTGCGATTGTTTTAAATATTGACGCAGCCGGGAACAAACTCCGGCAATACAGATTCCTTCCCAGTGAAACTTCACCGTCATTCGTATAGGAAACCAGTGATAAAATTCTCCCCGATACCGGCTCCATAACAACCAGCGCACCGTATTTGGGGTGGTATCGTCTGAAATACTCCCTGCCTGAACGCTGCAGTGCCGTATCAATACTGTAATGAATAATATAGCCGTCATTTTTTAAATGAATAGTATCCACGGCATGGGATAAGCGGGGCGGAATCTTTCTCAACAGATTTTCAACATCCGCATAGGTCAATTTCTTCGTATGCTTCA
>CAZIYW010000005.1:0-60847 GCA_964543525.1 uncultured Fibrobacterota bacterium | reverse complement strand
ATACTTTTTTTTCAGGCTTGTCCTTTGTAACTGTTTTTGATTTCTTTTTCTGTGCCGCCGATTTGACTGAAGTGACCACGGAGTCCTTTTGCGGAGTCGATTCATCTTTATTTGCCGGTGACGATTGTCTGTAAACGAAATGCCACCACCCGCCAAGCCCACAGAGGACGAGTAAAAGGATTAACCGTATCCTGCCCCGGCGGGGAATGGAGAAACTATTCCTTGTACTCTCTTTTCGCGCCCTGTCCAGTAATGGTGATGTATAAGACATGATTTCAGCAGCTAATCAACTATCTGTAATAATATAAGGACAATTCTGCTATTGTTATAAAATGATATTTGTTATGCATGATTAAAAGGGATAAAACTCTTATCTGTGTCACAATATTTCGACCCATGAATATGTTTATATGTTAAGAAAAAGGGAGGAGCCTTTCTCCTCCCTTGTATGCGCTGGTTAATAATATGTCTTTTCATCAAAAGGTAAGCGCTGCCTGAATAGTCACCGTTTTGTCATCAACAAGTTCATCACCGTCACTATTCCATTTCCAGCCGTACCGCGTTTCCCAGATAACCGAGGCGCCCTGAAACACTTCAACACCGAGACGGTATCCCCAGAAGGTGTACGGCGATTGATAAAAGAACGGACGGTTCTTTTTTTTATCAATATGGGTCTGATAAAAAAAGCAACCAACTTTATTTATTTTTGGTATTCTCTCAAGTATGGCGCTACCGACATTTGCCTCGCCCTCTGCACGCTGATCCAACACCTTATCTTCACCTTCGCCACCAATCAGCCGCTGATATGTTCCGCTCAGAGTTACAAAATTCTTGATATTAACACCACACAGACCAAACACACCGTTTAAATCATTCGGCGGAAGGGAATCTTCCTTGACATATACATTCGGCGTTCGCTTAATACGCTCGTCCAGATAATAGGTGCCGAAATAGCCGGGCTCAAAGTAGTCCTCAACACGACGGTATTCAAGACGCGCCCATACCGGCCCGACTGTCAAACCAACACCGGGAGCACCGATACCCCACCCCTTGTAAAACTGATCGTCATTCTCGTCGTCGACCATCACACCGGCCTGCCCGTACAAATCAAGATTTACTAATTTCGAGTTGACTATCGGTGCAATGAGATCGCCGCCCAGAACAACAACCTTATTCTCCGCAGACTTAGCCCATTCATCCTTATGCTCAACCTTGGTATCATAATCGCCCAGATTCTTGTGAGCCTGAACCAAATCATCGTAATAGGGATAATCTTTATACATGTTATACAAATAGGTACTGTCGGTCACATTGTCTTCATCCCTGTCCCATTTACTTCCATGCAGGGAATAATCCCAGTCTCTCGCCGGTGCATACTGGTTCAGGTCCGATGCTACGGTTGCCGCCAGCGATAAACCGCCAAGAACCGGCTTTTCCGTCATCTTAAAAGGTTTAAATGCCAACCGGGCAGCAAGAATACCGCCATCATTGGGAAAATCCTTGAAATCCGGTATTAGTGTCTGTAGAGAAATCCCGACGGGACTTAGATCATTCAGATCGAACTGTAAGCCGAACAGCTTCTCACCGGGATAATGAAGCATATTGGTGAACCGATCAACAACAAACCCGTAGCCGAAAGTTACATTATCAAGACCGCCAAGCTTTATAAACACCGGATCTCCCGGATGGTTAAAGCGAATGTAACGTATCTTTCTCAGAAGTGAATACCCGGCTTCCTTTCCACTGCTGAAATCCCAACCTTTATTCGAGAAATTTCCCTGTGCATCAAGAAATAATTCAAGATCAAAGAAAATCCCAAAACGCCAGATAGGGACATCGACCCCAAAGGCAATGCGGGTCCATTGTTCATTATCGACAGTAACCATGCCGGCGCTGATCTCCCACTGTGGTTTGTCCGGCTCTTTTTTCCCTTTTTCAGGTTTCTCCTCCGCAGGAGCCTCTTTTTCAGCTTGTTTTTCAGCGCCGGCAGGAGAAGCGGGTTTGGCAACGTCAGCCTGTTCCTTTACATGCTCCTCTTTTTCCTCCTCCTTGGGAGCCTCAGAGACAGGTTTTTCCACAGGTGTTTCTGATGGCGGCTCCGTAGTTTTTTCAGTAGAAGGATCAGCCACAGGAGCGGAAGGTGTTTCGGCAGCCACAGCCTGCAAAGCAGGTGCTTCCTCCGTTTTACCCTCTTCTTTGGCTTGTAATGCCGTCTCCTCCCGGATTACCCCCGACCACGACTCAAGAGCTTCAACAGCCTTGGGCGGAAGCGGTTTCACAGGTGTAAATGCATTTGCCGATACGTTAAAGGTACAGTAATTGCCCGCACTAACATCCACGGTGCCTCCGTCAGGTTTAGTCAGACGCATATTGCCCCTGAGGACCGCGATACTCGGATCACCTTTTGGCGTGATTTTAACAGCCGCCGCCGTCCCGACAGGGGTAAAAATGCACCCCTTGGCCTTTACTTCGAAAGTGATGTCACCCGCGGCCATTTCCTTATTAAAAAAGATCTGTCCCCGTATCAAAGTCAGCGATGCTTTTTTCTCATCCGCATTAATTATAAATAGACACGAATCTTTACATTTGAGAGCAATCACATCGAAAATGATGCACTCCGCTTCCCCACCGGAGTCTACTCTAACGGAATCACTCGACACAATCTCTATCGAGCTGTCAATAGTAGTCCATTCAGACTGCGCCGCCTTCTTCACCAACAATTGGCCTGATTTGACTGTAAAGGCAATTGGTGTTCCTGACACTACCCAGGTGGTAAGCATAAGAAGTAACACTACCGCTATTTTTTTACAGTTCATGAGCTGCCTCCTGAAAAGAATAATATTATAGGTATCAGTCTATGTTTTTAAGATACTTTCAAGGTAGCATTAAATCAAGCGATTAAGCATGTAAACAGTTACTCATTCGGTTGCATAGAAAACGGTAAGGTACCGATAACTGGGCTACCCGTAACTACAGGGAAGAATAGACTGCATCAAACTTTTTTATTACCGATTGCCATGAAAATTGTGACTGAGCATGATGATAACCGTTTTCTGCCATTCGTTTTGCATTTTCAGGATCAGAGAAGATTGCGTCGATAGCATCTGCGAGCGCCTGCGGATCCCGCTGTCTTACCAGTAAACCGGTCTCATTATTAATCACAATGTCAACAATGCCGCCGATATCCGTACCGATAACCGGTCGGTGATAGGTCATCGCTTCAATAAGAACGACCCCCAGCCCTTCAGTATCTCCCCGTTTGTCTACAATTGAAGGAAGGACAAATACATTACATTCGGCAAAAAGTTGTTCGAGTGTCTCCTGCGGGATCTTGCCGGGCAGGGAGACCTGTTTTTCTATACCGAGAGATTTGCATAAGGCAATGAGATCCTCCCGAACCGGCCCTCCACCGACAATGGTAAGGGATGCATCGGGCCACTCATTCAACACCATCGGCATGGCATGGATCAGATAACGAAAACCCTTTCGCTCAATCATCCTGCCGACACTGAGAATCTTTCGGTTAGGTACCAGTGGCGGCACCTCACTCTTAGGAGAAATAGTCGTCCCGTACGGTATAATAGTTATCGGACAATCGTAAATATCTTTAACCAGATTTTTTGTAAAGGTGGAAATGGCAATAACCCGGTCGGCGCGCCTGATAAAAAATCGAAGTAAATATTTTACAAAAGGGAATCTTTTTACCAGCATCAGACTTGCCGTGTAAAAGCTCAAAACTATCTTTGTTTTACAAACCATGGAGGCAAAAAAGGCAAACAGCGCATGAGGCGCGGGCCAGTGTACATGTAATATATCGAATTTCTCTCTTCGGTGAAACCGTATCAATCCGACAGTTCCGAAAAAGAAATAAAACACCATGATGAATTTGTAATGGAACCTGTGAATCTTATTGGGGGCACCTTCATCATGGGTCAAGGTTTCCCACCGTGCAAAAAAGTAACGGAATCGCTTTACCGGGCACCCGTCAATTTCGTGTGAACGAAGCCCCCTAAACGACGGTACATACACCGCGACATTATGTCCGGCCTCTCGTAATAAATTCACCGTCTTCCGCAACCAGGGCACTTCTGAGTCTTCATGAGATCGGGGATAAACGGAGCCAATAAAACATATCTTCATGTATTACTCTAACTCGTCACGGATGGTGTAGATGTTCTTTCGCTGGGTATTTGTAATCATCTCGCCAATTAAACCAATTGAAAAAAACTGGATTCCCATTATGATTGAGCCCATGGATAACAGTACCAGAGGACGAATATGCATCTCCTGATGAATTATCCACTGGATACCAAAATAGCCGAGAATTGCCGATCCTGTTATACCGAATACAATACCGAGTATACCGAAAAAATGGAGTGGATTTGCAAGATATTTCCGTAAAAACAGAAGGGTCAACAGATCAAAAAAACCATTTAAAAACCGGTTCATACCAAATTTCGTCTTACCATATTTTCTTTTATGATGAGGAACTATCATTTCCGTTACTTTATAGCCGTTCCAGTAGGCCAGCACCGGAAGATAACGATGCCGCTCGCCATAAATTTCCAGTGATTTCGCTGCACTGGCCCGATACGCTTTAAAGCCGCAATTAAAATCATGCAGCTTCAAACCGGACAGTAATGACGTAGTAACATTAAAAAATTTCGATGGAATATTTTTAGTAAAAAGAGGATCAAAACGTTTCTTCTTCCACCCTGACACAACATCCCACCCCTCTTCTATTTTTTCTACCATCTCCGGTATAAGCGCCGGATCATCCTGTAAATCCGCATCCATCGTAACAATAATATCACCCACAGCCTTTTTCATTCCTGCGCTTAGAGCTGCTGATTTGCCGTAATTTCGACTGAATCGTATCACCCGGACTTTACCGGGGAACTCATTATATAATCTCGAACACACTGTATAGGACGAGTCTGTACTCCCATCATCAACAAATAATACCTCGTAGTTAAAGGAGCGCTCATCCATTACCCCGGCAATTGCCTTCATGAGTTCCGGAAGACTCCCTTCTTCGTTTAATAAAGGTATTACAACCGAAATTTTTTTCATTATCTTCTTCAACCGCTTAAAGTGGTATGATATAGTGGTATGATATATTGTCTTTTGTTGCAAGAGTACGCACTATAATATAATTTTATTCACTCATAAGCGTAATTATTGTGTGCTTATAAGAGCCCGTTAACCTTTTACAAAATATACCGTCATGGAAAAAATAGTTGTCACCCCGCTCATGGGTATGGGTGATACCCTGATGACGACGCCTGCTTTACAGTTAATAAAAGACAGCAGACAGGATTGCGAAATTACCTATTTTACCTTCAGCCGGGCAAATCATGAAATTCTGCTGAACAACCCGCACATTGACCACCTCTGGTACTACCCCATAAAGGCAATCCACTTTTTTCAGGCAACCGTGCATGTATTGACGCATTTTGCTTTCCGCTTTAACACCTGCATTAATTTCTACCCCTCGAACCGCATTCAATATAATGGATTTGCCCTTATGACCGGGGCAAAAAAACGGATAGGCCATTCTTATCTTCGTATGAATTTCTCTCAACTGAACTGGCTTAAGAATAAAACAATTGCAGAGGATTATTCGGCACATTGTGTTGAGGAAAATGTGCGGTTGCTGCAATTCTTAGGAATTTCCGCGGCTCCCGATACCATACCACCAATGCACATTTACCTGACCGATGAAGAAAAAGAAGCAGGAAGCTCTTTCGTTGCCTCGCTCAACGGTAATACTTTCATCGGAATCCATGCCGGCACCAGCACGTTTAAGAACCACGCAAAACGTCGGTGGCCCAGGGAAAAATTTGTCGAACTGATAGATCGCCATCAGGATAAACACTTTTTATTATTCGGCACCGAGGATGAAATAGGGATAAATGAGTATATTCAATCCGCCGTTAAAAACAAAAATCAGGTTACGGTTGTTACCAATAAGACTATCCGTGAGGTAGCCGCTATCATTGGTGAACTGGATGCATTTGTCTCCAATGACTCCGGCCTTATGCATATTGCCGCGGCCATGCAGACACCGGTGGTGCTGATTCTCGGCCCGACAAATAAAAATTTTATTTATCCATGGGGAGTAGCCCATCGGGTTGTAAGACTTGACCTCCCGTGCTCACCCTGCTTCTACTATTCTCCCAGACCGCTCAGCTGCAGGCTCAACGACTCCTATGCCTGCCTTGCTGAATTAAACGTATCCGACGTATCCGACGCACTCGAAGAGATACTATGAAGTGATACCACAGTATTATCAGTCTCTATTTAGGCTTTAAAGCAGGCTTTTCCAACCTATTCTTTTTGTCAATCAGAAAGAGAACGCCGCCTGTCAGAGAACCGCTGACACACACAATAGTGGCAAGAAACAACATAACCACCGACTGATCTACAGAAAATCCTGCAAGGCCGAAAAGAATACCACCCACCGTCTCTCTGACCCCGAAGGGCATGGGGATTGTCACCATAAGTGCAACAATGGGGATGATAACAAAAAAGTAATGCAGGGTGGAAATGCTGAATATGCCGAGAGCCCGGGCGGCAAAGATATTCACCATAATGCGTAAGCTTTGAATAATCAGAGAAAGCAATCCGACCTGCAGCAACATCTTCTTATCTTCTTTCCCCCGTCTGTTAATGAATGTCTCTTCCAGTACATTCAAAATGAGCTCTTTGGCCGGGAAAGACGGTATGTTCCGCAACAGGTTCCGTAAGGCATTTTGTAATCTTCGGGAGAGCAGAATAATAAAGAAGCCGAAAAAAATGCCGACGAAAAGAGCGAGTACCCCCAATACCATAAAAAACTGCTTATTCTGCTGGATATTCGAAACGAATATCACCGTTCCGCCAACGATGGCAAAAAGTGACAATGCAATAAGTCCGGCAAGCCGGTCAAGAAAAGTGGCCGCGAAACTTGCCTTACCGTTTCTTTTGTCAAGATGCAACGATGCTACTTTGAAGGCATCGCCGGCTATGGTTCCCAGAATAAAATTATTGAAAAAAATACCGATAAAATAGAGCCGGAGAGTTTTTTCAAAAGGTAAAACAATCTTCTTATTCTCTAAAATAATCTGCCATTGCACAGCACCGAAGAAAACACTAATGACAAAAAGTACCACGCCGCTAAAAAGCCAGCCAGGCTGTGCCTGCAAAACCGTTGTACGGATATTATTCCATCCATAGGTATAGATTATCCAACTGATAACCGCACCCGTTACGAACAATTTCAGCAATTGCGTGTAAATATTTTTCCGTTTCATTGTACCGCTTTATCAGTATTCTATTCTGACGGTTACTCTTTAAGAAGGATCATCACCGCCACCAAAGTACCACCAGCTGTTATACGAAGTAACTTTAGCCAAGAATGACCATCCGTTTTTCTCCATAAACGGTATGATGCTTGGATTGATAAAGTCTTCCAGCATTACATAGATCTCTTTCCCGGAATGAATCACCTTTTCCGCCCCCAGCAGCACCTCATGTTCAACACCCTCTACATCAATCTTGCAGACCAGTGCATCATACCCCGGCACTTCATCCGCCAGTAAAGTATCAAGTTTATGAGCTTTAACGGTAATTTCCCTGATATTCTCAGCAGTGCTGCTCTTCATGCTGCTCGAACCGGGAGTGCCGATGTCAAGGGTAATCCTGGCCTCGGGATTATCGTTATTTAGAAGAGCCACCTGATATAAGTCGACTTTTTGCTCAAGACCGTTAAGAGTAATGTTCTCCTTAATAAGTTCACCACTATCCGGAACAGGCTCAAAACACTTGACGGAAACCTGTTCATTCTTAAAGCGATTACCCACCAGAACCGAATAACTTCCAAGATCGCCGCCAATGTCCAGAAAAAGAACTTTTTTGTTCTTCCTGCATAACTCATTTATAGTTTTAAGCAGATAATTTTGATCCCTTCGTTCAAAAGCAGGAGAAACGTTCGCAGCATCTGAAGTATTTACCCGAATTTTAAAATCACCAAACCTTGTCGAAATCCGGTCAATATCATTATGCCAGGGAATATTTATGTTGTAATCCTTAAACTTTGCCAGACTGTATTTCCATTCATACCACCACAATTTCCATTTAGGCTTTCTTACTTCAAGGGGAAGAATGCTTTTATAAAAAAAGTATGACAGATAAAAGACAAGTCTGTCTAAAAAAGAATACCTGAACGATTTCGACATACAAGATTTTTTCCTATTAATACATTTATGAATAAATTTTAACAAAAAAAACAACAGGTTGTGAAAATAATATAAAGTACAGGAGATAATACAATGTTGTGCCGGATTATGTTACGTATCTCCCACGCAAATAGTAATCTTATATCGGATATTTAACAAAAAAAACAGTCCCGAAATGAAATGTGGATCGAATTATCGGAACTTCCTGTGAAAAGCCTAAAAAAAACCAGCGATATTAATTATATTTTATGGAATTGAATAATTCTTTGAAGCAGAAAACATATCATGACCGAGAATCAAGAACTGACTTCATATCCATGTCCTGTGTGTGCTGAAAAAAGCACGCAAATACTGCATCGTGTTAAAGGGTTCAATATTGTGCGATGTCGCAGTTGCTCAATGGTTTATGTTAATCCACGTATTCCAAATAACAAATTGTACACCATCTACGAAGACAAATATTTTCACAGTGCCGACAGTTTCTATGAAGACTATGAGCTAACCGCTGCTTTGCGGGTTAAAACATTCAACAAATGGTACCTCGAAATCTGCGAATACCTGAAAACGACCTCCGGCACTGCACTTGACATTGGTTGCGCGGCAGGGTATTTCCTTCAGGTACTTCAGGAAAATGGTTGGAATACCGAAGGAATCGAGCTGGAGAAGGAGATGCGTGCCCATGTGATTGAAAAAGGCTTTACGGTTCACGGCCAACCGCTTGAATATTTCTCCTCGAAAAAAAAATACACCCTCATTACGCTTTTTGATGTTATTGAACACCTGCCGAAACTTCACGATAATATTGAAAAATTAACCCGGTTACTTGATAATAACGGCAGTATTGCTCTGGTCACACCGGATTACAACAGTTTTCAGAGAAAATTGTTCGGCAAACGATGGTTTCAGTTAAAACCTCAGGAGCATATACAGTATTTTACTTTGGAAACTCTGCGAAAAGCTGTCGAACCGCATGGATTGTCCATTGTTCATCACAGCGTATCAGGACAATATGCCGACACTTCATTTTTACACAACCGGCTCAAACGTTACGGGTTCAAACGTATTGCACGTATTTTCAATGCATGTATTTCCTTGTTTGGATTATCAAAGAAATCATGGTATGCAGATACGGGGAGTATGCTGATAATACTTCAAAAGAAGGGCTGAAACACAATGGCAAAGGATAAGAAGCGCCCCTCTTCCAGGGAGAAACCGGAGGGGGCAACCGGCACCGGTGTCCTGTTGGGAAAAACGAGTATTAAACCATGGCAGTATATAACTGCTCTTGCCATTCTCTGCGTTGCCTTTTATTTCCGGGTCATATTTGGTATGGCACACTTTTGGGAGGATCTGATTTATCAGGAATTCCCTCACCGAATCTTTGCCCGCGATTGCCTGCTTAGCTTCAAATTCCCTCACTGGAATCCTTATACTTTTAACGGTATGCCTTTTTTTGCCGCCATTCACACCGGTGTCCTGTATCCATTCAATCTGCTGCTCTCTTTTTCACCCTTCGGCCCGAAACTCTTCTGGTATGTTCTTGAATGCATGATAATCAGCCATATATTCTTTGCCGGTCTGTGTATGTTTCTCTATATGAGATTTAAAAAATTCAGCAACCAGGCTTCTTTTCTCGCTGCAATCAGTTATATGTTCTGTGGTTTTTTCATAACCCATATCATCCACTCATTGATGCTCTATATACTGGCCTGGTTACCACTTATACTGCTTCTTACGGAAAAGGGATTTAATCACAAAAAATATTCCTTTCACATTTTAGCGGGTCTCGTCCTGGGAATAACTATCCTTGCCGGACATCCTCAGATAACCTTCTATGAATTTCTCTTTATCGGCGGTTATGCATTGTATTACTGGTTTTTTGAAACAGAACGAAAAATCATGCACCTGACCTCAATCGGACTGCTCTTTGCCATAGCGGCGGGAATAGCGTGTATTCAATTATTACCCACAGCGGAACTTGGCAACCACTCCGCTCGGGTTGACTGGACGTTTGAACAGGCATCGGAAGGATCGCTCAGTTTTCCACAATTACTGACCTTTCTTATACCCAAGCTTTTCGGTGGCTGGTCCGCACCGGAGAGTACCGCACCCCGGTTCTGGCTTCCCGGGCCTAAAAGCGGGTACTATACCTACTGGGACACCTGTTTCTACACCGGCGTGGTTATCTTTCTTTTCGGTTTATTTCAATTACGGAACGCAAAAAAAAATCACTTTACACGATTCTCACTTATCTGGGGAATTATCAGTCTTTCCATCGGGCTGGGAAGTTTTTTCTTTGTCTATAAACTTCTTTTTCTCTTCGTACCGGGATTCGACCGGTTCAGATCACCCGCGCGAATACTTTTTACCTGGAATTTTCTCCTGCCGGTACTCGCGGCATACACCTATGATACCCTGCGGGGAAAAGAGGCCTTTGACAAAATCATCAAGCCGTTGTTTATTATCGGCGGATTGTGCGCCCTTATCGGATTACTGATCGTAATCGGTTTCCCGAAAGTACTTTGGCCTGAATTTCTTTCTGATGAAAAAAGAGCTACGTATACTGTCCTGCAGGGATTGCTGTTCCTTCTGAATGTAGCACTAATCTTTATTCCCCTTATCCTTGCCTGGAAAAACAGGATTTCATTAGGGCTTCTACAACCTCTTATAATTGTCGCACTTATAATCGACCTGTTTACTTTCGGTATAAATCAACATGTCACTACCAGGAAAAGCGCCCCGCGCTTCTACAGCGAGATGAAACAACTGGTTTCCGATTTACAAAAAGAGGGCAAGAAAGAAATCTTCCGTGCCAATACCAGGCAGTTTCTCCTGGACGACACATCCGCTCTGGGAAACCAGACCGGACTGATGCTCTTAAAACGCAACCAGGGCATGATTGATAAAATTCAGATTACCGAAGGGTATAATCCACTAAATTTATACCGTCGACTGCCTCCGTCAAAGGGTCGTGCTCATTTCTGCCGGCTTCTCGACCTGTTAAATATAAAGTACTATATCAATCCCGATTACCTCGACCGCTCGACACCACTGATTTTACCCAACGGGGACAAATTACCCCGTGCGAAAATGTTCTACCGGTACAAAGTCTTTGAAACCGACTCTTCAGTACGGGAATTTATGCTCAATAATACATTTGATTACAGGAATGTGTTACTGCTTTCCGAAGAACCTCGCATACCGATTACCTTCAATCCTGAAGATACGGTAAACGCACCGATTAACTCGGTCGAGATATCAAACTATGATATAAA
Source organism: uncultured Fibrobacterota bacterium (assembly GCA_964543525.1). Taxonomy (GTDB): domain Bacteria; phylum Fibrobacterota; class Chitinivibrionia; order Chitinivibrionales; family JANQEN01; genus CBDVBE01. The sequence goes on along the minus strand of CAZIYW010000005.1, from coordinate 49,353 downwards.
TGAGATCGAGGTAACGGTATCTACTGATAAAAACGGATTGTTATGGCTTAGTGAAATCTGGTATCCGGCGTGGAAAGTATATGTTGACAATAAAAAATCAGAAATACTTTGTGCGGATTTCAGTTTCAGGGCTGTTGAAATTCCGAAAGGAAAACACGACGTTAGATTTGTCTATGCATCCGGCTACTTCACAATGGGCGCCCTCATTACAGTAATAACTCTCTTGCTTTCCATTGGGTATTTACTCTTCATTTACTTAAGCAAACCGGATAAAAAATAATAGCGCGGCCTTTCGGTATATAAGCGCAAATTCTATCGATTTCGCAAAAAAAAGGGTGTACCGCAGACACGCCCTTTTCCTTCAAGACAATAAATAATATTTCTTGACTATCCACTGGTTTTTAAAGCGGCGGCCGAATCCGCCGTCTTTTTATAAGACGTATCTCCCTTCTTTTTACCCACTTCAGCTTTTAATTTCTCCAGCCGCTTTATTGCTTCGGTAGCCCGTCGGTCACCGGGATGTATCATTTGAAACTGCTTCATTACATAGAGTGCGCTATCGTAAAGTCCAAGATATTCATAATTCCTGCACATCAGGCTGTAGGACATCCATGGATCGGACTCTTCGCCGGCAAGCTCCCGCAACAGAGCGTTTGCCTGAGATTTTTCACCACGTAAATCATAGAGCCGTGCCTTCAATTTGAGATATTCCTTATTGTCCGGTTCCACCTTTAATGCTTCCTCTATCCGCACCATTGCTTCATCCAAACGCCCGTGCTCTATGAGGATCTCCTGCCGTAATAAGCGGGGACGCCAATCCCAAGGCATCAGCGCCACACACTGATCCAGCTTGTTCACCACCATATCAACTTTATCATTATACTCTTTTTTCTTTGCAGCAAGTTCTTCCTGCCTGGCAACGACCAGGCTGCTGTCTGCGGTTGCGACAGAATCCGGAAGCGGCTTTTCAAGATTTTCGATCTCGCTTTTCAATTGGGCAAGGGGCTGCCGCTGAGAAATAGCGACTTGAATAAAACTCGCCGCATAATTGGACATTAATTTCCTGCTTGTCTCACTCATCGGCGTTGAACCGTCGCCGAGACTCCGGAAACGATACACCTTGTCCAGGAGAAAAAGGGTTCTGTCCAGGTCAAGCATGTCACTGCGTGACACCCGCCTGGGTAATACCCGATACACCAGTCCCTGCATCTGCAGATAGGGCTGCAACCCCATGAGATTATCACTGGAAACGGTCACTGCGAAGTAAATGGGCTTTTTCCATTTATTTGAATCGACAATATTCACCACCATCTGATCCTGAACCCGTAACGCCCGTTTGGTGTCCCGACCCGGGAGCTTAACGACAATCCCTGCGCCGGGCATTTTATAATTAACCGAACGCTCAAGAGGATTCAACTGATGATTTAACTTTTCCTCAATTTCCCTTATGCTGTAAGATGTCGGCACTTTGGGCTCCAATGTTTTCAACTGTTTTATGTACCATTTGGTATTGAGAAGGCTCAGGTTTACGATCCGGACATCACGCCGGACCTCTTCAGCCTCCTGAAGGAACCATAACGGAAAGGTATCATTATCACCGTTGGTAAAAAGGATACCGTCCTTTTCACAGGACATAAGCAGGTTATAGGCGTAATCATAAGGAATCCAGTCACGGGTTCTGTTATTTTCAAGATAATTCTGCGAAAAAGGAAGCGCCGGTGACACAGCAAAGAGTACGGCGATAATCGGCGCAAGCTGCGTGCGAAGAAAACGATTTTTATTTGTAAACAGAAAATGCAGAACGCAACCGGAAGCAATACCTATCCACATGCCGTAAAACATAAATCCCGCGGTGAAGAAGTAATCACGGACACGGACTTCACGGTGCTGTAAGGGCAACTCACCCTGCTTGCCGTTTCTCAGCCACATAATATAATCCCGTTTCATGGGACGGGTACCGTCGGCAAAATTCATATAAAAAACCAGTATAATCGAACCCATGAGAAAGAGGAATATCAGCAGAATAGCCATATTCCTGTTTTTGTTATACAGGTACGCCCACCCATACAACATCAGAAAGGTCGGGATAAGGTAAACGAAGAGTGCAAGGAGCCCCTTTCCAGTCCCCCAGTTATTAATAAGATCGTGGTTCCTATCAATACCGATGGATCGGCCAAAGTGAAAAAACTGCGTTAAATGGAAACCACCGTATCCCATGTGACCGTCAAATCCGAATTGCTTATTCCACGCGCCGAGCCGGTGAAACATTCGGGTGATCATTGACTCCGATCCGTATTGTTTACGTTCCAGGAATCCTTTAAAGGCACGCCAGTTAATCTTACCTGATTTATCAATCTCGACGACAGGATGGTTTTCGTCAATAATCGGCTGAACCGTTGATCGTATGGGGATATAAAAATGTACCGAATAACCCATGAGTGCAAAAAAGGCAAGCCAGAAACAGAATCGCCATTTCTTTTTGGCGGATTTCTCAACGAATGACATAACAAAGGTGCCGACTATGGTAATCGGACCAAACCAGAGAAACAGTGACACATCATAAATGACCGCCAACATAGCTAATGCGGTAATCCATAAACGATAATCCTTCATTTTATTTTCATCGGACAAAAAGATAAACAGGCCGACCGGGATTAATGCAAGCATGGACATCATATGGATTGAGATACCCAGAAAAGCAACATAGGCAAAAAGAATTAACAGTTGATCCCGGTGGGGATCCTTGCTCTGAGACCATTTCACCGCCAGCCAGGTACAAATCACAACCATAAGCATCGACGGGATATAGACCGATGCTTCGACGGAGCTGAACCAGAAGGTATATCCGAATACGGAGAAAAACGCGCCAACAACACCCGAAATATAGACCGTTATCCGTTTCCAGTTTGTATCGGGAATTCCCATCCACGATATCATTGCACGAACAATAATAAGGTATATAAACATTGCAGTAAATGAAGCGCTGAAAACCGAAATGAGATTTATTCGATACGCTACCTGACGGAAGAAGAAAAAGATAATTGAAAATACCCTTCCAATAAGCACATACAGCGGGTTTCCCGGTGGATGGGGTATACCCAGCGAATAGGATGCGCCTATATACTCTCCACAATCCCAGAAAGCAACTGTCGGAGCAACAGTTGAAAGAAAAGCTATCATTGCAGTAAAAAGGACACCTAACGCAAAAATACGATTATTCTTCGCATGGATCTGTTCCATAATGCATCTATTACCCTTTCCATATATGTTATTTGATTAACGATAATTCTTTATATACTGCGTCAATAATTCCATTAACAAATTTACCCGACTCATCGGTACCGTATATTTTCGCAATTTCAACAGCCTCATCAATCACGACTTTAAAAGGGACTCCCTCTTCCAATCGAAGTTCGGTAATTGCCAATCGTAAGATATTACGATCAATTACCGCCATTCTTTTCACATCCCAGTTGGCAGTATGCTTTTGCAGCAAGGAGTCTATTTCATCGGTGGCAGCCACTGCCTTTAGTATAAGCGTCTGAGCATATTCTTTATTGTAATGTGCAATTTTTGTGTTGGCCGCAATAGTTTCAAAAATTGCAGCGATATTCTTATCATCTCTGACATCATAGGCATACATCACCTGGAGTGCAAGCACTCTGGCTTTTCTTTTATTTTTCATAACATGTATATTATGGCAAAATGTCTATTTTCTGCCTGTTTAACCAATCTGCAATCTGAAAGCACAGGGTTTACAGTTTCCCCATGAGATTAACCATCTCAATAGCTGAAAGTGCTGCATCAAATCCTTTGTTCCCCGATTTGGTACCCGCTCTCTCCACTGCCTGTTCAATGGTATCAGTGGTTAATACGCCAAAAATAACCGGTTTACCGGTTTCGAGTCCAACCGCTGCAATACCTTTAGAGACTTCAGCAGCAACATAATCAAAATGAGCCGTATTTCCCCTGATAACGGCGCCGAGACAGATAACCGCATCAAAATGGGCAGACTGTGCAAGTTTCTTTGCAACAACCGGTATTTCAAAGGAGCCCGGTACCCAGACAATTGAGATATCATTCTGATCGACATTATGTCGTACCAGGCAATCTACGGCGCCCTCTACCAGTTTCCTGCTTATCAACTCATTAAATCTGCTTGCAATGAGCGCAAATTTTTTACCGGTACCTTCCAACCGCCCCTCTATTATGGTTGACATAGGTTTCCTCCTTCAAGAAGGTGTCCAAGTTTCGATTTTTTTGTGGCTAAATATTTTTCATTCTCTTTTTTTGGCTTAACCTGAATGGGAACCCGCTCGACTATTTCAATACCATACCCCTCCAGTCCGACAATTTTTCTGGGATTATTTGTCATGAGACGGATTTTCTTTATACCCAGATCCGCAAGGATTTGTGCCCCGATTCCGTAATCCCGTAAATCCGGCGGGAACCCAAGCTCAACATTTGCCTCAACAGTGTCCAGCCCCTGATCCTGCAATTCATAAGCCTTTAATTTATTCGCAAGCCCGATGCCGCGGCCTTCCTGTCGAAGGTACAGGATAACGCCATTTTTCTTCGAAATCTCTTCCATGGACTTATGGAGCTGCTCACCGCAATCACATCGGCGGGAGCCGAATATGTCGCCGGTAAAACATTCAGAGTGAACTCTTACCAGTATCGTATCAGAAGGATCTATCGCACCTTTCTGAAGAACAACATGGACGGTGTTAGACAGGAGATCTTCATAGGTTTTTATAGTAAAAAGACCATAATCAGTTGGTAACCGCGCTGTTGACTGACAGGTAACAAACCGTTCATGCGCAGTACGATATCGGATAAGATCGGCAACGGAAATAATTTTCAAATTATGCTTTTGCGCAAATTTCTGCAGTTGCGGCATACGTGCCATAGTACCGTCTTCATTCATTATTTCACAGATGACTCCGGCAGGATAAAGACCTGCCAGTTTTGCCAGGTCCACCGACGCTTCTGTCTGACCGCTGCGGACCAGTACACCACCATTGCGCGCACGGATTGGAAACATATGTCCGGGTTTAATAAAATCACCGGGTTTGCTTTCCGGATCGACAAGTTTTTTAACCGTCACACTTCTATCCGCGGCAGATATGCCGGTCGTGGTCCCTTCACGCGCTTCAACGGAAACGGTAAACCCCGTCTCAAAACGGGATGTGTTTTGAGATACCATCAGGGGAATGCCCAGCTCATCAAGCCGTTCAGATTCCATGGCAATACATATCAAACCACGTCCGTGCTTTGCCATGAAGTTTATCTTTTCCGGCGTGCATGTTTCAGCCGCAAAAGCAAGATCACCCTCATTCTCCCGGTCCTCATCATCAACAATTATAACCAGCTTTCCCTTCCTGAAATCCTCAATTACCGCATTAATCTCTTCAAATGTTTTCAAAATCCATTACTCTCCAGCAACGATAAAATTCCCGGAGCTTTTCTCTCAATGTTTTCTCCCGGGATATATTCTGACCGTTTAAAATACAATTGATGGGCGATGTGGCGTGCAAATATATCACATTCAAAATTTACTTCATCACCGGGCCTCTTCAGCATTACTGTTGTTTTATGCAGGGTGTATGGAACAAATGATACTGTTATGACATTATTTTTACTTTCAGCAATGGTAAGGCTTATGCCATCCAAGGCAACCGACCCTTTTGGCGCCATGTAGCTTCGGTACTCCTCAGGAATCCGTACAGTCCGGATAAGACTGTCCCCCATCTTTTGGTCCGAGATAATTTTCGCGATACCATCAACATGTCCCAACACAATATGTCCTTCAAGGCGATCGCTTAACCGTAGTGCCCGCTCCAGATTTACTTTTTCGCCGACCCGTTTTTTTATAAGTGTGGTACGGGACAATGTCTCGTAAACAGCGGTAAAAGACAACTCCTTACCGGAGACGGATTCCACGGTTAAGCAAGCACCGTCAACGGCAACCGAAGCGCCTGTGGAGACCGGATAATCATCCAGAGCAGGAAGAACCTTTAATAACAGGCTCCTATCCCCTCTGGTGATGGATTTTACTGTTCCTATTGTCTCAATTAATCCGGTAAACATTTATTTATCCCGATAAGGAATACCCGTAATCAAAAAATTATTCCCGAATGAATGGGTTTTAATTTCTCCAATACGAATAGTATTATCTATTGTCAGGTGTTTGGCAAATGAAAAGCTTTCTATTCCCTGTCCAAGAATTGTATTGCTATAAAATATATATAGCCTATTTATCAGTTTGTGCTCTAAAAAAGAAGATGCCAGTTTCCGACCACCTTCAATAAATATGCTTGTTAACCCTGCATCAAATGCCATGCGTAAGAAGGCGCTTAAATGCTCCCTGTTTTTCTTATACCCGGTATACCAAACCTCAACCCCATCAGGCCTTTTTTCAATACGTCTTCTTTGCCCTCCCTTGCAGACCAGTATACTTTGATACTTCGATGCGTCTTTCCTGAAGTGGCAATTCTCGGGGATTTCCGGACTTGATGCAAAAACGATTCGCGCCGGCGAACAACCTTTAACGTGACGAACCGTGAGCCGTGGATTGTCCCTCAGTAATGTTCCCTTTCCGACAGCAACAGCCGCATGCCTGCGCCGCAGCTCATGAACAAAGGTACGGGACTGCTTGTTGGTAATCCACTTCGCATTACCGGAACTGTCCGCAATTTTACCGTCAAGTGTTGTTGCAAGCTTCAAGGCAACCCAGGGCATTTGATGAGTAACGGACCAGAAAAAATCCTCATTCAAAAGAGAAGCTTCTTCCTGCATCAACCCAACCGACACCTGTACTTTTTTGTTACGAAGAAATCGTATTCCCCGACCGTTTACCAATGGATTGGGATCCGTAACCGCCACCACGACTTTTTTAATGCCGGCTTCAACAACAGCCTGTGTGCAGGGAGCAGTCCGGCCGAAATGACAACACGGTTCCAGGGTAACATAGAGGACGGCATTTCTCGCATTCTTGCCAGCCTTTTTCAGTGCAACTTTTTCCGCATGATCTCCTCCGTAAAGCTTGGTAGCTCCAGCACCAACTATTGTACCCTGTTTCACAATCACTGCACCAACAGCAGGATTGGGGAAAGTCGACCCTTTCACTTTATATGCAATAGTAAGTGCACGCTCCATAAAATAACGATCTTTCTCAGTGAATTTTTTCATATATCAATCAAAAATGCTATGTTTCCTGAAAAATTATAATGAACCGTTTAATCAGGTTACTGAAACCGTTTTTACGTGTCCCAAAAATACCTCCGGGTTTCTGTATACTCCAAATAGTAATAACGGGAAGAATAAGTGGTAGTTATTTGTTTATGTTCGTATTTTGGTTAACCTGTTATTACTCATGACGATACGAATCACCATTCTTACGTAAAAACGTCTTTTTTTTCTCAACAACATGTATAACGATTGCTTGAGAGTACATTATAGAGGGGTATGGTATGTTCCGTTGAAAAAAATGATTGTCAATACCGATATATATACTATATAATTGTTTAAAATAAAAGTTTATTTAGATATTTCAGACACGATCCATTTTAGACATAATACAATTAAGAGTTGTATTCAATAACTTATAAGTCATTGTTTGGAATACGGGTAAAATACGTGGTTTTCAACCTAGCTTTAATTGCGCTGATGTAATTATGTGTTACTATAATTATTTACTTTTATTTAGATTAATAGTACGATCTTAATTTGGATAAATTATCTTTAATGGTTCTTGTTTTATCGTTTATGAAATACTCTGAAAACGAGTTAATGATACTTCAATTGCCGAGAGTTCTTATTGAGCAGCATACTATAAAATTCTAATGATTCACATGATATATATACAAAAATCGTTCATGAATAAATTTTTTCAGGTTTTATCAGTTTTATTCATCACGTCCTTTGGTATTCAAGCAGAGGTTCAGGAATATGTTCTTCAGGCTGGAGACGTCATTTCGATCCAGGTGGTTGAGCACCCTGAATTTTCCGGACGTCATAAGATACGACCTGACGGCCGCATCAATTATCCGGTTGTAGGAGAAATAGATGTTGCATCACTCACCTGCGCCCAGTTAGTAAAAATAATGCAGGGAAAGCTTGCCTCCTATGTAAACAATCCCGTGGTATCGGTTTCTATTGAGGCGTATTACGCAAATAAAATATTTGTTATCGGTGATGTTACGAGGAGCGGCGAATACCAGATTTATGAACCTGTCGATGTGATTAAAGCACTGGCAATGTGTGGAGGGTTGAGAAGTAGAAAAGTAAAAATCATAAAAATAATACGCGCCGATGGAACGGTGGTCGATATTGCAACGAAAGAATTATGGGCGGCAGGAACTAAAGAACAATACACGCTCTATCCCGGCGATACCCTCTATGTTCCCGAATCTTTAAAAGTACCCTGGTCACTACTCTCCACAATATTAACTATGGTAAGTATCGGTCTGCAAATAGTATTGAATATAAACACGTTGGCAAATAGATAATCTTTTTCCTTAAACATCAATTGATTTCAATTACCGTAAGACCATGAGTACTCCTACAATAATTTCATTTGGCGGCGGCAAGGGAGGTGTGGGAAAAAGCTTCATGGTATCAAATATCGGTGCGTTACTGGCAAAAAAAAATTTTACAATCGGCTTTATTGATGCGGACCTTGGCGGTGCGAATCTACACCTATGCCTTGGTGTGAAACGTCCGCGGCACTCCCTTCAGGACTTTTTATCCGGACGGCAGAAAGACCTGATGGATATTACGGAAAAAACAATTATTCCGCATTCATGGTTACTCAGCGGAGCCAGTGACATTATCGAGTTGGCGAATCCATTCTTTAGTCATAAGCAGAAATTAATACGGCACCTGAAAAAAATGGCTGCGGATTTTATTCTTGTTGATCTGGGTGCCGGCACCGGCAATCATATTACCGACTTTTTTACCGCATTTACAAATGGTGTAATCATTTCAGACGGCCTGCCCACCTCGATAGAAAATGCCTACGGGTTCCTTAAGAACGGCATTATCCGTGGTTTAATCCGCCTGTTTCCGGGGAGAAAAGATCTCCATACCATTATTAAGAATTTCTCCGACCCCCACCGCGAAAATAATTTTGTCACGATGGCTGAAATGATATCACATCTCAGTACGAGATTTCCTGAAGAGTCGCACCGGATAAAAGAATGGCTTGCCCAAAGAAAAACATTTCTTATTTTGAATATGGTTCAAAATCAAAATGATATCTCGACAGGAAAGAGGTTCATTGCAATAATTAAAAAATATTTAAACATACATATTACCTATTCAGGATATATTATGTATGACCCGGAAATACGACGGTCGATCAGGGAAATGAAACCATTAATGCTTAATAATCCACCACAGAAATCATTAGAATGTTTTACCACGGTTACTGAGAATCTTCTTGCATTACTGTAACGACAGCAGGTAGTAAGTATGAGTTATGAAAAATACTGGAAGCTGAACGATAAACCTTTTGAGGAAGTGTGCGACACCCGTTTCTTTTTTGAAAGTGACGATCACCGGGAAGCACTGGACAGGATGCTCTATATTGTAAATGATCGTAATATGAACATGGGATTACTAACCGGTGAAGTCGGATCCGGTAAAACCATTACTAAAAATGTTTTTCTGAATTCTCTTTCCCGTCATAATTTTGAAATAATTCCCTTCGAAAATTCAAATTTTCTCTTTTCCGACATTCTCTATGATATCGTAAAAAGAATATCATTCCGTGATCCAAGAATAGCTCTGGAAGAAGAGTTTGACACCCCCGAAAGAAATGATAAATACCAGCTTATCAAAATTTTCAAGGAAAAGCTGGACATCCTCATTTATGAAGAAAAAAGACATCTTGTTTTGATATTTGATGAGGCCCAGCTGATAGAATCGTCGGTACTTGAAGAAATCAAAAACTTGACTAATATTACTTCTGAAACAAATAATTATCTGACTATCTTTCTTGTCGGACAGCCGGAGTTACGGGAGAACATACGGTTAATAAAACAGGTTGACCAAAGAATATTCCTGCGTTTTCATCTGAATAATCTGGATTATAATAATACGGTAAACTATATTCAGCATCGTTTGCGCGTTGCCGGACTACAGGAAAATTCCATCTTCACCAGCCTCGCCTATGAAATTATTTTCAGGACAACGGGAGGTGTCCCTCGTGAAATCAACCGGTTATGTAAGCTGGCATTAACCTTTGGTCTTGGGCAAAATTTAAAAGAGATATCTCGGGAAGATATTGAAGTTATACTCGATGATCTTCAAAAAAACAGCTGATGAAAGACGAAAATAAAAAAAGGCGACTGCGTCTCGGTGATATCATCCGTAAGATGAGTGAAAATCCTCCTTCACCAAACGATGTTACCGGCACGCCTTCAGAAAAAGAAGCCGCTACCGAAAGTAATAATAGATCCCGGCCGGCAACCGAACCTTCTATTATCAGGCAGGAAATGCCACCACAACCTGCATTTTCCGAAAAAAAGGCCGCTCAAGAGTTAAGTGACAGCGAGCGGAAAAAGGATATATCCCCTCCTTTAAAAGCATCGTCGGCACCACCGGAACCGGAACCAAAAGAAGCATCTTCAACAGCACGACCGCAGGAAATCGCCGTTACTCCGTTAACACAACAAACATCCTCCGTCAATCAACAGATTGACTTCGACGATGAAGAATATTTTGATATTTTTCGGTACATTAGTGTGATAATCAGACGGAAAGAAGTAATCATACTGACGACCGTTATTATGGGACTTTTCTCAACCTTTTCCTATCTTAAGAGTGAAAAATACTACCATGCCGTGGCGCGACTCCTTTACCGGCCAAATCAGGAATCGATAATTGAGGACCGATCAAACTGGCGGTATTATGCAGATCGTGATAGAAATTTCAACACGCATCTTGAGCTACTGAAATCAAATATTGTACTGAAACGCGTCATTGAGAATCTTGGTATGACGATACTTCCCGGAACAATCAAAAGGGATTTGACCATTCTACCGGGAGAATTCGGTGGTGAAGAGACCAATATCATTGAGCTGCACTTCAAGTACCCTGATGCAGAGATTGCTCAGGATATTCTCAATGAACTCTGCAAAACGTATGTGGATTACCGAAGAGAGGTTAATGCGCAGGAGGATACCCGACTTATCCTGAATCTGAAGATTCAAATTGACAAAGTCCAGCACGATCTTAACAACAAGGAGGATGCGCTTCGCGAATTTAAAGAAAAGAACCGCATGGTCAGTTTATCGCAGGACGCAAATTTACTTACCTCGAAACTTGCCGATATGGAAATCGCTCTCCAGCAAACCCAGCTCAATCTTTTTGAGACAAAAAAAAGATTAACGACCCTGCAATCGCAGATAGGCCAGCAACAGATAAATGTAATTCAATCAATGACCTATGAAAATCCGACACGGAGCAGGCTGGCCGAGTTGGAACTTGAGCTTAATACACTGTCAGGTGAATACAGTCCCGATCACTTTAAAATCAAGCAAATCACGCAACAGATCGAGAACCTGAAACAGGCTATGCAGAGCGAAATTGAAAAAGAGGTGACTGAAACGGCGGTAAAACACACTCTTGTTAAAAATCCTATCCGGGAATCTCTTCTGCAAACATATGTTAATCAGAATATTGAAATATCCGCCTTAGAGGCAAAACGCACCGCACAGGAACAGATTATTGAAAAATTAAATGTAAAAACGAAGCAACTGCCGGCGCTCGAACAGGAATTCGCATTTCTTCAACGTGAAAAAGAGGCATTAGAAAAAACATTCAGAATGCTGAAAATAAAACTTGAAGAGACAAAGATTAAACGCGATTCCAAAGAATCGGAGTTAAAAATATTAGAGCTGGCCACCGTACCGAAAACCGCTCTCTCCAGTAAAAAGATGTCAAGCATTATCATCGGCTTATTTATTGGTTTTATCATCGGTATTGCCCTGGTTCTTCTTCTTGAATATCTCGACCAATCACTTAAGGATCCGGCGGAAGTTGAAAAGAATCTTGAATTACCGCTTATCGGTATTGTACCGCTTATCGAAACAGAAAACGCAATAGTTGACAATGAAAATTTGACAAAATCGATACTGGAACCCTTTCGGGCTCTCCGTGCAAATATCAAACATATTGCGACACAACACCATGCCAAGCTGTTTATGATATGCAGTGCAGTAAAGGGAGAAGGGAAAACAACTCTGGCAATCAACCTGGCTATAACCTTTGCACTTGATGGCAAGAAGGTAATTCTTCTGGACGGCGACCTTCGGCGCTCTCAAATCCACAATCTTTTAAATATTAAAAAGGAACCCGGTTTATCCGATTATCTTACCGGGAAAAAAACGCTTCCTGAAATAATTAAGCCAACAGTTTACAATAATCTGTTTGTCATAACCTCAGGCGAAAGGCCACATAACCCTGCGGAGTTGCTTGGGATACCACAATTCAGCCACCTGTTGGCTGAAATGCGGAATCAGGCCGACATAATAATCTGTGACTCGCCGGCTCTTATCCCCGTTAGTGACTCGATGTCCATGGCACCCCATATGGACTGTTGTATCATGGTTGTGCGAGCTTTATGGACTCCGATCAAAGCGGCAAAACAGGCAAAGAACCAACTTGTCCGAATAGGCTCAAAATTAGCCGGGAGTATTCTGAACGGTATTTCTCATTCACGAGGATATTACCCCTACTATTACGGATATTACGGTTACTATGCTTATTCCTATAAATATTCATACGATAACGATAAAGAACCACGGAAAAAATTAACAATCAGGGAATTCGGACTCACCATTGAAAGAGCAGTCAAATCATTTCTGCAGGGTATCCGTGTCTCTATCCCACGATATATTATTCTTATTGGCAATCTATTCAAGCACTTGTTAAATAGAACCGTCTTCTGGCTCCTTTTGCTAATTCTCCTTGCTGTTACACTTACCCGATATTATTCTGTACCACCATTAGATACGGAAGATGACGCAAGTCTGATAACCTATCTTGATGAGCAATCAACCGAAGCGGAGTCGAAACAACCTATTGCGGTAATACCCTCCTCTCCCAAGAAAGATACACTCAACGTCCCGGCCCCGCAACATACTATGGTGACACCTGAGTCCGACATTACCTCAGGCGATAATGCTGGGAGCAGGAGCGTCCAATTTGAAGACAGTCTCACACTCTGGTGTAAAAGTTATAATGCAGCAGACACATCCCGGCTCCTTCAATTCTATGATAAAACCGATTTTAAATATCCGGGAGGCGGTTACCGGCATTGGCGGAGTGAACTGATTTCGAATATATTGCATAAAAGTAACCAAGATTCTATCATTACAATAGATACTTTTTCCGTTAAAAAAATAAAATCGGATTATATGCAGACAACGACACAATACACTATTTCCAGAGGCAACGACACCTTTTCAATTGAGAAAATAATGGTCTGGCAGTTTCGTAATCGTAAATGGCGTATAATACGAGAAAAAAGTAAATCATTTAACTAGTGAGCCGTAGTTATGGGGAGTGGTTGGAGCAGAGCATTTTTTCGATATACTATCTACCTTTCTTTAACCGGAGGTATCATCTGGCAGGGGTGCCACCTTATCCATGATTTACAAAACAGACCAATGACACCGGTTAAATCTATTATTGTAAATATACAGGGAAATGTTAAAAAGCCGGGGCGATATAAAATCCCCTATGGAACGACTCATTTCGAGATACTGCAAGTCGCGGGAGTCACTACCACCTCTGATTTAACACCTTTTAACCTTACTGCTCAAATCGAAACGGATCAGGAGGTGAACGTCGGGACACTTGAATCGCCGGCAGGAGTGAAGGCAAATGCGCGTCTGGAATTTTACTTCGGGGAAATTACTATTATCTCCCCCGAGGGACGGGATCGAGTTCCCCGGGAAGGAATGAGTATTGATGAAGGGGATCGTATTCTAACCGAAGAAAAATCCCAGGCAGAGCTTTCCGTAAATACCTATTCCCGCATTGATATGGACGATTTCTCTGAAATCACCTTTGATAAAATCGGTCTGGATGCTGAAGGCCGTAATGTCATAGAACTTTATCAAAAAACAGGTCTCTGCTGGTATAAAATTGCTTACACGGAAAAAGATGAGCAGTTGAAAACACTCACGCCTCTGGCGGACATCACCGTATCAGGCAAGGGGGCAGACTATACCGTTGATGTTAAATATTCTGAGACCGTTATCAATGTGTTGGATGGGCTGTTGCTGGTTGAAAGGCCTGACGGCAGCGATGCTATAAACCTTATCACCGGACAAAGTGTAACGATATATCGTGACGGCCGTCCTTTTGTTGTCACAAAACTTTCCGGTGAAACCAACTTGACAGAACGATTTACCCAGCTGATAAAAACAAAAACAGATATTATTATGAAACATATGCCCTTTAATTTCTTATTCTTCAGTGCTCCAGCCGTATATATACTTGTCAGTGTTCAATTTGAAAAAAGTACCGTCTATATTGTCCAACTGCCGGCCGAAACTTCAGTTTCATACTATGTGCAGGGATTTAATACACTCCAGGAAGCGTTCCTGTACGGCGGACCGGTTTTTGCCAGTACACTGGTAGAACGTATAATGAACACCAGGATATCCAAGTATGCAACCTTTGATAAAAATGATATTATCCGTACCGCCGCGTCTATCGGAGGACTCAAAGTTGCTATTGACGACAAAGCATCAGCCGTGCTGGGATTAAAAAAGGGGCCGCACTTATTGAAGGGACAAAAAATAATACAATTCCTTAAGCCATCGGTTTCAGGACAAGAAGACAGCCAGAAACGGCAGGTAGAAATTCTTAAGAGTATTTTTGAACAGTTACGATCAAAAAATTTAATAATCACTTCTCTGCTTGCCGATCAGGTTCTCACCAATATTGAATCCAATATTACTGCCACCGAAATTATGAAGCATTACAACAATTTCACTTCACGGAAAAACTGGAAATTCAGGAATTACTCCCTTCCAATCAGAACCACGAAAAAAGAAAATAAAATTATTTACGAGCCTATCCTTGAAGAGTCCCGTAAAATTTTATTTGAAGACTGATTACTGCTTTGTATATTTTCTAACACTTAATGCAACACGGTGTTTGGTCGACAATAACTGTTTAATTTTATTTCGGTACGTTGTTGGATTGAAATCAAACTTCTCAGTAAAAATCAGGCATGGATATCATCACGCAATCGCGCTGAAATAATTGTTATGGTCAGACGCTTAATCAACAGAGGAGCTCACCTTAAAAGAAAAACAAAATCGTCATTATGAAAATTTTAATAATTGGATGTAATGGTCAACTGGGGCAGGATATGGTAACCATGTGCCGATCGTATGGCCATGAGATTACCACAATTGATTATCCTGACATCGATATCACTAAACGAGAGATGACCGACACTGTGATAAAAAAGAGTACACCGAATCTGATTATCAATTGCGCAGCCTACACCGCGGTGGATGATTGCGAGAGCAACCAGAAAAAAGCCTATAGTATTAATGCAGATGGAATCGAGAACATTGCCGCCGGTGCATTACACGTCGATTCCGGAGTAGTACATTTCAGCACCGATTATGTATTCAACGGGAAAAAGGGACTCCCCTATATCGAATCCGATCCGACAAATCCCGAATCCGTCTATGGAAAATCAAAACGTGCGGGAGAAATAAAGCTCTCCGATATCACTCCAAAACACTACATTTTCCGCATTGCCTGGCTTTATGGTGCTCATGGCGCCAATTTCGTTAAAACCATACACAGAATCGCCCTCAGGAACAAGGAAGAGAAAAAACCGCTTCGAGTAGTTAATGATCAATTCGGTACACCAACGTGGACCAAAGATATCTGCAGGCAGGTATTATCAGTTATTACAGATAACCGGTTTGGGATATATCATTGCACCGGTGAAGGGGTATGCTCGTGGTATGATTTTGCCTGTGCAATAGTAAAAGCGTATAACATCGACGTTACCGTTGAACCATGCACCACAGAAGAATTTCCCCGTCCTGCGCCACGACCACCTTTCTCTGTTCTGGAAAACAACCATCTTAAATCTCTGGGAATTAATCTCATGCCACACTGGCAGGATTCATTCGGCGCCTTTATGCAGGAAATTCGGAATAGTGAAATTTTATAAAAACCTTGTGGTGATTATTTTTATATATTATACATCCTATTACCAACTTTTAGACTCGGGCTATACGGATATCGAATGCGTGAGCATCTTATTTAAAGGATCACAATAACATGAAAAAACATAGTGTCTTGTATACTGCTGTGCTACTGTTATTAACTGCATGCACTAAGCAGACAATAAAACCCACACCACTCCAAAAAGAAATCCCTCCTGTTACCGTCAAAAGCAAAGGAGATACAACGACCTATGTTATCAGTTTCATGGATAGAAAGGAAAAAAGAATATTTTCGAAAGATTTTAAAGAATTTATCACTACCTATCCTGTTAAAAACATAGTAACCGACACCGTCAATCAATATTATAAAGTGATGATTATCCCTCCTGAAAAGGAAAAAGATACAGGGGAATTACTGATCAGTCCCCAGGATACCATAGCCTTTACTGAAACTGACATTGAGGCTATGGAAAAAATAATTACTGTAGATACTGTTATTCCAACGACAGGCGGCAAAGCGGTAATCTATACACCAAGAAGTTTCATCGATAGACCACTATCAGAACTTACCACTGTCTTCCCCTTTCCATCCGATACGCAAGCCGCTTTAACGGCGCCGGATACTGCAGGGCAATTGATAATTATTGCTCAAGCATCCCCTAAAAAAATCCAAATTGAATGTACCGACTGGTTGATAAACGGTCTCGGTCATCGAATAACTGCATTTGATCTGGTTCAGGCCTGGACCGATTTTGTCAAAAAACAACCTATGGAGGGATTGGCTCTTTTCCCATTTGTTAAAGGAATCAGAAAATTTATAAAAGGCGAGGAAGGAATTATTACCGGTTTTTCGATAATTAATGATAAAATCGTACGGATCACACTGGAAAAACCTGACCCCTTTAGTATGAAGCGGCTGGAATCCTCCACACTGCTTCCGCCTGTTCTTTCTCTCGGAAAATATTATATAAAAAAACAGCAGGCTGATAAGCTGCTTCTCATGCGAAATGACAGCTATTTTAAAACAAAAGCATTTCTGGATCAGTGTACGATCATTTGCGGAAACGATAGGAATCCTATCGTCTCATATTCGCTAAACAGATATGATGTGGTGATTCTATCGGAGAAAAAGGATCTTGAATATGTCGAGAGAAAACTATCTGCAAACTCAAAAATCATACCTTTTTCGAAAGAGAGATACTTTATCAGTATTGGATCACAATCGCCCGCCGTCAGGAAGAATCTTGTACAGGTGATTGATCCCTATGCCATTCATGCACATGCCGTTAAGGCCGAAAGTGAAGTAATTGCCGCGATAGAAACAGAAAATCCTATTTCTTCCATAAAAAGAAACCCTTCGCAAATCAATACTGAAGCCTTCCTCAACCCTGTCAGTATCGCGTATAATACCGAAGATCCTGTTTCAATATATATTGCTGAAAAAATTTTCTCCGATTTGACCCATATCGGTATTCGATGTAAACTCGATGGCATGAATACACTGAAAATGCAGCACACACTGTTTAAACGCACCTATGATCTGGCAGTAGGGTGGATAACAGATTCTGTTACTGCAAATGAACTTGAAAAATTACGACTGGCCACCATCTGGTTCAATGGTATCACTGATGAATCACAGCGAATCGCTGAGAATCTGGAAATACCACTCTTTTCAATTAATCGATACGCTCTCTGTAAAAAAGCTATACACTTTTACAAGGATGTGTTTTCCGGCATATATCGACAGATTGAATAAATTTCTCTCCTCTGTTAAAGGAGGAGTCGAAATACCGGTGTCACCTCGTTTTCAGACAGTTGTTAAATACAATTTTCCATTTTGCCCATACGAAAAAAGCTATCAATAAAGTATTTTTAGAGACTTTTATATTTTCCTTTTTAACTCATATTATCGGCAGGAAAAAAGCTATGGCATCGAAAATACTGCCCTTTTCAGGGGAACAACTAAAACAAATTATTAAGAGATACCCTACCCCGTTTCATATTTACTGTGAAAAACAAATGCGTGAAAATGCCCGGCGACTTATAAATGTATTTTCCTGGGCGAACGGTTTCAAGGAATATTTTGCAGTAAAGGCAACACCAAATCCGTATATAATGAAAATCCTCCACGCAGAAGGTTTCGGCGCCGATTGCAGCTCTCTCACGGAGTTACTGCTTGCGGAGAAGGTACAAATACGCGGTGAAAATATTATGTTTTCTTCAAATGACACTCCTGCCGAAGAGTTTCAGCTGGCAAAAAAACTGGGAGCCATAATAAACGTTGACGATATATCTCATCTGGCCTACCTTGAAAAATATGCCGGTCTTCCCGAGCTGATTTGTTTCAGATATAATCCGGGAAATGTAAAACGGGGCAATGCAATCATTGGTGAACCGGAAGAAGCAAAGTACGGTCTTACAAAAGAACAAATGTTCGAGGCCTATACCGTTGCACGGGAAAAAGGAATACGCCGTTTCGGCATGCATACCATGGTAATCTCAAATGAGTTAAATCCACATTATTTTATTGACACCGCAGAAATGCTCTTCAATCTGGTTGTAGAAATATCTCAAAAATTAGATATTACCTTTGAATTTGTGAACCTTGGCGGCGGCATTGGTATTCCTTATAAACCTGAGGATTCACCGGTTGACTTGAACACTATTTCAGAAGGGATTAAAGAAAAATATGATACAATAATACGGGTAAATAATTGTCATCCGCTCAAACTGTATCTGGAATGCGGCAGGATGATTACCGGCCCATACGGCTATCTGGTATCCAAGGTCCTCCATATTAAACACACCTATAAAAAATTTGCCGGCCTTGATGCCTGTATGGTGAACCTTATGCGTCCCGCCCTCTACGGTGCATATCATCATATTACCGTTCCGGGTAAGGAAGAAAAAGACCATAACCATCTCTATGATGTTACCGGCTCATTATGTGAAAATAATGACAAGTTTGCAATTGACAGAAAATTGCCGGAGCTTGAACCGGAGGATATCATTGTTATTCACGACACCGGTGCGCACGGTCATGCCATGGGATTCAATTATAACGGGAAACTTCGTTCTGCTGAATTACTCCTTCGTGAAAATGGTGAGGTTTTTGAAATCAGGAGAAGGGAAACGACGGACGACTACTTTATCACACTTGATTTCAACGGGTTAGAATCTTTCCGCACATAAAAATTTCTGTTATTTCTCTGTACACCCTTTAACTAAATATAGGTATTATTCTTTCGAGCGCCGCCTTTTCTCTATTCGCGGCATATCAACACGTTCAGGTTACTTCTTCCAGGATACCAGTATTATTATATTGTAAACAATCTTGCTCTGAGGACTTTTCCTGAGAGACAAATATTTATTAAAAAAAGGTCGCTAAATTATATGCTGTAAAGTATAATATCTGTAGATACATAATAATGTAGATACATAATAATGAAGTATAGCATAACTTTTTCCGTAAAAAAAATTTATTACTAATTATGCCTGAAACCCGCAAGCCTTTTTACTATCTGGATAAATCGGTTAATATTTTACTTGTGGATGATGATCCGGAGATACTCTCGGTTCTGAATGAGATATTTAAGCCAATCGGGATTTATACCGTTTACCAGGCAACCTCCTCCCAGCAGGCTGAAAAAATTTTATCTTCCCCGCCACGCACTCATCTCTGTGTCCTTGACTTAGGTATAACCGACATGAAAAATGATGAATTTATCCTTCTTAAAAGGTTTGGCGCCCGTGTTTCGTTTATCATCTTTACCGGTCGGCCTTCTCCCGCAAAGGGCTTTAACGCACATGCTCTCGGGGCTAAAGATGTCATTGAAAAATCCGGTGATTTCGACAGCTTACTCTTTTTTAAAAAAGTGAATTATTTTTCACTTCTCAACATTATTAATCCAAAGTATGCTTCAACCACGAATGATTCGCTATCCATATCTACTGAATTACTTTTTGAGAGGTCCCCTCAGTTCGTTTCACAATGGGCGCAAATGATGGGAATGACGGATCGTGCGTTGCGTCATATCTGGACAAAGAATCTCGGCGCAAACGCTAAAATAATCCTTTCGATTTATCAAATGTTTGAAACGGCATTTGACTACTTTGAAAAAGTCATTCAGAAGGGTGAAGACTATAAAATCGCCAAAATCATTGAATCAGGCTCATATCGACGATTAGAAGAATTCTTTCACCTCCATAAAAGCACCATTTCAGATTTTATTGCCTATGGCGATGTAGCTGCATTCATTTAGTAATTAAATAGTTACGTATGGCAAACTAAATTATTTATTTAAATAATGGATGCTATTTAGTTGAGAAAAGCGGAAATATCATTTCCGCTTTTTCAATTTCTCATTGAATATTTTCATAAATAACGGGATACTATAGTATATTAGTATTAGGAAGAGCTTTTTATTTAAGCGATTAATCTGCGTTTCTACCTGAATACATAAGGAGCTATCCCATGCGTAAGACTCTGACTTTTCCCTGGCTCATATTCATCTTCATTCTTTCTCTTTCGGCCGCTGAAAAAAAAGGAACATCGGGCTTTACACTTGACAAAAGAGCGTCTTTGATAATCGGTATTCCCGTGAACGCCTCGGGCGGGAAAACTGACAGAAACGAATGGTTTAGCGGACTCGTTGAACAATATCTGCACTTCAGAATAGGTGCAAGCAACAGCCTTGATATCATACCATCTGAAACCATTTATCAGATGGTAAAAGAATCGGGAGTTAATCCGGCTAAAAACAGTAACGTCTATTCATCATTTGCAAAAGATCTCCGCGCGACCCATATATTGCTTCATACGTATGAGATAAGTCGTGATGGTAAATCAATACATTACTATGCAGAGATGATCTCTTCGGTTGGTTCAAAACATTTTGGTTCATTTGAGCTAAATTTCAGTTTACCGGATTTCTCAAGCGCAATGGATTCCTGCGTATTCTGGTTTTTTAAAGCTTCCGGAATCAGTCTGAATAAAGAAAAGTTGTCCCGTTTCTTTAATCTTCAAACAGTGTCAACCGATCCGAAAGAGATGAAAATTATCGGTACTATCGTTGCCAGAAGATACATTTCTACCCCTCAGGAAATACAAATCTCAATAAAGGAATTAATCAGCTCTGTTGAGCGGGATCCTCACAACCTTCTGGCGCAATATATTGCGGCTCGACTATACGAATCTTCAGGAAAATACGAAAGTGCAATTGAGCAATTAAAAAATCTTCTTATCATCTTGCCCAATTACGCCTCACTGTACGGTGATGTTTGTAAAAACTATCGGTTATCTGAAAAACCTGCAGAGGCCCTCTCTTATGCATCCCATGCTGAACGGAAAGGAATAATAACCCGTACTCTTATGCTTGAAGGAGCGCTGGCACTTGAAGATATGGGTAAATATACCAGAGCAAAGAAGGCTTTCAGTATAATTCTTCGGGCGGATAGTACTGAGCCAAACAGCCTTCTCTTTTTCGCCCGATTGAACAATAAGAATCAGAATTCTGAAGCGGCAATTACCTATGCAGATAAAATTCTTTCAGAAAATCCAAATAATGGCGATGCGCTTCTCGAAAAGGGAAAAGCACTATTTCACCTGAAAAAATACAAAGAAGCTGAAGAAGTGCTGACAAAAAGCGCGGGGCTTGTTAAAGATGCAACGGTTCCTACATCTCTTATCGGAAAAATTCATGCACAGTCAAATGATTACGAAAAGGCCGCTCTCTTTTATGAAGCCGCGCTTAAAAATAAAAGCGACGACTATGCATTGTTATTCAAAGCAGTTAACGCATGGGAAAACGCACAGAAGCCGGAAAAAGCGTTGAAACTTCTGCAAAAAGCGGAAAACATCTTTCCTGACAGTCTGTTCCTGCAAAAAAAACTGGGCCTGCTCTATTACCAGATCGGTGACACTGCTAATGCAATATTTCATCTCGAACAATTCCTTGAAAAGGGAAAAAAGAAGGAAGCCCGGGTACTCCTGACCCTGGGAGACATTTACACAAATAAAGCCAATTATGACAAAGCTTTTTACCTATATAACCATGCTATACCGTTATTGAAGGATAAAACCAAAGGTACGCTTTCTTTGGCGTTATTGTACTTGAAAAAGGGAGATATGGGAGCTGCCATATCTCACTTAAAAGAGATACTCAAGGTTAATCCCGAACATCCTGACGCATATCGATATCTGGGTGACGCCTGGTACCAAGAGGGAAACTATTCTGCTGCTCTCAGGGACTATAAAAAGGCCCGGTTTTTCCTGAAAGAAGAACCCTATATTCAAAAACGTATCGCAACTATCTATTTCAACCTTGAGGAGTACAATGCAGCAATACGGGAATATCAAAAACTGCTGACATTAGTGCCAAAGGATGCAGAATCCCTTTTTAATCTGGCGGTAGCCTATTTACATTTGAATAAGACTTCTTCGGCCGAAGAAATCCTCGAGAAAGCATTTGAATCAGGAAAACCGGACAGTGAAATCTTTTTCAAACTGGGTAACGGGTATGCCCATGTAATGAACATGAAAAAAGCAATTGAATATTATATGCAGTGCATTACACTCGACCCGAAGCACGAAAAGGGATTACTCAGCCTTTCAGAAATTTATAGAAAAGAAAACAGGGAAAAGGAGGCTGCTAAAATCTACCTTCGGTTGTACGAACTTGATCATACCAGGTATACCGATTATCTTGCGAAAGCCGGATTCCTTTATGAACAGTTGAACGATACGGCACAGGCCTATTCTATTTTTACGACATTTGTAAACAACAATTATTCAAATCCCCAGTGCAACATTCATCTTGCACGTATGGAATACCGCAGGAAAAACTACAAAGCGGTACTTTCCCTTCTTGAAAAAATCCCCGAATCGGAAATAACAGAAAAAAGCGACATGCTTGCTCTTGCGGACGCTTATTGTATACTCGGCAAGCCGGAGAAGGCGATTCCCTGGCTGGAAAAAATTGTCTCCCGCGATAGTAAATTAAAGGAAGCATTGGTTATGCTGTCTGTCTCCTATGATAAAATCGGCGATTTGAATAATGCGCTGAAATACTATAAAAAGTGTCTTGATGTCGCTAATGATAAAGAGAAAACTATCTATACCCATCAAATCGCATTGCTTTACGAAAAAGGTGATAATATCGAAGAGGCTATCGAGGCTTATCGCCGGAATATTGAAAAGTATCCTCACTATCTGAAGAATTATAACCGTTTGGCAAATCTTTACGCAAAAGCTCATAACTGGGGAGCCGTTCGTGAAATACTCGAAAAAAGTATCAAACTGCCAAATATTAAACCTTTCTACTGGAAAAAACTGGCCGAAGTATGCCTAAAACAAAATGACAAGGCAGGTGCAGTAAAAAACTATAAAGAATACCTGGAATTAAATCCAAATGATGATGAAGCCTGGATGCAACTGGGAGACCTCTATTATAACCGCGGTGTATTCACAAAAGCATTGAACTTTTATAATAAAGCCAATGAGATAAAGCCAAACAATTTTACCATCATATATAAATCAGCCCTGGCCTTTCATAACAGCGGCGATAATAAATCGGCAATCAAATTATTTAAAAAAGCACACAGCCTTGACAGTACCAATAGCGAAGTATTGCAATATCTCGCCCTCTGCTACCGTAGTATAAATGATAATGAGAATCTTTCATTAACATTAAAAAAACTTGCACTGCTTGACCCTGACAACTACTCGATTAAAGTGGAGCTCGGTTGTTCACTTCTGGGTCTGGGGAAAACAGAGGAAGCTGTAAATATCCTTGAAACAGCCTGTAAGATGAATCCCCAAGAAACCGAAACACATATTATTCTCTCAGGCATATACGCGTCCAACGGGAATGATAACGCACGTTACTCTCATTTGAAAAAAGCCCTGGCGATAAATCCCGAGAATGCTGACATTCAGTGCTTACTGGGTGAATTTTACCTTGAACAAAAGGAGTATCAGACCGCTTCAAAACATATCAAAAAAGCGCTTGAATTAAATCCTGAACATACAGAGGCACTGTATGCCTGCAGTAAATATCTTTTTATACAGGGAGAAGTTGACGAGGCGTTAACCTATATAAAACAGGCAATTAAAAATGATGCTTTCAATTCACGCTTTCTTGTTCTGTATGCCAAGATAAATCATGCTGTCGGTAAAAGTAATATCGCCATGAAAACGATAGAGGATGCGTTAACAATCGATTCAACCAATTCAGAGATATTAAGCTATGCAGGATTTCTCTATAAAGAATCGGACCGGGTTGAAGAAGCAAAAAATATCTTATTGAAAGCAATATCTTTAAGCGATAAATGTTCTGAATGCTTTACCTATCTTGGCGATATCTATTTTGAAGAAACCCAGTGCGCAAAAGCAGCTGGTTTTTTCAGAAGAGCACTGGTCATTCTGGGTTATGATGAAGATGTCATGATGAAGCTGGGTCGAACATTGGTACTGAGTTACCAGAATGAAGCGGCAAAGGATATTTTCGAACAGGTATTTATAAAAAATCCTGATAATCATGAAGCATTCTATCGGCTTTCCCATATCTATCTCTTATGGAAAAATGTTGATAAAGTAAAAACACTCATTGCCCGGCGAAAAAACGATCAGAAAACGGTATGGGATCATCTTGTACAGGGTGAACTGCTCGAAATGAAGGGAAATATTCAGGCCGCTCTCATTTCCTATTCAGTAGCCCTCCGTTTGCATCCGGAAATGCCGGAAGCCTTAGCCGGAAAGGGGCGCATTGATCTATACAAGGGGAACTATAATAACGCGATCGTAAACTTCAGTAAGGCCCTGGTAAAAGACCCCTATAATCCCTTTTTACTCCTCAATCTCGGTAAGGCGTATGAAGGTATCGGACAATACACTTCAGCATTTGATATTTATTCAGAGGTCGCTGATAAATACTCGCAGATACCGGAAACCTATAAACTCATTGCAGGAATACGAAGTAGGAAGAAGAAACATAAAGGTGCGGTAGATATTGTACAGAAAGGTTTGAAACATAATCCGGAGAGCGCCGAACTCTATTCTGTTTTGGGCAGGGAGCTTCAAATGCTCGGCAATTATATGCAGGCTATTGAAGCCTACGAAAATGCGGTCAAGTATGGTGATGACAGCTATATTGAGACTTTTTTAAAAATCGCAAACATCTATTACAACAATCTTAAGAATGAAAAGGAAGCTAAAAAATTTCTTAAAAAATATCTGAAGAAGGGCGGGAAAAAAGAGCAACTGCAAAAGTATAATCTTGCAGGCATAACCCTGTAATATCGGGAATTAGCTTTTTAATCTTTTCCAGCGCCATTCAATCCCTCTTTTTTGAAGATAGGATTCAAACTCTTCTACAGTTGTAAAGAGTTCCTTATAAGGCGGCTCATCATCTTCATACTCACACATTTCATCCGCAGCGGGATAATCGCGGCATACCCGGGGACGTTCAGAATATATCGCACAGGTGTTATCCGGCAATAAATTTTTACATGGGGTAAAAAATTCTATCGTCCATTCACCGTCCATGTCGATAAACACATGGACATTTTCATGCATCAAATACCACCGGATGTTGTCGTAATCCCTTTTACAAGTGGGCGTATCAATTCCCGTAGCAACATGACGACAGCATTTTGCTTTACAAAGAATACAGTCTCTTTCCCTTTTTGGTTCCAGACCACTCATTACTATTTTTCACCTTCATCTGCAGTTATAATTAAAAAGATAATTAGTATTCACTGTTTAAAAATTAAAAATAAATTCATACACCATTAATAAGAGTTCAAAGCAGCGACAGTTATGGTATCTACTTTTTTAAAAAGCTTCCGTTTGAGAAGCGTTTGTTAAGTGCAGATACCTGTCAGTGAAAAAATCCTATGATAAAATCCTAAGAAAAGAAGTGTTGTAAAAACCGCAAAGGATGCTTATTTTAATTTTAGAGAATATTTATTATAGGCAACCTGTTTTCCGGAAAATACTGTGGCAGCGATTACAATTCAAACGGCAAACTCTCTTTTCCAGGAGAGGCGGTATAAGCAGGCATTTGAGCAATTCTGCCTCCTTGTTGAGAAGATGGAGAATCCTGCATTCAGTAGTTTCATGGCAGGTAAATGCCTGGAAGAAATGGGAGAAATCACCCATGCCGCCGACTGGTATACGAAAGCGGTAGAGTACGATGACTCTAACGCTTTAATTAACCGGGAAATAGAACGGTTTCAAATTAGAAACAACCTTACACCACCTGATAGAAAGTACCTCCTCCATTATTTTCCAAACACCACCAACATAGGTGACTCCGGCTCTGCTGCCGGAATACGGGCTCTGTTTCATTCTCTTATGGATTGTTTTTTCTTTTGTACCCTTTCCTGCCGCACCGACACACTGGCTCAACTCAAGGCTCTTCCTTTAAGCGTATCCGGTATCGTCATAGGCGGAGGAGGGCTGTATTTCAAACAACCACTTGCTTCCGGCTGGTATTTTCCGTTATCATCAACTGAACTCGAGGAGCTGTCGCTCCCCACGGTTACCTATGCAATCGGGTTCAACAGCGAATACTCCGACAACGAGGTCTGGCAACTGGATAACACGTTCCTGAAGCATGTTGCTGATTTCCAAAGGTACATCAGCCTGAAAAGCGCCCGCGATCTGTGGACCATAAATATTCTTGAGGAATACGGCAACCGGGATATAAGCCTCGTGCCATGTCCGTCGGCTTTTCTTGAGCCACTTTCATGGTATAAACCGAATATCCCTGCATCTAAAAATATTATTGGTTTATCAATAACATGTCGCTCCTGTAGGGAAGGTTTACATTCGGGACTTATTACTGCTTTTACTGATTTTGCCGGCTGGCTTCTTCACCATGACTTTTTCCCTCTTTTCATTCTGCATGACTCCGCGGATGATCTTCCTCTGGCGGAGCATATTACTGCAAAGGGTTTCACCTGCATTATACCCCATACCGCCCGCGAGGCTATTACCATCTACGATTCGTGTTATGGGGCAATAGGTATGAGAGGGCACAGTCTTATATTCGCAGCAGGTCGATGTGTACCTTTTATCGGTGTATCATACAATACTAAGGTAGACGCCTTTATGGAGACTATTAACCTCCGTGAATACTGCCTGAATCAGAATGACGTTACTGAAAAAATCGTTCTGATAAATGCTTTTGAAAAACTTCTTGTACGAAGAGACGCCATTGCAACGCACCTGAAAAAAAAACGGGAATTATCCCTTAATTACAACAGGACATTCTGTAAAAAAGCTGTAGAAATATTTCTTAAAGAATAATAGAATGAGAAAAGAATGAAAATCTTTGGAACAATCTATCCTTTTGTTGAAACCGGTGAAAATGCTTACAAGCTTGGCAGGCATGTAGCAAATTATGAATTTTTCAAGGCCCTGCTGTCTGTCGGCAATTTTGACGAGTTTCACCTGTTCTGCTTGAGTGTAAATCACCTTATATTAACCAAAAACAGGCTGCAGCAGGAATCGCTGCCGGAAAACCGGAAGAAAAAGATTCAGCTTTATCTGTTCAATAATCTTAAAGAAAAGATTACCACTACTGAATACCATGTATTCCACCTCGGCGGGTGGGGTTATTTCTTTCCGGGTCTGGTTTATTTCCGCAACGCCTACGCAAAAAACAAATTCCCAATCACGGGCCTAATCCATTCACTTAATGGAATAGAAACGAATTACCATGCATTCAAAATTTGTACCGCTCCGCTTTTACCCTATGATACTATAATCTGTTCAAGCAATGCGGGTAAAAAAGTTCTGGATAAAGTATTTCAGAATTTACAGAAGACTATAGCAAATGTGGGTTTCACCCCTGCATTCAAGGGAAATACCGAAATTATCCCGCTCGGTATAGATGCCAGACTGCTTAAAATCCCCGACAAATCATCAGCCAGACAACGGCTTTCACTCCCGACTGAGGCAATAATTTTTCTTACTATCGGCAGATTGTCCCCACAAACGAAAGCGGATCTCTATCCACTGTTAAAAACCTTTCAAAGGGTTATGCAACATTCTTCAGATAAACCTGTTCGCCTTATTATTGCGGGAGGGGCAAATAATAGAGAAATAAAACTGGTCAGGGAAATTATTGCTGAATGCGGAGAGGAACATTCTGTACACCTTATTACCAATTTCTCAGATGCATTAAAACCATATCTCTATGGCGCCGCGGATGTATATATCTCGCTCAGTGACAATTTACAGGAGACGTTTGGTATCTCTGTTATCGAGGCAATGGCCGCGGGGTTGCCGGCTGTGGTCTCCGATATTAACGGCTACAGTGAACTCGTAACACACGGCAGTACCGGGTACAAAATACCGACACTCTGGACCGACGCTTTTCAACTGGCGGAACTGTCCGACATTATGAATTTCAGTACTCTTCAGCTCATGCTTTCACAGTGCATGGTTGTCGATACCGAAGCGCTGTATAATCATCTTCTGGAACTCGTTACTGATACAACAAAACGCCGCGTCATGGGGGAAGAAGCAAAGAAAAAAACAGTGCGGAAATATCTCTGGACTGATATCATTGCCTCCTACGAATCTTTATGGAGCAAGCTGCATGAACAGTCCGTCTCATATACCGGAGAAGTATCCATATCAAAAAACCCTTTTGCAAACGATTATCTTTATACGTTCAGTCATTATCCCACCGGCATTATCGGCAGTGACACTGAATGTTCAATAACTCCAGAAGGAAGGAGAGCGGTGCAATCGGGAATATTACCCGTACCTTATACCGACATCAGCAGTTTACTGGACAACGATACCATAACTGAAATTTTGTCTGTTCTATTGCAGAAATCAGTATCTGTCGCCGATATTCTTGAACATTTTTCCCTGAAATCAATTCAGCGGGATAATATACTATATATGCTGTTATGGCTGGCAAAATACTCTCTTATACATCTAAAACAGAGCAATGAATGAGATAATACAAATATCAGTCAGGTTCCCGGTATGATAAGCGTAGTAGTCTGTTCAAACACCGATCCTTCAAATACCATACACAGCAAGCATATAGCGGCTTCCATCGGCTGCCGGCATGAGTATCTGAGGATTGACAATACAAAAAGTTCTTTCGGCATCTGTGCCGCATACAACCTGGGAGTAAAAAAAGCAACCGGTGATATTATCGTTTTTGTCCATGAGGATGTGTTCTTTATCACGCAGAACTGGGGAATAAAACTGTTACAAAAATTTGATGCGGATTCATCACTTGGTTGTATCGGTGTAGCGGGAACACAGTATCTTTTCCGGGATAATCCCTTCTGGGTCGCCGCGGGCCGTCCTTTTATTAAAGGCAAGGTGGTTCATGAAATTCCGGAAGAAAACAGATGTATATTAACCGTCTTCTCTGAAGAAGAAGTCGATTCTGAAGTCGTTGCTGTTGACGGCCTCTTTTTTGCCGTGAAAAAAGAACTCTTTGACACTATACAGTTCGATGAAAAGACCTTTGACAAATTTCATTTCTACGATCTCGACATCTGCATGCAAATAAGGAAAACCCATACGATAATTGTCACCACCGATATTCTTGTAAAACACTTCTCAGGAGGTGCGTTCAAGGAGAGCTGGAAAGCATACGGAGATGCATTTGTCAAAAAGTACCAAGAGCAACTTCCGGTCTCCTGTACCGCATTAAAACCGGATCCAGTCAATCGGGCGCCGTTTGACAGCTTCCCGTTGAATACCCTGTTACAACCGAAAACTTACCATTATGTATTTAATCTCGGGAAAGTTAGCGGAGCCCCTCAGTTGCACCACTCAGGCAAGGTAATGGATAACCCTATTATTGCAATCACAGGTATGCACCGGAGCGGAACAAGCTGCATAGCCGGGCTCCTGAGCAAATGCGGCTTTTCTCCGGGAAACGCCACAGACATGCTTAATGCTAATCAACCTCAATTCGACAACCGGAAAGGCCACTTTGAAAATCTGGATACGGTACTTATTAATAACACCCTGCTTACCTCTGCCGGCGGGGCCTGGTATAATCCACCTTCGCCCGAAGCAATTGCACACCTGGAAGATAGTGTAAAAGATCAGATTATCCGGTTTAACCGGACCTTCCAAGGCTCAATTATAAAGGATCCCCGCCTCTGCCTGACCCTTGACCTGTGGAAGAAATACTGCACACGATTGAAATATGTGGTTATCTGTTTCAGGCATCCACTCGGCGTTGCCAGTTCACTTAACAAACGCAATAAACTATCCATAGAGATTGGGCTGAATCTCTGGTATATCTATAACATCCGTTTGATAGACAGCATTGCACATATACCGGCTGTTGTCGTAGACTATGACAGCCTTATGTATAACCTTGATGACGATTTTTTCGATATTCTCCGTGTACTGAAGTCACCGCTCTCCCGCGATGAAATGAAAAAGAATATAAACGGTTTCTTTGAAAAAGATTTAAATCACCATCAATTCTCTGAAGAAGATACTGCTGCCTTGCCAGAAAATATTAAAGAATTGTATAACATCCTGAAATCACAATCTATTGGTGTTCGTATGGGAAGGAAATAAGAAGTTTTAACTTCACCCCGGAAGAATAGTCATGCAGTCAACTTCAGAACTAATACGCGCCGCTCAAAGTTCTTTAAAAAAAGGAGACCTTCATCAGGCACAGAACTATTGCCGTCAGGCACTTGATACGGATACGGGCAATGCGGCGGCGCTTCATCTCCTGGGGGTTATTGCCTTTCAAAAAGGAGATACCGCAACCGCCATAAACCACCTCAAGTCAGCAGCAGATAATTCGAACGAAAATCCGGAAATACTGTACAGCTACGCTTCTGTTCTTCTGGAAACAGGTCGCTTCTCCGATGCTCTGAAATTATTTTCAGCAGTATGCAGGCTGCAACCGCACAATCTGCATGCTATGAATAAATGTGCCGTAATACTCGGCACTATGGGAAACCTGAAACAGGCGAAAGAACTGTGTCTGCTTATTCTTTCAAAAAACCCCTTCTTCACCGACGCCTATATCAACCTGGGCAATATATACAAAGCACAGGGTTTCATTGACACTGCACAATCATACTACCTCAAGGCTCTTGAGTTGAATCCGTCAAACAACCTCGCCGCCTCAAATCTTCTTCTCTGCCTCAATTACACTTCAAATGACCCGGAAGAACTATTTAACAGGCATCTGGATTATGAACGCCGTTTTTCACACCTCGTGAAAGAAAAAATTAAACCTCCGTTGAAGCGTGATACGAAAAACAAAACCATCAATGTCGGGTATATCTCCGGCGATTTCAGAGTTCATTCAGTGGGCTACTTTATAGAACCGATTATCGAGAATCATGATGCCGACAAATTTACTATAGTCTGTTATGCAGACAATCCTTCTTCCGATGAGATAACGGATCGCATTAAATCCCACGCTTCCACCTGGCGCTCCATTTACAACGTTGGAGATAAGGCTGTCATCTCGATGATACAAAAAGACAACATCGACATTCTTGTAGACCTGGCAGGGCACTCGGGTGATAACCGGCTCACCCTGTTTCTCCAAAAGCCGGCGCCGATTCAGGTAAGCTATCTGGGCTATCCCAATACTACGGGACTTTCAACAATGGACTACCGATTGACGGATTCCTTTGCCGATCCGGAAAGGTATGACCGGTTTTATACGGAAAGGCTCGTCCGCCTGCCGGACTGTTTCCTCTGTTATCGTCCTCCGGACACGGCACCGGAGGTACACCCCACACCTGCATTAAAAAACGGCTTTGTTACTTTCGGTTCCTTTAACAATCTATCAAAAATCAATGATTATACAATTAAGGTCTGGGCTGATCTGCTACATGCTGTTCCGGATTCACAACTGCTGCTGAAATCGAAGCCCTTTGCTGATAATGACACCCTCACGCGATTCCGGGAGTTATTTATTCAAAGAGGCATCCCGGAGAACAGACTCCAATTTAAAGGGCATAGCTATACACAGGAAGATCATCTCAGGGAATATAACAATATCGATATCGCACTTGACACATTTCCCTATAACGGAACCGCCACTACCTTCGAATCACTGCTTATGGGCGTGCCGGTCATTACCCTTATAGGAAATCGTCATGCAGGACGTGTGGGTTATTCCATTTTGTCCAATCTTGGCAAGGTGGAGCTGATCGCCTCCTCTGCCCCAGAGTATATTACCAAAGCGATCAACATTTCAAAGGATGTCGCTCTGTTAGACAGAATGCGGCAGAATTTACGAAAGACTCTACTATCATCTAAATTGTGCGACGGGAAAAAATTTACAAAAAATCTTGAAGACACTTTTATTGATATGTACCGGAACAGTCAAAATAAAGGAAACTAATTATCTGTTCCAAATAACGGCATCCCTGGTGAACTAGAAAATGTAATTGCTCAAATAAAAGTAATGTGCTATTTTATCGCCAGACATACTTTGATTACAACTAAACAATAAAGGATAAACAAACCGAATCATGTCTGAGAGTCCGAATCTGCAAAAAATTGATCTTCGTAATCTTAAAACCGTTTGTATAGCACTGGGACCTTACAGAAACCTTACCACGCTGATCGCTTCAATTCTCTTCCTGCATCCGAACTGTCAGGTTCTGAATCATGCAGGTATACGAATTCTGACAAAGGACAATCGTAATTTTTTATTGCATAATAACCTGCAGACATTCAAAAATTTTTTAGCATTTGCTATTAAAGCCTCAATAGGCGGTTCAAGGGCAGATTATGGCGGTTCAATAACTTTATCGCATGCATTTGATGATAAACATGTAATTGGACGAATTTACCAAAACAGATATGGCAATTCCCTGATAAAAAATTCTATACACTGCTTTTTCTGGAAAGAATCTTTACGAGTTTCCAACTTTATACGAAAAAATAATATCAACTTATCCGAGCACTTTCAAAGAAACCGTCTATTACGTTTTCTTATGCCCATAAGAAACCCGCTCGATTGTGCGATGTCAAATCTGAAGGGCAAAGCGACCCTTTTTACAGGATTGCATGATTTTTCCCCAAAAAGTGTTCTTACTGCAATACTTAAAGAATTTGCCTGGTTTTTAGATCTTAAAAGGCAATTTCCGGATCGGTTTTTCTACTTTTTTGAGCATGATTTTAACCGGGCAACCCTTGAGGAAATGGCCGGATTCCTTGGAATTGAAACCGAACCGCAATGGGTGGAAGATTCTTTACAGGCATTTGAGGTTACAAGCCCCTATAAGCATAGCAGCGATTTTATCGAATTCTATAAACAATCGGTAAAAACGTTTTTTAAGGACGATCCTGTATTCCTGGAAAATTTGCTAA
This sequence comes from uncultured Fibrobacterota bacterium, assembly GCA_964543525.1. GTDB lineage: Bacteria > Fibrobacterota > Chitinivibrionia > Chitinivibrionales > JANQEN01 > CBDVBE01. The sequence goes on along the minus strand of CAZIYW010000005.1, from coordinate 15,789 downwards.
AGTTTACTGTCAGAAATAAATAATATTTGCAACAAATATTCATAGCAGAAATGAATAACGATATCGAAAAAAAATTTGCCATATACGGGATATCATCAATTAAAAAGCCCCTTATAATAGCATTTGCAAACTGGTCATATCTACCGGTGCTACGAAACTGGATTGAAGGGCTTTCACGGCTTGCTATCAACAATTTTATAATTATTTCATTAGACAAACAATTGCACGAATATCTTTTAACAAAAGGGTATCGCACGGTTTTACTTGACAATGTAGAAAATCTGTGTGAATTGTGGCGCTTAAGAATAATCGTCTTTAAATTCCTCGTTGACCACAATATAGATTTCATTCATTCCGACGTAGACGCGGTTTGGTTTAAGAATCCTATCCCCGAATATTATGATCCGTTTCCTTCTATCGACCTCATGATATCCCAGGGGACTATCTGGCCGGAAAATGTACAACGACTATGGGGTTTCGTTGTATGCTGCGGTTTTTTCATTGTGAGAAGTTCGCCAGCGATGAAAATAATCTGGGATAAACTTGAAAACAGCGTAGTGCAGACCGGTGACGATCAGATATCTATGAACTATGTTATTGCCGGTGAAAATATCCGCTGGCAGATACAGTCGAAATACCATGTAGTCTTTGGCAAGTATCGTCTCCTCTGTAGCGACCAGGTTATGGAAGGCAAAGGAGATACTATAACCGTGGGTGTCTTACCCTTCAGGAAATTTCCCCGTCTCCATATTCCAAATAGCGAACCGTACATAAGCCATGTGCTAACCCCCAAAGAATCAAAACCGAAGATAGAAATGTTACGAAATGTCGGTGCGTGGTTTCTTGATAACGAATCTGGTTAAACCGGTATTCTATTCGACGATTCCATATATCGATTCCATCATGTCCCTGTTCGTATCCCAGAAAAGTGTGAGGTCATCACCTGTAAGCGCCTCTTTCCAGTCGGAAAAGGTATTAACATGACGCCCCCCCTGTCCCGCGACCTGCTCACGGGACGGCATGTCATACGATAAGGGTTCGCGCTTAAGGAAAGTACCTATGCTGTTTATTACGTCAGACAAATGCTCAACCATATCTTCATATTTGACAAGCAGCGTGTTTGGACGATTCCTGGGATTCCAGGCTTTTACATGATTCGCCCAGGTGCCGAAACGATGCCGGCCGGATACGATTACTGAAAGCGGCGCTGATTTATTATAGAATTTCCATAACGAAACACAGGCAGGTCGTCCGTCGCGAACAACATATATTGCCGGTTTGTCATCAGTAGGATGCTCATGGGTTTTAACCAGTATCGGATCACCGGGCATGAATGAACCTTTATGTATCTCAGTATGCTCAACATGACCAACCTGTAAAGCCAGTTTCCTGTTCCCTCCGAGATCTTGAGGATATACACTGGTGGATTTAAGCCGAAAGCAGTTCCAGAGAATGGTACGGAGAAATGTATTGCCGCTGCGCGGCCAGGAAGCAAGCCAGATCATTTACGCTCCCTTGTCTTTCAGAGTGTACCCGAACCGTTTTACATCCCACATATATTTATACTCAATTAACTTTGCAACTGTATCATCATAATACTCGTAAAAGGGTTTATGCTCTGATTTATTTACTGTTGCTAGTTGTATCTTTTCTATCCCAACGATCTCACAAACGGTGTTAAAATCTTCCTGCAGATTCTCGAAATGACCGATATAATCCACTATGGCGGTTTTATTATCTTCATCCATAATCCAATAGCACTGCCCCATCCCACAGTGAAAGATCTCATTGATATAATCGGTATAACATGAAACGGCATAATTGGTAAAGCCGATCTTTTCCAGAAGCTTTCCCTGAAGTTTCCGGAATTCCATCTTAGTCTGCTGAATCCACCAGAAATAACAGGATACCACCAGGTCCCAGGGATTGCGTACAAAACAGAACTTGAAATAGTCGTTATAAGAATCTTTCAGAAAGCGTGCCGGCAGATGCTTAATATCCCAGCGATTAATGCCATTGTAGCCGTACACATGAGGAGGCAGTTTCTCAACGTTGAAATCCTCAGGTTTGAAAAACCGAAACTCACCGGAAGATTGCATTAAGGCACGTTCAATGCTTGATCCCGCTGTCTTGGGGATATGTATAAATATGCATTTATGCTTGTGTGATATCATACTAATTCTGATTTGTAAAAGCGTTCATTGCCTGAATTATACCATAATTGCTGCCTGCCTGAAAATTATTTCTATAACATCATTACGTTAAGCTTTAACCCTGGCCACGCAGCAGATTCAAATACAACCCCGTTGTTATCCGTAAATAAATCCGGTTTTAATGCTGAGTTATGTAATAGATTATTCGTTTCACTCACCAAGTCTTCGTTTCACTCACCAAGTCTTCGTTTCACTCACCAAGTCTTCGTTTCACTCACCAAGTTACGCCAGAACCTTATATAAATGAAAGCATCCTCCACCCTCTGTCGCTATTAATCCGAAAAGGACATTAATGAAATCACGCCGTACAACAGGCTGCTCAAGTGCAGGCTGATGCATTCCCTTTACATGCGGCTCCTTTCTTATGGATTGCCGAACGGTTCTGTGCTTTATTGTCCCCTGTTCTTTTCCGTTATTGTGTATCATTATTAATATCGGTAAATGGTTGAAAATTGTCCATGTTTTTATTCAATTGAATCATATTCTCACCAAATGAAACTGGACAATTAAAGGAAATATTGTATCTTTGATATTGAGGGAACAGAAAAATTGATACCATTATTTCTTTCAAAGGGAGTGATGTGCATCGCGTATCGCAACTGCTGGAATCAGCCAAGCAGGCCTATAAAGAAAACGACCTTGAAAAGGCGGAACGCTTTTTTCAGGAAGTTATAGAGCTTGAACCGGAAAATGTTGATGCTCACTATATTATTGGCCTTATTGCTTCCGCCGGAGAAAAAAACGGCCGGGCTTTGCATCACCTCGAAAAGGCCGCATCATTATGCGACACCAATCCAAATATCTTCTTTAATTATGGAGCGATATTACAACGTACCGCTCATTATGGGAAAGCGGCAAAACAGTATGAAAAAACGCTTGCTCTAAAACCCGATCACAAAGGCGCACTCCTTAATTACAGCGCTGTCATGCTTATTCTGGGTAAAGCAAAGGATGCAGAACTCGCAGCAAGAAAGTTACACGCCACTGATCCGAATAATGTATCCTTTTATATGAATCTCGGAAACAGCCTCAAGGACCAGGGGTTGATAGATGAAGCACTTAACACATACAGGGAATTCATTAAGAGACAACCTGAAAATGAGTTAGCCGGATCGAACATGCTGCTCTGTTTGAATTACAGCCTCAATGATGCTGATACTATCTTCCGCGAACATCTTGAATGGGAAAAAAGGGTTAAACGTGGAATTACAATAAAAACCTACCCCAGGCGCGTGCTTCACCAGGACAAAACACCTTTACGAATAGGCTATATCTCCGGTGATTTTAAAACGCACTCAGTGGCCTATTATTTCGAGCCGATTTTAAAGTTTCATAACCCTGACAGCTTTGAGGTTTATTGCTACTCAGATGTTGAAAATCCAGATAGCATGACACAGCGTCTTCAAAGACTTTCACACCACTGGCATAACATCCATGGCAAAAAAAATGACGAGGTTATTGAGCTGATTTTGCAGGATCATATTGATATACTTGTTGATCTTGCCGGACATGCGGGGAATAAGCGGATAGCGTTATTTCTGAACAGACTTGCGCCGGTACAGGTCACCTATCTCGGGTATCCTAATACTACCGGTATTTCCACCATGGACTACCGGCTGACCGACAGATGGGCCGATCCTGAAGGCATGGACATCTATTATACCGAAAAGCTCTATCGGTTAAAGGACGGTTTTCTCTGTTACCGTCCTCCTGTCGACGCGCCTCCTGTCTCCGAGGCGCCGGTAAAATCGAACGGCTACATTACCTTTGGCTCCTTTAATAATCTGCCAAAAATCAATTCATTGACTATTGAAGTCTGGTCAAAGATATTACAAGCAGTACCCAATGCAAAACTCTTCATAAAATCAAAACCATTCAAGGATCCATGGGTACAGGATCGATACAGGAAACTTTTCAATGAACAGGGAATTGAGAACGAGCGGCTGGAATTCAGCGCATTTGCACCCTCTGTCCGTGACCATCTCAATACGTATCGAAAGGTTGATATAGCGCTGGATACATTTCCATATAACGGCACAACAACAACCTGTGAGGCGCTCTGGATGGGTGTGCCGGTAGTATCTCTTATTGGAGAAATGCATGCGGGCCGGGTTGGCTACAGCCTCCTTTCACGAATCGGTCTCCCCAGCATGGTCGCGGAAAATATCGAGAAATATATCAGGATTGCCGCTTTTTTAGCGAGTGACACCGGGCGCCTGGCGAAATTGCGTAAAGGCCTTCGAACAACGGTTGCCCAGTCACCAATCTGTAACGGTATCTCTTTTGTAAAATCGCTGGAGGAGGCATATCGTGATATGTGGCGGGAAAAAAGTATCTCCATAAATCAAAACAACAAATAATACAGAGTGAAAATCGCCAATGAATATCATCCTCTTTAATTCTGAAACTCTGGTTGCACGGGAATTATTCAACGCGCTTGCTAAACGGAATGATATACGATTCATAAATGTGGCGATTCCCTTCTCACCCCCGTCCGAACACGCAGAAACAATTTTCGAAACCTTAAAAAAACACTGCCCTGCTCTCGTCATTTCTATAAACGACGCCGGCTATGATACCCGGGGAGAATTACAGAAGAAACTTATTTCAGCCGGTTGTTATATTGCCAACTGGTATCATGACTACCCGTTCTACTACCACGAGTTCCATTCCCGTGCATACACGCCGTCCCCCCGGCGAATTGATTTCATATCCGAGAAATCATACACGGCCGTTCTCGAAAGCAAAGGGTATGCAAGCCACTTTCTTCCCCTCGCCACCGATCCGGTTTACTTTAACACAAACACTCCCCGTGTTCCGGAGCGTGATATCGCTTTTGTGGGCAACTCCAGCCTGCATCTCATGGATATCATCATTACCGAAGAAATGGCAGAGAACATTCAGAAATGCAAAGCGCTTTACGCTGACCTGAAAAAAGCTTACTACAATGATTTTACCCTTAACATTCGCGAATTAATTATACAAAACTGTTCCCTGTGGAAAAAGCAGATTACCGTGCCTGAGGAAAAATTTATCTTTGCCATGGAATGGATGATCGGGTACCAATTCCGCCGCGATTTTCTTGTCGACATCTCTAAAACGTATAAAGACAGGTTCGTCCTTTTCGGAGATCCCTACTGGCAGCAATTTGTTAAAGATTCACTGGTAACTCCGGAAGCCTGTTATTACGACAATCTGTGCCGATACTACCGTACGACAAAAATCAATCTCAACATCAACAGAATTCAGATTCGCACATCCTTTACCCAGCGCCACTTCGATACCAAAGCTGCCGGTGCGTTTCTGCTCACTGAAAAACGTGAATGTAACAGCCTCTATTTCATTACCGACGGACCAAATCAGGAACTGGTTGAATACGAATCACTCTCTCATTGCAAGGAGCTCATTGATTATTACCTTACGCATGAAGAAGAACGCGAACGTATTGCTGAAAACGGTATTGATAAGATTCTCAGAAACCATACTTATGACAACAGGATCGAGGAAATGCTGGCGGTCTGCAGGGAACGATGGAGGTTCTGAAACTATTACTGCGCTGAAAAATAACAAGCCTGTCAATCAAACTATTCGAGGGCCTCTTTCAGAAGCACGGAAAACTCAAACTCAATAATGTCGGCGACTGCAACCCAGTCATTCTGTTTCTGCATTAAAAGGAGCGTCTCCAGAGAATAGGTCAGCTTTTTTAAGTGTTCAGACGCTATTTTACCGGAGGTCAGTACCGGCTGTAACTGCTGTAAACCGGTGTTCAGCTTTGAAGCCGCATCGGTATACCCTCCTGTGCGCGCCAAACGAACTATTTCATGCAACGTAGCATATATTTCTTCATAGTGCATTATAAAATTATTTTCTCCAACAGCGGCAATAAAAGACAGGCAAGCCGATAAACATCTTTTCGCCTGATAAATTTATGTAAATCAGCATCCGGCATTGTTGTTAAATCGAGTTTAAAAAGATCTCTCATTCCTTTACATCTTTTATCCTATCAAGTAAAATATATTTTTAAAAGGCAAGTGTTACCTTTGATCTTAAACCTGGTGAATCAGACAGGAATGTTACAACCTATAATGCTGGAAGCCATCCGATGGCATAAAAAAGGCTCTTTCGACAAAGCCGAGAGACTATATAAAAAGGTGCTCACGATTGATCCCGACCATGGCGATGCTCTGCACCTTCTCGGACTAGTCTACACAGCTGTAAATCAGAATGAAAAGGCCGAAATCAATTTAGAGAAAGCAGCCGTACTGTACCCCGACAATCCCCTTTTTCTCTTTGACCTCGGGGTATTTAAACTCAAAATGGGCGATAACGAGGCAGCAGAAAAGTACCTGAAGAATACACTCGCTCTGCAACATGATCACTTCCGCGCACTGTTATACCTGGGAGACATCAGCCGTAAAAAAGGAGACTATTTACAGGCAGCTAATTATTATAAACAGGCGGTTTCAATAAAAAAGGATTTCATTCCGGCTCTCTGCAACCTGGGAACCACATACATCGAGTTAACGAGGTATACCGAGGCAATAGAATGTTATGAAAAAACCATTGATATTGCTCCTAAACAGGCTGAAGCATACAACAACCTGGGCCTGATATATGCAAAAACCGGCGATATTGAAAAGGCTCTCTCCTACTATAAAAAGGCACACCAATTAAACCCAGGGCAGCACCTTATATACAGCAATATCCTTATGTACAGTCATTATCTGACTACTATTTCAAATGATGACATGTTTTACCTTCATAAGCAATTTCAGGAAGAATATCGCAAGCTGTTGACAGAGGAACCGCCTCCACCGGCGAAATGTGTTTCAAACCGTAAATTGCGAATCGGTTACATATCCGCAGATTTCAGAGTACACTCCGTGGGTTACTTTATTGAACCGATAATTGCAGCTCACGATAAGAATGAATTTGAAATATTCTGTTACTCCGACACGCCGGTTCCCGACGAAACAACAGCACGAATAAAAGACAGCGCCTCGGTATGGCGCCCTATCAACGGAATTGATACCGATACAGTCTTCTCCATGGTAAAGGACGACCGGATTGATATCCTTGTCGATCTTGCAGGGCACACCGAAAATAACAGGCTGCCCCTTTTCATGAAAAAACCGGCGCCGGTTCAGATAACCTATCTGGGCTATCCCGACACCACCGGACTTACATCGATTGATTATCGGTTGACAGATGCATGTGCGGACCCCGAAGGCAGCGAACGCTTCTATACCGAAAAACTCATCCGACTGGAAAACTGTTTTCTCTGTTATCGTCCTCCGGACGTCCTGCCGGCACTATCCGATACGCCCGGCTTAAAAAACGGCTATATTACATTCGGTTCATTTAACAATCTTCCGAAAATCAATAACGTTACAATAAACGTATGGTCTGATTTACTCAACAGGCTCCCCGATTCAAAGCTCTATCTTAAAACAAAACCTTTCGATGATTTACATATCAGAAAAAAATATACGCAATTGTTCCATGACCATGGTATATCTTCAGACAGGTTGATTCTGAAAGGACACAATTATACCACCGAAAGACATCTTATTGAGTATAATTCCGTTGATATTGCCCTGGATACTTTTCCCTACAACGGCACGACCACCACGTTTGAAGCGTTGCTTATGGGTGTACCGGTTGTTTCTCTCGCCGGCACCTGCCATGCCGGGAGGGTAGGCAGGAGCATTCTTTCTGCACTCGGTATGACTGATTTGGTATCACAAAACCATGAAGAGTATATCGACATTGCATTAAACCTCGCAAAGGACATAACAGCCCTGAACAATATACACCTGCAATTGAGAGAAAACCTCCTCTCTTCTGTATTGTGTGACGCCGTTACATTTACAAAAAATCTGGAAGCGATCTATAAAAAATTAATGCAAAACACATAAAGCATCAGCAGGTATTACCTCTCAAAATCATACCCCGCCAGGAAATCATACTCCTGCATGCGTTTATACACCAAAGCAATCTGTTCTGCCGGCCAGGGGATATCAGTCCTTGTCTTATGCGGCTGTTTATAAAGAAGCGCCGAACATGAGTCGATCCAATCCTTATGCGGCTCACAGTTAAGGAAAGCACAGATATTTTTCAGGGTGTGCACAGGATTCTCCACCAGGGATTCATGCTTTACGGTCAGAAAATCCTCCGGCTCCTGACGATCCCGTAATGCCGATATTGCTTCACAGGTATTAAAAAAAAGACCTGCTCTGTCCCTGAGACTCACTTTGGTTCGCAGCGCCATGGTACTTATGACATCAAAGGGATTTCGCACACAGTGAATGAATTTGGTTTTCAGCCGGGTAATAGAAATAATATTTGTAAGAACCTGTGGATTCATGTGAAGTATAAAGGTTGCAACCAGATACAGCTTATCTCCAATAACTTTCAGCTCTTTCTGTTTTCCCTGCCACTGATCGGGTATACTGTACTGATACTCCGTCCACTTCTTACCTGCCCGGGCATGATTGGCACAGTTGCGCAGAATAGTGGTAAAGATGGTTTCCCGCGTTTCACCCTTCTGAAACAAATTAGGGGCAGCGGATTCATTTGCAATTGCTATATGCGGATGAGCATCCAGTAATGAACCAATCAGTGTTGAACCGGTTCTTGAACAGCCTGCAATTGTACAATATATTTCAAGGGAATTAAACGTCATGATATACACCACCTTACAGATTATTGATTGCTCTCTGGAAAAACAGGATGAACTGTGCTGCTAACACACATTTCTTCCCGGTATCTTTACATGGTTTTCCAATCGTTTCTCAGAATCATAAAACCATCGAAGCATCTGATCGATTCGATTAACCGGCCGATGATGTTTAAGAATATAGTCCTTCCCCTTTTGTGCGAGATAGTTTCTTTCGTCATCATGAGTCAGATAATGCCTCGCCAGTTCAACCGCGTGCACAAGGGAATTCCGTGACAGGGCATTAAAAACAATGCAGTGTTTCATGTGCTCAAGCGGATAAGGTGAGGGAATGCCGGTTGTATCCATAAAGACCAGTCCGCCTGAGGCGAAGGCTTCCCAGGTTCTCGAGTCGCCGTCCCACCGGTCAGGAAAAGCGGTGAATACGATTTTGGCGCGCTTCAGCATTTTCAGATACTCAATAAACGCATTATTTTCCGGTGATTCAAAGATCGCTTTCCGTCCCGGTTCTCCATGCATTGTAATGGATCCGATAACCGAATCGCTGAATCGTGCCGCCCGCAGCACAACGTATACACAGTAGCGCCGCATGGCATGCTTTTTATCCGGTTTTATAAGGTATACGACATTTTTATCTTTTTGTTGCGGTTCATTATCGGTAAGATATTCATCAAGCACGCAATAATCCAGCGGCATTATCGGTATATCGGTTTGCGGTATCGGTTTCCTTTTGAGTCCTTTGAGCCAGGAGCGTTTAAAGTAAGCTCCACAGCTATGAAGGCGGTGGTTGTCAATGGTGCTTGCATCTTTAAAATCGTAATACAACACTTTGCGCCAGAGTTTATTCTCGGTTATAAAATGATCGATTTCAGGATGATTATAAAAAAGATCGCCACTTCTGAAAATAAGGTCACAGTTAAGGAGATCATTAAAAAGATTAGCCGATTTATCACAGATTACCTTACCAAAGCTGACAAAAGGTTTACTGAAAGTAACAGTGATATCGGGATGAGCCCATAAACCCTGGGAGATCATCTGGGGATAGCGGGCTCCTTTATCAAAAAGATGAACAGCTTTAAGCGGCGCCATAGTTATTTATTTCCTGAAAACACAGGCCCCATTTAACGATTAAACAGAACCATATAAAAAAAATAGGTTGAAATTTATTGTTTAACAACATAACGAAAGAGAAATCCTGATAAAAAAGAAGCGTCCGGATTTAAACGTACGGTGTTCAGAACCGCAATGTCTGAAAATAACTTCACCCTTGACAGACACTATTATTAAAAACGCCTGCATTCTCCTCCATCTTCTGTATTACAAGCTATGGAGAGGGACTCTGGAGGCGCAGATGTCAATTTTTAACAAGAACTGTTTTACCATTAGACTATTTGAAATACGAGTAATATATTATGATATAGCCGGTCAGTACAATCAGAGACAATAGCATGAAAAATTCGCTTCAATTATTCACCGCATCATCAGGAAAGCTCTCGGCACGGGTTATCCTCGAGGATGATACGGTCCGTCATCTGCATTCAACCGTAAAACCGGAAGCTGAAACTGATTATTTTCAGAATGTCACCTTCTGGGGCAACGTTATCATTTTTACCGGTGTCGGCCTCGGCTATCATCTGGCAGAAAAAGCTGCACAAATTCCTTCCACGGCAACAATTGTCGTAATTGAATACTATGACGAGCTGTTAAAATACTCCTGTAACGGCATCTTTAAAAATGTCACCAATGAAATAATCACCTTTTCTTCTTCTTCTGTCTCTGACGAGAAAGTGAAAGAGGTAAAAAAAAAGCTGCTCGATATTCCTGATACACGAATCCAGATTATCAAACATCCTGCCTCTTATGATATAAACAGTTTCTTTTATGACGACCTCCTAAAAAAGATTGCAGCTCCGGTAAAGTTCAAAACGGTGAAAACGGCACGGTACAAAAAGTGTCTCCTTCTTATCGGCACTTTCTTTCTCCAGGATGAATGTCGACGCGCCCTCAGGGAAATTACCGGAGAAGAGCCGGCCCTCTTCGAATATGAAAAAATATCGTCCGACCCGGTATATGAATCTGAACTCCAGCGCGTTATACAGAATGAAAAACCTGACTTTATCTTATCCATAAATATGAAAGGGTTTGACGGCTCCGGTATTCTCGGCGCCACGGCGCAACGCGCAGGATTACCGGCGATAATATGGTTTGTGGACGATCCGCACCCCATTCTACTGGCTAAGGAAAATGCTCTCACAAATCAGATGATTGCCTGTTGCTGGGAAAAAACATATCTTCCCTTTCTTTCGGGGAAAGGGTTTAGGAAAGCACACTACCTTCCCCTGGCGACCGATCCGTCTGTTTTTTCAGGCGAACCGGTTACTTCTTCCGCAACACGGCTTGGTTTTATAGGCAGTTCCATGAGTGGTGTTTTTCTTTCAGAGATTAAACGCAGGTTTCTCTGGTCCGAATCGCTTGTACCGCTTATAAATCAAGTGTCGGACAACCTTCTTGAAAATCCTGAAGTAAACATCTATACCCTTGTTAAAATGTACTGCGAAAAAACCGGCGTCCCTCTTCCCTTCTCCGATAAACGTAACATGACCTGGCTCTGCGCTTACTGCATCCATACGGCGAGTATGAAAAAAAGGAGGGATATTATCCGCGCCCTGATACCTTCAGGCATAGAAACATTCGGAGACCCGGAAGGATGGAAACAGTTATTCGGCGCGCAAATTGTAACCCATCCTGACCTGGATTACGCGACACAGCTCAGAAATGCCTACAGAAACATTGCCGTTAATGTAAATAGCACCAGTTGTCAAATGCCGTCGGCGGTGAACCAGCGCGTTTTCGATATACCAATGGCCGGCAGCTTCGTGGTTTCAGATTCTCAAAAAGACCTGTCGAGTCTCTTTACAATCAATAAAGAAGCAGTGTGCTATGGCGATACAAAAGAACTCAGGGATATCGTTCATTACTACATAAAAAACGTGTCAGCACGATTACGCATTGTGAAAGCTGCGCAACGGAGAATCAGCAGTGAACACACCTACGTGCATCGCATGAAAACCGTAATGGATATACTTACTCATTGACAAGATAAAAATGTACCAATGAAAGTAAACCTTCTCATTGTAGGCACACAGAAAGGCGGGACCACCGCTTTATCCAGATTTCTCTCACAGCATCCTGATATCTGCTTTTACTATAAAGAAACTGTCCCTCCTTTTCATGTGGGAAAAGAAATTCACTTTTTTGACAACGAATCATACTTTCGGCAGTCACCGCCCCCGTATGAACGGTATCACGCAATGTTTCACCCCGATCCTTCACAGAAAATTATTGGCGAGTCAACACCAAACTACCTGTACTGGAAACCCGCGGCGCAACGTATATACGAGTATAATCCCCACATGAAATTAATTTTCCTGCTTCGCAACCCGGTGGAGCGAGCCTACTCGCATTACTGTATGGAGAAAGAAAGGAATACGGAGCATCTCTCATTTTCAGATGCCATCCGCATGGAAGAAAACAGGTTGCGTACGCCTCTCGGCCCGACACACCGCATATATTCATACTGTGATCGGGGCCGGTATGTAAAGCAGATAAAACGATTTTTACAGTTCTTTCCAATGCAACAGATGTTGTTTCTTAAAACCGAAGATTTGAGATTTAATCATAATGAAACCATGAATATCGTCTATCAATTTCTCAATGTGAGAAAAATCGATACTATTTCACCAGAAATAGTTTTTTCAAATACCTACCCGACAATGAACGATTCTGATAGACACTATCTAATCGAAATATTCAGAAAGGATATTAACGATTTAGAAAATCTGCTCGGATGGAACTGCGCATCGTGGCTTGAGCGCTAAATTCTTTCCGATACTGGTGACATATTCTCATCCCTTTGCGGGCTATTGTTTCGTATTTTTAAAGTACATACATTTTCTGCACAGTCAACTTAAGAAAACGGCAACGTGTTTGTATCGCTTATTTCAACCGAAGTGAAACCAAATCGTTTACCTTTAACGAAAATTATTTAACGATATATACTTCAATTTACTCTGATTTAATTGTATCATAAAAAAAATAACAGACAGGTCATTGTAGTATTTTCAATTTGGAACTGTAATACCTAACTCTTTTAAAAGCAACTTTTTTAAAACATGGCATCCGGAAAAATATTCTGTATCGGCTTCCACAAAACAGGAACAAAATCCCTCGGTGCGGCGTTACGTATTCTCGGCTACTCGGTGTGCGGACCAATCGGCACCCGCGACAGCGATATTGCCTCAAAGGCGCATCAACTGGCTTTCAGTTATACCGATAAATTTGATGCGTTCCAGGATAATCCATGGCCGCTGTTATATAAGGACCTGGACAGAAGCTATCCGGGAAGTAAGTTCATTTTAACAATACGCCCGATGGAGAGCTGGATTAAAAGTGCGGTAAACCATTTCGGCACAGAGGATACACCGATGCGGAAATGGATTTATACGGTCGGTCATCCCGCAGGGAACGAATTGCTTTACATGAACCGGCACCTAAGCCATATTGTGGATGTATTGCTATACTTTAAAAACAGACCTGACGATCTCCTGGTGCTCAATATTACTTCCGGCGAAGGGTGGGAAAAACTGTGTCCTTTTTTGAACAAACCGATCCCTCTCATTCCATTCCTGAATGTTAATAAAGGAGAATATCGGGGCACTCCCCATTCTCTGGAAGAGCGTCATGTATCCGGAACCAGTTCCCGGGACAATAAACGAACGGTGAAAATAACCCCTATCAGTAACCGGAGACTATGAAACTGGACTTTGTTTTTATATGTCAATCGGGTGAACTTGAAATAAAAGCATCTCTGCTTGCCGCATCAATACGCCGGTTCTGTTCCTCCCACTCAACCCTTCATATAATAGAACCGTCGCCTCCCGAGGTGTACGGAACTGTCTCTGCTGAGACGAAAAACTTTCTCACCAGCATGGGCGCGCACTGGTATACATTCACCAACCCGATCTCCGACGATTATAAAATCGGTAATAAATTAAATGCTTTTAAAATTACCGCACAGGGTGATCGGATAGTTTTTCTTGATTCGGATACGATTTTCTATAACCCCTTACCCGAAACAGACAAATATTTCAGGAAAGATTTTGCGGCTAAGGGTTCAGACGAGCAGACCTTTGACAGTATCGTTCAAAAAGGCTTGAACTGGAATATAGTCTACGATCTTTTTGCACTCCCTTTTCCGCAAATGATGTGGCCCGCTCCGGTAACCGGAGAGTGGGGCCCTCCCTATTTCAACGCAGGTATGCTCGTTGCAAATCCTTCAATTGACCTGTCAACTCACTGGATAGAAACATGCATTGCCATACGTGACTGTGATAAAATAAAAAACAAATACCCCTGGCTTGATCAGGTAGCGCTTCCGGTTACGATACTCCGCAGAAAAATAACCTATCAGCTGCTGAGTCACCTCTTCAATTATCCCTTACACACACTCCCCTTACCTTCATATAAGCAACCCTGCATTATTCACTATCACTGGCCGGAAGTTATTGCTAAATATCCTTCAGTACTAAAGCTTGTTCTCGAACTGATAAAAGAATATCACCTGGAAGAAATACTCAGCTGTAATAATGCCTGGTCCATCCTCGCCAAAAGTCCCGAAACGTGTATAAAAAAACGCCCCACATCCCTGTCTGCGCAGAAGGTAAAAAAGGAGTTCTTTATTACAGGAATTCCGCGATCTGGAACCAGTCTCCTCTGCTCATTACTCGACGCACTGCCTAATGTTGCCGTGCTTAATGAGCCAGCGGAGATATTTCGTGATTTCAGGATTCCTCAATTCGATGCTCTTTTCGCGAAAACGGTTGAAAACTGGCGCACCCGTATTTTAGAAGGAAAACCGGTTAATAATAAAATGGCTGAAGGTAAAGTCTCAGCCAATACCTTTTCCGAAGACGGCACAGACCCGTTCGGCATGAAGTATACACCCTACACAACTTCTGTTGAAGATGCAGACTTTGCACTGGGTATCAAGAATCCACTGGTATTTCTTACCCGGTTAAAGCATATCAGGAAAAACTATCCTAATGCCCTTATAATAAACATGGTGCGCCATCCATACTACACAGTCGGTTCCTGGATACGTACCTTTGATCATCTCCGTGAGGTATGGCTTCACGGCTCACTGCTGCACGGATTCAACTCTCCGGTTATTGGTAATATAAAGAAATTCAGATTAATGCAGCTTTATAAAATCAATGACCTTGCCATGCGTCGGGCCGGTTTCTGGGAATATCTCGCGTCTCTTGATCTGCCTGCTGATGATCCGCTCTATATAAGGCTGAAATATGAAGACCTTATCAATGATCCGGAATACTGGATCCGTAAAATTTACCGCATTTTATTTCCCGATAAAAAGGAGCCTTCCACTATTACAAGCCGACTCTATTCACGAAATAAGAGCAGTAACTATCATATCAGCGACTGGCAGAAAAAATGTATTCAAAACATCTGTATCAATCACATGGATAGTCTGGGATATGACATCTAACAGATACCTGAATGGTGTCTTTCCGGAAACTCTTTTGCCGAAATTGAGCGATCGGCGGTATATAGTTGTGTAACATCATCACGGGATTTTTAATATGGGGTTTATTTCCATACAATTATATAGGGCGCAGATATATAGGGCGCAGAAAATTTAATCTTTAATAACAATTGCCATCTGTTTTCTTTCAGAAAACACTTTTTCACTTTTACGACAATGTGAAATAACAATAATTCTTTTTTATTTAATAGATTAATAAAAAAAGAATAATAAAAACCCTCCTTTTCATTGGAGGAATGTATGTATTCCAAAATCATAACATCTTTTTTCATTAA
>CAZIYW010000004.1:25207-107168 GCA_964543525.1 uncultured Fibrobacterota bacterium | reverse complement strand
CGTCAGCTGGTAATGACCTTTTTCGCAACAACAATAGATTTGAATACTAATAGAATTTATTATGCCAACGGCGGCCATGAAATGCCCATTATCATACATGTCGGTCAAGGGAATCAACCTGAAGCCCTTACCGCAAGCGGCACACGTCCGGGTGACAAACCTGATATCGACTTTGAACAACAGGAGGACACCGTCCATTCCGGTGATATCATACTTTTTTATACGGACGGTATAACCGAGTGTCTTAATCCCGACGGTGAAGAATATGGCAGCAGACGTTTCCTGCGGAAGATTAAAAAGTGTACTTCACTGTCTGCAGAAGAAATAGTTACCACGCTGATTTCTGATGTACAGACTTTCAGTAATGATGAACCGCTGCATGATGATATAACACTTGTAGTTGCAAAAATTTTATAGTAGAATAAGTGCATGGATAAAAAAATTATCTTTATCAGCAAAGACTCTACGCTATTCACGGACTTGATACCTACCGTTACCAATGAGGGGTATCACACGGATCATTTTTCCTACGACGAGTTATCGACTTCAGATATTCAATGGGAGCAGTACCGTGTTTGTGTTATTGAGCATGGTGATGCATTAAAGACATTTGCTGTTTGTGACAATGCGCGATTAAAAAACACCACGCTTAAAATTATTTTCATTACTCATAATTCACCAATAAACGTTGTCGAGGACCGCATTATCCATGCCTATCCCGATAATATCATATCCCATGTTATCCCTTTTATACAAACCAAGATTATCGCGACGATTAATAAACTGTTTGCAGAGGATATTTTCGGCTTTTCATTTTACCTTACACGGGAACATGCCATTCATACGATCACGGTGAACGATTCAAAGCAGAAAAAAAATTATATAAAGCGGATAATCGAATACGGTATGAACAATGAAATCCGTTCGCGGATACTCGGTACCATTGTGAATGTACTTGATGAGATGATTATGAACGCCATATACAACGCCCCTACTGATGAATCGGGTAACTTTATCTATGCAAATGTTGATCGAAGAGAACAGGTTCTTCTTTCTGAAAAGCAGGCTGCGACATTATCCTACGTGGTAAATGATTATTCTATCGGTTTATCCATGCGTGATCCCTTCGGCAGCCTCAAAAAAGACAAAGTATTATACTACCTTTACAAATGCAAAATTAAAGGCCGTGATCAAATAGATGCACATAAAAGCGGTGCCGGTCTCGGTATCTATAAAACCTTTATGAATGTTAATGACTTTATTATCAATATCCATGCCGGGAAAAGTACCGAATTCATCGTCTTTATTTCCACGGGCGAAAACTATATGAAAAGTGAGACTCAATCATTTAATATTTTCATACAGGAGTAGGTCATGCGTGACACTTTCTCATTTAGTAAAAATTCCGGCAATAATATCATTTTCATTGTTATCAGTGGCACTATAGATGAAGATACCATTTTAGATGACGTATTCGCTGATATACAGCAGAACGTAGTTACTGATATAGCCGGTATAACACACATCAACTCCTGTGGTATTCGAACATGGGTAAATGCCATGGAAAAAGTGACTGAATCTCACGATGTCAAATTTATCAATTGCTCCATTACCATGGTCCGGCAGTTTAATATGATATCAAATTTCGGAGGCAACGGAATAATTGAATCGTTCAAGATCCCCTACTACTGTGAAACCTGTGACGATGAACATGACTTTACCGTGGCTACCGAAGAATATTTACAGGCGGGACATGACTTTCGGTCTCCTGAATATACCTGCCCAAAATGCAATAACAAGCTTGAATTTGATGATCTGGAGGATAAATATTTTCATTTTCTGAAAACATATTCAAAACAGCGGTAGTATCGTGTTAAATTATGAGTAACAAAATTAAAACCTTTCTTGATGGATTACTGGCGCCGACCTGTATTATTGATAAACACCTGAAGGTACTCTACGCAAATTATGATTTTCTCGAACTTGCGCAGACAACACCCCGGGATATCCGCAGAGGTGTTACACTTGATGCATGTCTGAAATTAGAAATTTTTAATGAGAATACAACCGTTATTGACCATGTCATAACCGGGAATGGCACCGTAAAATTACGCGAGGTAAAGGGTAGAAATACCAAAGGAAATCATCTCTCGCTCGGTGTCAGTCTTATTCCGGCCGCACAGCTTGAGCCAGCCAATGAATCTATCATTATCATTTTTACCAATCTTACTGAAGAAGAGAATGTCCACGAAAAATATAAAAAGCTGTATGAAAAGGAGCGTGAGGAGCGGAAAAAGCTGGAGGAATTTAACGTCCGGCTCAATGAACTCGTTTATGAAAAAACACATGAGCTGAAAAAAGCGTACCAGGAATTAAATAAAGAACTTGAAATGGCACAAACCGTACAGGACGGTCTCCTGCCGAAAGAACTCCCGAGTCTGGTTAATATTGATGTTGCCACGGAATTCATTCCAACCGGCCGCGTAGGTGGTGACCTGTATGATATTCTTATAACGAAAGAGCGTAAAATTGCGGTACTCATTTTCGATGTTTCGGGTCACGGCGTGCCAGCTGCCCTTATTGCGGCTATGGCCAAAATGATCTTTTTATACTATATCGAACGGGGAGAAACGCCGGCTGAAATCTTTACGGAAGTCAATGCCCGTCTCTGTAATTTCGTCCAGACCGGGCACTATCTTACCGCCTTTCTCGGTTTTATAGACCCGTCAAATAATACAATGGTCTATTCGCGTGCAGGTCACGCGCAACCGATAATTTATCACAGTCAGACCAATAAAACCTCATTTCTTAAAAACGGCGGCCTTTTCCTGGGACACCCGGCCCTGCGGGATATAGCAAAATTCAGTAATGAAACGATTAACCTCTCATGGCACGACAAAATTATTCTCTATACTGACGGCCTTACTGAGGCAATAAACCCCGAAATGAAAATGTACGGCAAAGAAAAACTCGTGGCAATGATAGAAAAACATGGTAAACTTGAACCCTATGAACTCATTAAAAAAATTATTAACGATAACAAAAAATTTCGTAACGGCAATGAGCTTGACGATGATTTGTCCATGCTGTGCATCCGTATCGGCTGTAATGAAAAAATATTAAGAGATTCCGGCTTTTCCAAGGAAGATTCTCCGGGAGTGCTAACCTTCTCTTCCCATGATGAAATAGAGGGAATCTGCTCTATTATTCTCAGAGAACTCGACAAAAACGGCTATCCGACCCAGCACTTTTTTCATTTCCATTTATGTATTCATGAGATACTCGCAAATGCAGTACGGCATGGCAATAAATATAACCGGGCAAAAAAAATTATTGTATTCTATAAAGTTACCCTGGAAAGTTTTACCATCAGTGTTATTGATGAAGGTGAAGGGTTTGATTATCAGTCATTACCCAATCCGCTTCTTCCGGAAAATATAACCAAAGAATTTGGCAGAGGATTATTTCTGGTGAGAAATTACATGGATGAGATAGTATTCAATGAAAAAGGCAACCGCATTTTAGCAAAAAAATATTTACAACAAGATATGTAGCCATGGAAATAAAAGCTTTCGATAAAAACAACAGAACCCATTATTTCCTGATAGGAAAAGTATGCACCCTCAGTGATTATGAAGAGCTGCACAGCCTGATTCACGATAATGTAAAACTAACCAATAAAATCATTATCATCGACCTGTCACGAATCACTTTTATCAGCAGCCAGGGACTTGGCAGCTTAATCTCACTCTCCAATTCTCTCCGGGGAACAGATATCAATCTGTATTTATTTAAACCTCGGGGCGAGATCAAACAGGAACTTGAAATGGCCGGCGTCAATATGGTCATACCGACAGCATATACCGAGGAAGAATTGGAGAAGATGATAAAAGTGAAGAAGAAAAAGAAATAGACATTTTATTAGTAACCAGCACTAAATAAGTACCATCTTTTTGTCTCCATGCAAGTTAATTATGTAACTGTATTTAATTCAGTGGATTATATCGGTGAACCGCATTACATTTTCTCGATTCAATAGTTAGTTTGTGATCTGGATCACAGGCATTTTTCGGTTTTGTATGTATAATTGCCATGTTTAAAGGAAAAAGCCCGGATATTTTGAAGCCGATTCCGGAGAGCTAAGATTCCGCCGCAATTTCACCAGTAACGGACCTTCGATGTCAGGCCAATTCTTTTAAGTATAATGCCGGGAAAGATATCGCACCATTTGGCTCTTGGAATGTATGGACAAAACTTTACATAGCCGGCAGTGATCCTACTCTGCCACTCCTGTCACCTCAAATGGGAGATTATACAGGTCTCCCGCCGCTCCATATATGTGTTGGTACTCATGAAATACATTTAGATGATTACGAAAATACAGCAAGAAAAGCTAAAGAACAAGGAGTGGATGTATTAATGAGTAAATGGGATAGAATAGTTCATGCCTTTCCAATTCTATCACCGTTGTTTCCGGAGGCAAAAAATAAGATGGCAGAGATATGTGAATTTATAAAAACACCTATCAGACGATGACATTGTGTTTTCATTGGTACGGGATGACAACAGAGAATTCGTCCGCAAGAACGAAAATGCAGTAAACCGCGTCTACAATTGAAATATGGGTCAACTTCCCTGCTGTATCAAGAGTGCATCATTTCTTGACACTCTCTCCGGTATAATTGTACTATAATACCATCATAATTCATATTTGTTATATCTGGAGTAATGGGTACTGTATGGCTATTCTCATTGTTGATGATTCGGCAACGATGCGTCTTATGATAGAAAAAGAGCTTAAGCGGCTGGGGTATCATGATAATGATTTAATTATGTGTAATGACAGCAGAGTGGTACTTCAGATTCTCCGCACCCAGCCGGCTGCCTCGCCGATACAATTGATCCTTCTGGACTGGCACATACCGGGCATGAACGGTTTTGAATTGCTGAGGCTATTAAAAAAGGGGCACTTTAAAGATATTCCGGTTATTATGCTTACAGTGGAACAGAAAAAGGAGAATATCATGAAGGCCATTCACTGCGGTTGCCGATTATATTATTAAACCGCTTGAAGCTGCGGTACTAAAGCAGAAGATAGATATGATTTTAAAGAAATAACGAAAAATAAAGATTAAGGGCTAAAAGAATATTTAAGGAAAAGAGTCTTATCTTACCAACTTCATCTTTCTTGTCTTGCTGTAGAGTTTTTTACTTGCGGTCTTATCTCTTACGACAAGCTGATAGATATAGAGACCCGATGCCATTTCCCGTCCGAAGCCCTGTCTGTCGCGACCATTCCAGGTGACGGTATAGAAACCGGCTTTCTGATAGCCGTTCACAAGGTTAATAATTCTTCTTCCCAGAAGATTATAGACGCGCAGCGTTACCCTTCCGTCAACAGGTATCTGGTATCGAATATGGGTAATATGGTTAAAAGGATTGGGAAAATTATGGCCGAGATTGTAGAATCGCGGAAAGGTCAGTTCCGCTATCTTGTTCTGCACATACTCATAGGTTCCGACAATGACTGCGAAGTCACGTTTCAGTTTCATATTCGCATCATAGGTATAGGCGCTGTCTCTTCGCAGATTTCTCGCGGCACACGTAAGCATATCAAAGAGATAGATTTCATCATCGTGCAATCCCGATGCCGTTATATCAAAGACGAGTGTCAGCTTTCCTGCGGCATCTTTTACCGACATTTCCCAGGTTTGGCCGTTTTCATAGGGTGCACGGATATCCGTTATATAGCTGATTGTTTTTTCGGAATCCCATTTCCGATTCATGGTGAAATTGAATCGCGATTCAATATCGGGCGGATGTATATAATCCATTTTATCCTGCCGGTCGGCGGCAGTGGGGTGGATACCAATTACCCTGTTAGCAACGGTATCCCCGCGGTTTATCGCCATAACCGGCATGGTCCAGAAACCTTTCGCGGGAAGTACCATTCCCCGTCGTGCCCGTACTTCTGAATATGCTGAGGCCGGTATCGGGAAGGTTATCTCTTTTGCAGTCTCATTCTTCACCGCATACCCGTGCCAGGTTTTTATTGAAACAATATTACCAATAGGCCACGGTACGCGCCAGCTCGTGCCGTCATATGTGTACGGCCCGGTGACATAGTCACTGACTCCCATACTGTCCAGAAGCTCGCGAAGTGCATTCCAGCTTATATCAAATGCAAACGGGTTTGAAATAAGGTTCCAACCAGGTTTCAGCGTAATGGAGTAAGGGGTATCTGTCCGTATTGATACGGCCTCACCTGTTCTGAGAATAAAATCCTTTTTCCGGGTTTTCAGCCAGTACGACTTGCCTTTGGTAATTGTATCAAT
The DNA here is from genome assembly GCA_964543525.1 of uncultured Fibrobacterota bacterium. GTDB lineage: Bacteria > Fibrobacterota > Chitinivibrionia > Chitinivibrionales > JANQEN01 > CBDVBE01. Next base: position 100,833 of record CAZIYW010000004.1, on the reverse strand, counting down.
AACGCCTTTCATTGTTTCGACATAGGAGCCGCTTTCCCATGAATAGACTTTCCACTGGGTCGGATCATACTTACCGAGAGGTGTAAACAGGGTATTCAGAGTGTTATCTCTCTGCTGCATGGGTACGCTGATCAGGTGCCACTGCATTGAAGGAACCGGTTCCTGGGCCGATATATTCTGTGTTGCGACTGCGATGGAGGTGTTTTCGGTGGTGACCAGATTGCTGCCGTCATCGGACTGGATTGTGTATTCAAAGCCGCTTGCGGTAGCCATAGCAGTTGGGAAGTCGATGTTAATTGTCCCGGCCATGGGGTAAAGACTTGCCGGAGCACCTGTATACTGATTTTTGCCCGACTTTGCATGAATTACAGCCGTGGTATTTGTCGTTGCCTGCTTAATACCATACAAAGTACCGTGTAGCAGTGAACGTGTTTCTTCTCCCGAATTGGTAACGAGAATGAGTGTATCCAGAAAAGAATCAGCCCCGCCAACCTTATATCGCACGGTTAACCGGTTGGTATAGATATTATCGAACACGTCAATGGACAACCTAATTGTGGAGCCTTCATCCACCTGCTGCAGGGCATAATGGTTGACTACCGGTAACTGCGTATCAACACCTACTACAAACGAGCCGAATGTTCGCACAGTGCCGACCACTTTTCCCCGGGCGACCTCATAGGCGGAGCCATAGACAATATCCCAGACAGGATTCTGCATGGTACGGCAAAAGAGCTTGGCCTTTTGTGCCTGCTCGATTGTTGTCAGGGTAGAGTCAAACGGAACCAATGCAATAACATCATTACTGAACGTGACATTTTCAGGCGCAATACCATAACAGGAACTGTAAATATCAAGTCCATCCTGCAGCGATCTTTTTCGAAGATTTGTTTTTGTAATGCTTACCACAACGGGAGAATCAATAGCGCCGGGGAGAAACATGAGTGTTACCCCGTTTTCAGTGATGATAATGGTATCGAATTCATTGGGCATAATCATATTGCCACACACAGTAATCACATCGGTTGTATCGGAGAGCACATATTCCTGTGACCGCGCATAAATCCGTGTCATCCCGTTCTGTTGCGGCGCGAAGAGGCCGGCAGTATCTATCCTGCCGACCGATTGATTAGTAAGACCGTAGATGATTGTCCCGGTACCGGTGCTGTTTCCTTTACAATCGGTACCCGATACGGAGAACTGCAATGTCTGTCCCGACAGTATTGTGGTACTTGAATCAGGTGTGATTGCGAGGGAGGCAAGCGCTCCCGGTACTATGACAAACCGGCCGGTGGTATCGAAGATATCCGCACATACTGCACTGATATGGACAGTATCGATATATCCGGGTGTAAACAAACCGGTACTGTCAATGGATCCGGATCGTTTGTTTATTGACCACGTAATATCCGTTACCGTAACACTGTTGCCGTCAGCATCGTTACCCACAGCGGTAAATTGTACCGTGGTGTCCGCTCTAACAGTTCCGGTATCGGGTGAGACGGTGATTGCAGCAAGTGCGCCGGGTACAACGGTTACCTGCTTTGTGGTATCGCGTATGTCCTGACATACGGCAATTATCCTGCCGGCTCCCGCAGTTGTCGCATCGAACAAACCGGCAGTACTGATTGTACCAATACCGCCTGTGCACTCCCAGTAAACCGTATCGGCAGGTACCACTTCATTGTATTTGTTATAGGCTGTTACTGCAAACTGCTGTGTTGAATCACTGGACAACGTAATGGAATCCGGTGTAATCTGCAGCGATGCAACTGATACGGCCTTGGTTCTTATCGTTATATGCGCGGTATCCACCGCATCACTCCAGTTACCGGCACTATCTGCCACAAACAGTGCAATGGCATAATCGGTATCTTCAGTGAGATCATTCATAGTATCGGTGACAACACCGGCAGTCAGAGTTTTCCATAGGGTACCGTCATTTTGATCGACGGGATAGGCGCCATCGGTTCTATAACGCACCGCAACATTTTTAACATCGGTACTTGGAGAAGCACTCCAGAGCAATGCAATGGCCGTACCTGACAGAGCGCTTCCGGTAAGTGCCGTTACATTTACCGGCCTGACACCGTCAACGGCGATTGCTTTCAGATCGGCAATATTATTCCCCGTTGGAATTGAAATATCCGCATTATTCCCTGCTGCGTCGGTGAGGGTACCGGCGCTGAGCGTTACTGTATTAGCAGACAGGTCGCCTGTTTCATGGCCGGACTGTACAATATACGGTACAGACACGGTAGTTGCACTATTCATCACGCTGCAGGTAAGGATTGCATCGGTTGTACCCGTTTCAAGAGTGATTACACAATTACCACCCTGGTTTGTTACCGATTCAGAGAAGGACAGGAGCACAGTAATGGTATCTCCTATCTTATACAGTCCATCCGGTGTCGTAGATGATATTCCGGTTATCACCGGGATAATACCGTCGACTGCAATATTTTTAGTATCGGCCAGATTATTGACCGGGAGCGTAAGGTCAGCATCATTGTTACTGCCGTCTTTTAACACCGCACCGGTAGTGAGAGAAATTGCAGTCACATTCAGGTCACCGGTTGAATCATCAGCCTGGACTATATACATTCCATTCGCCGATATTGTATTTGTCAATGTGGTTATGGTAACGGCATAATCGTTTTCGCCTGTTTCCAGGGTCAGGAGCAGATTACCGCCGGTCAGTGTAACGGCTTCAGAAAAGGTAATGGTAATGTCAATAGTATCACCGGCCGAATATAATCCATCAGCCGTGTTCGATGTTATAGAAGTGACTGTAGGCGCCGTTACGTCCGGCGTGGTAAAACTCAGCTTCACCGGTGCTGCCTGTAGATTTGCTGTAATATCCTCCGCAACGATATAAGCGTCGTAGGCAGTCTCCGATGTAAGATTTTGCGCGGAGAATGAGGATTCGGTATTTGCCAGTAACGACAGTGTATCGGCCATTCCCGCTCCAACAGGTGTACCTGAAGCATCCAGGCCGGCTTTAACCTGGGCGGAAGTCGGTGCCGTGCTCCCTGCAGGCACGACGACAAAATAGGCTTTGCCGTGTTCATCTATCTGCGCCAGAAATTCGGCTGTTGTGCCGCCAACGGTATCCAGTTTCGGATAGGTAGCAGCAAATGACGGTGGTGTAATATCGGCGGTCGTAAAATTCCATACGGTTTTATCGGCAATACCGGCATAGCTGTTCCCTGAAGCATCTTCAAAGCAGGTATTATCAATCAACACATAATAGGCGGTCTCGCCGCTGAAGATACCTGCCGGATTTATGATAATGGTATCAGTGCCTGTTCCGGCCACCTTTACATTGGGAAGTGCCATCACCTCAAAATCACCGTCATCGATACTCCGTTTAATAGAAATGTTACCCGTATTCACCACAACATTTTCATCAAAAATGATTTTCAGGTCAGTATCCACTGCAACAGCAACCGCATCATCGGATGGAATAAAGAGCGTAACCACAGGAGCGAAATTATCCACGGTGGTAAAATTCCAGGTTGCGGCATTCTTAATACCGGCGAATGCATTCTGATTGGATGATTGATCGACAATGGCGGCACTGTCAATTTTTATATAGTAGACGGTTTTTTCTGCGAGATTATCAGCGGGGTCGATTGTAATACCTGTTGTGCCGTTGAATGTCACCCGCGTCCCTGTGACTGCCATCTGTTCAATGAGCGTATTATCCGAACGGTAGAGAGTAATATTGCCTGTACCTTCCTGCACATTCTCGTCGAAGGTAAGCGTCATACTGGTGTTAACTGCGATATTAACGGCATTATCAGCGGGTGTCATCGAGACGATAGACGGTCCGGTATTATCCTCAGTGGTAAAGTTCCAGAGGGTTTTATCGGTGATACCGGCATAGGCGTTTGCATTGGCAGATTGATCGGTAATGGCCCCATTGTCAATAAGGATATAATACCCTGTTTTTTCAGCAAGTTCGCCGGTCGGATCGATGGTTACACCCGTAGTACCGTTGAATGTCACACGCGTGTCGGTTACATTAAACTGCTCGATCTGATTATCATCGGCTCGATAGAGCGTTATCTTCCCGGTTCCCGGTTTTACATTCTCACTAAAGGTTATAACAAGATTGTTAGTGACAGAAACATCAACCGCATTATCGGCAGGATTAAAGGTTTGCGCAACGGGAGCAGTATTATCCTCAGTTTTAAAGTTCCAGGCGGTCTTATCGGAAATACCGGCAAAGCTGTTACCGGACGGGTCGTCAAAGGCGGTAGCGTCAATTAATATATAGTAGCCGGTTTCATTATCAAGATCGTCTGTAGGATCGCAGGTAATGGTCGCTGTGCCGGAGCCGGTTATATCCGTTTTCACATTGAAAAATTGTACCAGAACATCACCGTTGGTTTTATACAGGGCGATATTGCCGGACTCGTCATCGACCGGTTCGTTAAAGGTAATAACCAGGTTAGAGCCGACAGCCACACCTAAAGCATTATCCGATGGGGACAGGGTGGAAATTGTCGGGGCAGCCACATCCTCGGAAGTAAAGTTCCAGATCGTTTTATCGGATATACCGTCAAAGCTGTTACCGGACGGGTCGTCAAAGGCAGTGGCATCTATAAGGACATAGTAATCGGTTGAGCTTTCAAAATCCGCAGGGTCACAGGTTATGGTCGTGGTGCCGTCACCGCTGATTTCAGATTGCACATTAAAGTTCCTAACAAAGACATCGCCCACTGTTTTGTAAAGGGAGATATATCCTGTTTCCGCGTCAACCGCTTCGGTAAAGGTGATAACCAGATTCGAGCCTACTGCAACTGCCGTTGCATTATCAGCAGGTGACAGAGTGGATATATCCGGCTCTATTATATCTGCTGATGTAAAGTTCCAGGAAACCTTGTCGGTAATTCCCGCATAGCTGTTTCCGATGAGATCATCAAAGACTGTGGCGTCAATCTGCACATAATAATCAGTCTCACTTTCAAAATCAGCCGGGTCACAGGTAATTGTCGTTGTGCCGTCACCGGAAATATCAGCAGTGACATCAAAACTTTCAACAAATACATCACCTACTGTTTTGTAAATCGTTATATTGCCGGAGACCGCATTAACCGGTTCATTAAAGGTAATAACAAGATTGGCATTGACAGCCACACCCACAGCATCATCCGTGGGGCTCAATGACGATACTATGGGATCATCAGCATCTGCAGCGGTAAAATTCCAGACTGTTTTATCGGATATGCCTGCGAAGCTGTTGCCTGACGGATCATCAAAGGCAGTGGCGTCGATAAGGATATAATAATCGGTAAGGCTTTCGAAATCTGTTAAGGGATTGCAGGTTATCGTTGTTGTACCGGAACCGCCGATTTCAGATTCCACATCAAAGTCCTCAACAAGGACATCACCCGCTGTTTTGTAAAGGTAAATATATCCGGTTTCTGCATCAACTGCCTCATTGAAAGTAATAACTAAATTCGAGTTTACCGACACGGATTTTGCATTATCAAGAGGAGTCAACGCTGAAACAAGAGGCTCGGCCACATCCTCGGAAGTAAAGTTCCAGATCGTTTTATCGAATATACCGGTAAAGCTGTTACCGGACGGGTCGTCAAAGGCAGTGGCATCTATAAGGACATAGTAATCGGTTGAGCTTTCAAAATCCGCAGGGTCACAGGTAATTGTCGTTGTGCCGGAACCGCTGATTTCTGATTGCACATTAAAGCTCTTAACAAGGACATCGCCCGCTGTTTTGTAAAGGGAGATATACCCGGTTTCCGCGTCAACCGCTTCGGTAAAGGTGATTACCAGGTTTGAACCAATTGCCACGGCTGTCGCGTTATCGGCCGGTGACAGAGTGGACACTGACGGCGCTATCACATCGGCTGAGGTAAAGTTCCACACGGCTTTATCGGAAATACCGGCAAAGCTGTTGCCGGAAGGATCATCAAAGGCAGTGGCGTCGATGAGAACATAGTAATCAGTCTCGCTCTCAAAATCCGCAGGGTCACAGGTAATAGTCGCTGTGCCGTCACCGCTGATTTCTGATTCCACATTAAAGTTTTTAACAAGGACATCGCCTACTGTCTTGTAGAGGTAGATATAGCCGGTTTGCGCGTCAACCGCTTCGGTAAAGTTGATTGCCAGGTTTGAACCGATTGCTACTGCTGTTGCATTATCAGCCGGTGACAGGGTGGACACTGACGGCGGGGTAACATCCTCGGTGGTAAAGTTCCAGGTTGTTTTATCGGCAATGCCGGCATAACTGTACCCCTCAACATCATCAAAAGCGGTGGCATCGATCTTGATATAATAATCGGTCAATTCTTCGAGATTTGAAGAAAGATTAATAGTTATAGTCGTTGTACCTGAACCGCTAATGTCGCCGGCTACATTAAAGGTCCTGACAAGAACATCGCCGTCAGCTTTATACAGATAAATATTCCCTGTCTCAGCATCAACGATTTCATCAAAAGTAATGACAAAAGCATTACTTATCGATACGTCAACCGTATCGTCCGCGGGAGTGAAGGATTCGACAATAGGAACACAACTGACAACCTCAACACTCATCTGATAGGTATCGCTGTAAGTGCCGTCATCGATTTTATAGGTATAGGTAAAGGTTCCCGGTTGATCGATGGTTGGTGTATACGTGACTGTTTTATTGGCATTATTAAAGGAGAGTGCGCCCTGAGCCGGCGCAACAACCTGGGACAAAGTAACACCGGCAGCATCGGGATCCCAGCCTGCAGAATGGGTGATTGCGGTCCGATCATTGGTAGTCCTGTTCATCCACGCCTCCGATTCCACCCAGTCAGACTCTTCCATATTAATCAACGTTCCGTGGTTGCCGTTAACAGTATAGTCTTTCAGATGGGTACCTGCCGTGCTGTCCATACGCCAGTAGCCGATGAGATTGTCCTCGCTCCCAGTCAACGCGGTGTAACGGTTATCAGCGATTTCATTTTCCGTGCGGATATCATTCCAGATACGTACCTCATCGATTTTTCCGTCAAAATAGCCCATTTCTTCAGAATACTGACCGATATATAAATCCAATCCACTCTGTGTAGTCACCGGGCTGGAACCTGTTACCGTTTGTTTATACTCCCCATTTAGATAGAACAGCGCATCATTTCCCGTGTTAAAGACCACTGCCACATGCTGCCACTCCCCCGTAGTTATCGCAACTGATGTATTATATTCCTTTATACCCCTTGTAATAAACACCAGGTTACCACCACTATGACCAAAATTATATCCTTTGTCAGGCCCGCCTTGAGACCGGGCAACATACATTCCCCAATCAGTATTATCCGGATTGATCCAGCACTCGATGGTAAAGCCGTTACTAAGGTTAAAGATATCATCGGTACCGCAGTCAACATATTCATCAGAGCCGCCGCCGCTTGACGGCCCGTCAAACTCCAGAGCGTTACCCGCCCCGGCTGTGGGCTTCTCATTGATATCATTTATATCAATAGTGAATGCCTTCTGAAATGTACTGCCGTATGAATCTTCAGTCTGAATCCGCACGCCGTAGCTTGTTTTCACCTCATAGTTAAATACCTTGCCGGTATACAGCGTGTCGTTACTGATTGTAAAGTAGGTATTATTAGAATCCCCTGAGCCTGCAACCAGCGTATAGGTATAGCTGTCAACATCATCAGCATCGACTGTCGCCAGAGTACAGGCAACGGCACCAACAGCCTGCTCCTCATCAATATTATCTACTGAGAGGGTTATATCGGTCGGATCGCTGTTCGTGGTAAAATTCCAGGTCGTCTCATCATTGATTCCCCCATAGGCATTTGTATTGGATGACTGATCGGTAATGGCACCGTTATCTATCTGGATATAAAAACCGGTGGCATCGGCCAGGTTGCTGGATTGATCAATCGTTACGCCTGTTGTCCCATCAAAGGTTACCCGGGCGTCGTTTATCGCTATCTGTTCAACCTGGGTATCATCTTCTTTGTAAATTGTGATGTTTCCGGTTCCTTCCTGCACATTTTCATTAAACGTTATTACCAGGCTTGTACTAACTGCGACATCTGTTGCATTGTCTGTGGGAGACAGAGAGGATACGGTCGGTGCTATCACATCCTCCGAGGTGAAGTTCCAGTCGGTTTTATCGGAAATTCCGGCAAAGCTGTTACCTGACGGGTCATCGAATGCAGTGGCGTCGATAAGGACATAGTATTCAGTCTCACTTTCAAAATCCGCCGGATCACAGGTAATGGTTGCCGAGCCGGAACCGCTTATTTCTAACTCAACATCAAAGGACTTAACAAGGACATCGCCCGCTGTCTTGTAAAGTGAGATATAGCCGGTTTCAGCATCAACCGCTTCATCAAAGGTAATAACCAGATTCGAGCTGATTGCCACGTCTGTCCCGTTATCCTCAGGTGATAACGTGGATATGGACGGTGCCACGACATCGGCGGAGGTAAAGTTCCAGATGGTTTTATCGGAAATACCGGCGAAGCTATTGCCTGACAGGTCATCAAAAGCGGTCGCATCAATAATAATATAGTATTCCGTATCACCTTCAAAATCAGTTGGGTCACAGGTAATGGTCGTTGTGCCGGAACCGCTTATTTCAGCAGAGACATCAAAGTCCTCAACGAAAACATCGCCGGCTGTCTTATAGAGACTGATATTTCCCGTCTTGGCATCCACTGCCTCGTCAAAGGTAATAACCAGGTCCGAGCCAACTGCAACAGCCGTTGCATTATCCGCGGGACTGAGTGTCTGTACAACCGGTGATGTATTGTCTTCTGTAGTAAATGTCCAGGTAGTTTCATCCACAATCCCCGGATAGGGATTATTATCCGGGGATTTATCCGTTATTGCACCAAAATCTATCTGTACATAAAAACTGGTATTATCCGGCAGATCACTCGTCGGATTTATGGTTACACCGGTGGTACCGTTGAACGTTATCTGCGGATCGGGTACCATTATCTGTGCGACTTGGGTATGATCTGATTTGTAAATGGTAATATTCCCGCTGCCGGCCTGTACATTTTCATTAAAGGTCAGTGTTAAATCTGAACTGACTGAAACATTCGCCGCATCATCAGCGGGATTATAGGATACGACTTCAGGTGCGGTGGTAATTATAAGCCGTGCATCGCCTATGACCCGGCAAAATGTATTATGGCCAAAATTACCGCCGAGTACAAATCCCTCATTATTCTGTGCCCAATTGATCCAGTCCTGTACTAAACCAGTCAGAGCGGGTGATGTAAAGGTAAACCAGCCGGTTGATCCGTTATCGAGCGTATCCAGCTCAGTATCCCATGCGGATTCGGCATAGGTGTCATATACGGCAGATGTGCTGAATGCTCCCTTATTCTGTTTAAATAATCTCAGGGTCCTGTCATGTCCGTCGTCGGTAACGCTGGTGATATTGATCTCAAGCTTTGCCATCCCGATGGTTGTGCCGCTCAGGTAGCCGACATTAAAATAAAGCAGTGTTTCATCGCTGTATCCATTGGCACTTCCCCGCGGGAAAGCTCCCACTTTTGGGCTATTATCACCTCCCGGTGTATAACTGTAAAGAACCATATGACGCATGGTCGATGATAGAGTATCCTGTGTCGCAGCCGTAAAATTCCAGACCGTTTTATCGGTAATACCGCCGAAAGCATTATTGTTCGTAGATTTATCCACAATGGCGCCATAATCAATGAGTATGTAATACCCTTCCCGTATATTGAGATTGTCGGTAGGATTGATAGTAACACCGGTAGTTCCGTTAAAAGTAACCCGCGCACCGGGAACGGTCATCTGTTCAACCCGGGTATCATCCGATTTGTAAAGAGTGATATTACCTGTCCCGGCCTGCACATCTTCGTCAAAAGTCAGACTCAAATCGGCATCCACCTTGACATTTGCCGCATCATCGGCAGGACTGTATGTCTGCACGATGGGTGCTGCAACGTCTTCAGTGGTAAAATTCCAGATTGTCTTGTCTGAAATCCCGGCAAAGCTGTTGCCTGAAGCATCATCGAAAGCAGTGGCATCAATGAGGACATAGTAATCGGTCTCGCTCTCAAAATCCGCAGGGTCACAGGTAATGGTGGTTGTACCGTCACCGCTGATTTCTGATTCCACATTAAAGTTCTCAACAAATACATCGCCTACGGCCTTGTAAAGTGAGATATATCCGGTTTCAGCATCAACCGCCTCGCTAAAGGTAACAACCAGATTTGATCCTGCCGTCACCAGGGTCGCGTCATCGGCGGGACTGAATGTAGAGACTGTCGGCGCGGTGATATCGGCTGTGGTAAAGTTCCAGGTGGTCTTATCGGCAATCCCGGCATAAGCATTCTGCCCGGTGGACTGATCTGTGATTGCCCCGTTATCAATCTTGATATAATAGGCGGTATTGGTCAGCAGATCATCTGTTGGATTTATAGTAACATCAGCGCCGTTAAAAGATACTTGCGTTCCGGGAATACTCATCTGCTCCACCTCAGTGTCATCAGATTTATAAAGCGTTATATTCCCTGTCCCGGCCTGCACATTTTCATCAAAGGTAAGAACAAAGTTTGCACCAAGCGCAACCTGATCTTCATCATCGGCGGGGCTGTATACCGAAACCGCAGGAACAGTCACATCAGTAACAGCAACACTCATAGCATAGGTATCTGTAAGGGAACCGTCACTCACCTGATAGGTGTAGGTAAAAGTACCTTCACTGTTGACCGCCGGCGTGTAGGTTACTGTCTTCTGGTCGTTATTGAAGGCGAGCGAGCCTTGAGCAGGCGCCACTGACTGCGTAATAGTGAGGCCGTCGCCCTCGCGATCCCATCCTGCATTGTGGGTAAGCGGGGTATCGTCATTAGTACTTCTGTCTTTCCAGGCTTCAGAAGCAATCCAGTCACCGTTTTCCATATTGGTCAGCGTGCCGTGATACTCATTTCCGGAATAATCCTGCAGATTAGTTCCGGAACTTTCGTCCATACGCCAATAACCCACCAGATTCGACTCCCCGCCGGTAAGTGCACTATATATGTTATTCTGAATTTCGGTCTGACTGCGCACATCGTTCCATAGACGCATTTCGTCAAGAGTCCCTGTAAAATAGTTACCATCGGTTCTTCGTGCTATAAAGTTATCTCCTGTTACTCCGTAAGTAGATCCGCTTGTTGTACTTGAGGCACTCTGCCCATTGATATAAACAGAGCTTGCTCCGTTGTTATAAGTCCAGGCGATATGCGTCCAGACAGCATCGGTTATTGCGGTAGTTGCAGTTACGGGAGTGCTCGATGTACCTGTTGTTGTCACAAATTCAATTTTATCAGCGCCGGCATCATAAATAGCAGAAATTCTCCTTGAACTTGCATTAGCTCCCTGAACAAATATTCGTTCACTGTCAGCGGAGCCGTTTAATTTTATCCAGAACTCAAGTGTCCAGACCGTGCCGGAAATCATCTCGCTGCTGCCTAGACTCACTCCTTCATTATTCCCGTCAAACGCCAGTGCATTACCTGCCCCGGCAACAGGTGCTTCATTGGCATTACTGACGGTTATCGTCATAGCCTTTTCAAACAATCCACCATTGCAGTCATCAACCTTAATCCGGCACCCATAACTTGACTGCATTTCATAATCGAAAACCTCATTGGTAAATAACGAGTCATTACTTATAGTAAAGCTGGTATTATTGGAGTCGCCGGTACCTGCTATTAATTCATAAACATGCTCCGATCCTGGATCAACATCAGTCGGTGTAAATATCCCTATAAAGGTTCCTGCAGACTGATTCTCTGCAACGCTTGACGGCGAAATCGATATATCAGTCGGCGCGCTGTTACTGGAGAATATCAAGTAATCACAGTTGATTGTGTACCATCCGTTTGAGAATGAGCCTGATCCGATTGTGTTGGGCAGTTGGGTTGTTTCATCATAATCGGAGGGGCTGGATACTGCATAGCGGCCGCGGGCAGTCTGGAAATCTCCCGCATCCGACGAATTCGTCGATCCGTATGCTTCCGCCCCACCATCAACAGTAAACGCAAGCCAGGTAACGGTATTCTCCGGCCAGGTACGATTCGGCACATCGATAGAGTTCCAGCCGGTTGTGACGGGGATATTATAGGCACCGGTGAGATATGTTGCACCTGAGGCGTTATCTAAAGCACCGCCAGTGTATAAACCAACAGCCACGGTTCCATTGCCACCAGACCGGAAATTTATTTTTGACACAACCATATTATCCGTGGCAGGACCGGTATTACCCATAAGACGAACATCATTCGTCACATAGCTGCTGGACATTGAAGAAGAGGTGATACCCCATGAGGCACTATTGACAACTGAAAAGTTCCAGGTCGTCTTATCGGCAATGCCCGCATAACTGTTTCCGTCAACATCGTCAAAAGCAGTTGCATCAATCTGAACATAGTAGCCTTCAGCGTTAAAATTTGACGATGGAGTAATAGTAATGGTATTGGTTCCCGTGCCGGTTACCTGTATACCCGCTACGTCAATGGTCTCAAAAACACCGTCATCCGAGGTTCTTTTGATAACAATATTTCCCGTCTCCACATCAACGATTTCATCAAAGGTAATTATCAGATTATCATCCACAGCTACACTTTGCTTATCATCGGCGGGGTCAAGTGACGTTACTACCGGATCATCATAAACGACCTCGACACTCATATCATAGGTGTCAGTAATTGAGCCGTCACTTATCTGATACGTATAGGTAAAGGTTCCAATCTGTCCGAGGGACGGCGTATAGGTAACGGTTCTGTTGCCGTTGTTGAAGGAGAGTGAGCCCTGTGCAGGTGCAACAACCTGCGATAAAGTAACAGCATCACCGTCAGGGTCCCATCCGGCTGAATGCGTAAGCGCAGTTTCATCACCGGTGGAACGATTCTTCCAGACTTCAGAGGCAACCCAGTCGTTCTCAGTCATATTCTGCAGAGTACCATGACTTTTACTGCCTGAATAATCAGGTAAAAAAGTACCGCTGGATTTATCCATACGCCAGTAGCCGGCGAGATTGGTTTCATTCCCCTGAAGAGCTGAGTACATGTTATTCTGGATATCAGCCTCTGAACGAACTTCGTGCCATACGCGGACTTCATCTATAAGGCCATGATACGGATAACTGCAACCACCGGCACCATCACCGCGTGCGCCAATATATACGTCGGATGTTGCAGTGGTAATTGCTGAAGCTGTATTATCGGTCGCCTTAGCGATTCCGTTGATATAAATCTCGCCGGTCTGGGTTGCGCTGTTAAATGCTGCGGCAATATGGGTCCATTCAGACAACGCGATAGTTTCAGTTGTGGTCATATACGAATCTGCACCCCAGGTATAGAAACGCACCTCACCATCCATTACAACAAGACCATACTGCTGATTGGTATCATCCCTCTTTGTCAAAACATAATTACTGGACGCATGAGATGAGGAATTTACCCATGCCTCAATAGTAATTACATCAGTAATATCTAACTCAGCCGGACTGCCACAATTGACATAGTCATCGCTGCCGTCAAAATCCAGGGCATTACCTGCACCCGCAACCGGACCTTCATTTACATTGCTTACTGTAATAGTAAATGCTTCATCATAAAGTCCTCCCCTGCAGTCATCGACCTGAATGCGGCATCCATAACTCGACTGCACCTCATAATCCAACACCTCGTTTGTATACAGGGTATCATTACTGATAGTAAAGCTGGTATTATTTGAGTCCCCGCTTCCCGATACCAGAAAATAGACATGACTGTCCGGATCGCTGTCAGCGGCGGATAACTTACAGACAAAGGTGCCGGCAGCCTGGTTCTCATCCAGAGATGATGCTGAAAGAGTGATATCCGTGGGTGCATTATTTTTTGTTGAATTGTAATATTCAGCATAGTACGCATACCAGTTGCCGGTAAAAGAACCGGCAGTGATTGTTTCCGGTAACGCGGTGGTTTCATCATAATCGGAAGGACTGATAACCTTCCATCTCCCTTGCGCCGCCTGGAAATCACCACAGTCTGCCGAACTGGTTGAGATATATGGCCGGGCCCCCGATGAATTGGCACAGGCAATCCATGTCGGGGTATTTTTCGGCCAGCTCCTGTCGCTGACATCTATCTCATTCCATCCGGCAGAGACCGATACATTATGCATTTCAGTTCTTCGTACTGCACCGGTCGGGTCACTCAGGCTTCCCCCGGTATATAGTGCGATAGAGATTGTACCCGACCCGTTTGAACGATAATTGAGTTTCGTAACTACCAGATTATCCAGATTCGGACTGGTACCGCCCATACACCGTATCTCAGTACTCGGTGATGTGCCGGTAAATGCCGACGAGGTTATTCCCCAGTCAGCAGCAAAGCTCCACTTGGCGTTACTACCGCTGTTTGTACATGTTATCGCAGCAACACCTTCAGAACCGGTTGCGTTACTGTTTCTTATATCCGCATAATCGGCCGTGAGTGATCCGGTAACATTTATGTTCCAGGTGCTTGCAGCGGTAGTATTGAGATTAAGCACATTATCGCTCTGTCCGTTTAACCGGCAATCACCTGCTACGGTAATTGTCATCCCGCCGAGATTGGCAACTGATGAAACCGGTGAGATAGTAAAATCACCGCCGCTGACTGTCGTGAAATCAATCCCATTAAAATCTATAGTTCCGGCTGTCTGTGAAAAACCCTGGGTCTGTACAGTGCTTCCGGACAACTGCAATGTACCTGTGCCGGTATGACTGATAAAAGGTAAGGTTGAGCCGGTTAAAGTTGTCAATACATTGGTGCAGGAACCGGACATAAAGTCAAGCGTACCCGTTCCTGGAGTAATCGAGCTGAGAGATGAGAAATCAGCATTGCCCATTTTTACCTGGAGAGTACTTGAACCGAAATCTATTGCGCCGCCGGGCGCACCGGTTGTAACGCCATAAACCAGATGGGTATACCCGCTGCCCAGTGAAATCGTACCCTGCATAATTTGCAGGAAACCTGCATTACCAATGCTGCCGGAGCAGGTGGTACCGCCGGTTCCATTCTGTTTGATTGTGGGAAGCACTTGTGTAGCGTGGGGAGTAAACGTTTGTGCCGAACTTCCGACAAACTCCAACGTTCCGGTACCATCATCCGTTATAGTTGACAAATTCGAGACATCTACATCCCCGGCTGCGCGAAGCGATGATGTACTATTAAAGTTTATGTTACCACCGGTACTTATCACATCATTAACAGTAAGCGAGTGTCCACTGAGCTGAAATGTACCGCTGCTGATAGTCAGGTTACCGGCAGTCACGGTTCCTTTTAACACCGTTCCTCCGGAACCATTTTGTATCAAGCTTGGATGCATCTGGCCGCTTTTTGGTGTAAAATCCTGCGATGACGTGCCAATGAATTCCAGTGTTCCAGTTCCGTCAGTGAGGGTTGCCAGATTGCTCAGGTTTACATGGTTACTCGTTTGCAGGGTTGCATTCCCAAAATCAAGATTCCCTGCGTCAATTGTTAACAAACCAACGGTATGAGTAACACCATCATCACCCAGATCGAGGGAACCGTTTATAAGATATAACTGATCGATGCCGGTGTAGCCGTTTTTCGATATGGTTAACAATCCGGTATTGCTCTTCTCCAATTGCGGTAGGGTTGTGCCGGATTTTGGGATAAAAACAGCGTCGGAAATATTGTTAAAGGCAATCCAATCACCGGCAATGACAGTAAAGGTACCACCGGATCTGAAATCAATTTTTTTCGTTGCAGTAATTTTTCTGTTGTTAAAATCAAAATCATAGGTAAACCCGCCGGTAAATATTATCGCCGCTATTGACGGATCAATATCGAGCACGCATGGCCCGGTACCGGTACTGTTGAAATAGACCGTGTCCGTAGATGCGGGAACACCCGAGGGACACCAGTTACTTGCCGTGTTCCAGCTGGTTGTGGAGCCAAGCCAGGTTTTAACAGAAGTAAATGTCCAGTTCGTATTATTATTTCCGTCAACACAGTTTCCAGCTACTCCTGCGGAACCTGACGCGTTACAAAAATCCAGATTAACATTTGTTGCAGTGAGGGAGCCGGAAACAGTGAGCAACCATGTTGTTGTGGCATTACAGTTCATCTCGTTGCCACCGCCGCAGGAGCCACCCTCAAGGAGGGCATCGCCACCCACAGTTATTGTCCTCCCATTAAGGCAACTGGAACCACTCACGTAAATAGTAGCATTGGTACCGTCGCGAATGGTGAAATCACCAACCGTTTCCAGATCCTGGCCATTCAGGTCAATGATACCATTATTATTTATGAAACTTTCACATTTCAATTTACTTCCAGCAATCTGAAAAGTACCCGTACCGGAATGGTGAATAACGGGGTGGGTGGTAGACGCATCTTTTGGGGTTACAATCTGAGTACCCGCTCCTGTCAGCTGAATAGTTCCACTTCCGGTAATAAAACCGGTAAAAGGGGAAAAATCGATATTGCCGCTCAGATGAAGAATAGCTGTCCCAAAATCAATATACCCGCCGCCTGTGGCGGTCAGGTTGGTAATAGTGTGGGTAAGCCCATCATCACCAAGATCCAGAGCGGAACCATTTTTTACTGTGATTGTCCGGCCGGTAAGGGCGGTTGTTGAAATCCGCACACAACCGCCTCCGTCAATTTCAATATCCGGCATTGTCTCCCCGGAAGGTGGAATAAAGATTATAGTATCACCGGAAGAGACATTAAAAACCAGTTTGTCTGAGGTGCCACCAAGAACAATATTACCCGCACCATTCATTGAAAAGTCAGCAAAGCGGTTAATGGTCAATGTGTGATCATTAAAATCAAAATTTCCCGAATAGCCGGATGTCATTGTAATAGATCCGACCGCGGTGTCGGCGGTTAGTTGACAATAGTTACTGCCCGTATTAAAAAGTACCGAGTCGACATCAATAGGAACAATAGCCGGTGACCAGTTCGCAGCAGTGGCCCATGAAGAATAACCACCGAGCCACCTAATGTAATTTTCAATAAGAGTCTCACTCGACTTCTGATTCTTATAGCAGAGTTTAACCCAGTCTGCCGATCGGATATAACTCTCAATACGTACCTCATCGATGATACCGCCATAATGATTTCCCCATGCATCGGAATATCCTATGGCCAAATCATTAGTGTTATACAGACCGAGCTGCATTGTCCCGGAATTGACATATTGCTCTCTTAATTGCCCTTCAACAAAAAGACTTACCTTGGAACCGTCGTACACCACTGTCTGATAAGAAAATGTATTATAGGGAAATAAGTATGAAGTTGTCCAGTTAGTGGTTGGAAGAGGTCCTTCCAAACCGACATATATTTCAGAAACTCCCCTTCCAAGCCATAAATCTGCATGACCACCGTCAGGTGCCCGTGACTTTGAAATCACTGCAAGCCAACTGTCACTCAAGGTTTGTTTGGTCCATACGCTGAAAGTAATACTGTCCGTTAACTCATATACCGTATTGTGAGGAATCGTTATTGAATCAGTCTCTGCGGCATTAAAATAACGTGCCCGACCTATCATACCGGCAATATCATCGGTACCGCAGTCAACGCTACTACCGTTATTTATTCCCGTCGCATCAGTTACATTTTCATTTAAATGCCACACTCCGACAAAGCCATAATCGGCGCTGAATACGGCACTGCCGTTTGAGCTGTCCGGAGCGCTGTTCTTTCCCCAGTACATAATAATTCGCGTGGCTGCATCGCCGGCTACTGTTGGAATATGAACCCAGAGCTCCGCAAGCTCACTACCGGAATCCCAGCGTTCACGTTCGTGCGGCAGATATGTTCCGTCAACAAGGGTAAAGCGCATATCCTCACCGTTCGATTCAGCTTCACTGAAGTTAAAATTGCTTGCAGTTAAACGTATCAGCACGGGGAAATTATAAACATCACCGGATACACTGGCACCGGAGGTGGTAGTATTGAGGAGGAGAACTCGTGAGTGAGACCAGGTGGAATAATCTTCAGCAGCAAGGGAAATAACACGCAGCATAAAAAGTGTGCAGAAAAGTATCCGGGAAACCGATATATTATGGTTCCATTTTTGAGGAAAAAAAAGCTCATTCATGCTGTTAAGGTTCATACCTGCCTTAACCACGGTTCAGTTTCCAGTAAGAATTATTTAAATCATCTTTGGGGTATTTGAAATCTTTGGAACCCTTACACGCGCGTATAATAATATTGAATTCAATAAAAGAATTAATAGTGTACCGATGTATAAAATTATACCAGAACCAGTAAAATTATTCAAGGTTGGCATTTTTCAGCTTTTTTAATTCCTTATATTTCAAGATGTTACAAGTTACCATTTTATTTATACGCTTAAACTAATTCGCCCTTTATACCTATGCTTCCATGATGCATACACCGTTCGTTCCATTACATGCAGGATGGAAAAGCAGACAGTTGCTGATTTGATAGTATTCTCTATTTCCCTGATTCATACCGACTACAATACTGCTGTGACTAATTATGTTTGAGGAGTGGTTTATTTTTTCTTAGAAAACAAGTAACTCATTGACGATTAACGGAATTAATGTTAGACTGAAGAAGAATAAAATATTTAACCAGTTGATTATTAAAGGGATACCTGCGCAGCAACGATACTGTGGAGAGTAATTATCAATGAAAATACTTGCGGTTGACGATTCGCAAACAATGCTTCTGCTCATCCGGAAAACGCTTGATGCACTCGGCTATTCCGATGCGGTATACTGTGATTCTACCGATGCTGCTCTGGAGGCGCTGGAGCAGCAGAAAATTGATCTGATTCTTCTTGACTGGCATATGCCCGGCCTGACAGGACTGGACTGTCTCCGTCTTATTAAAAACACCGTTCATCTGAAAGCTATACCGGTAATCATGCTTACTGTTGAAGAGCATCCCCGGAGTATCCAGGAGGCGCTTGACAGTGGGGCATCTGCGTATATGGTAAAACCATTTAATGCGGAGGTCTTTCAGAAAGTACTCACAGAAATTTCAGCTAACCACTCTCTGCAATAGTACCCGGCCCGGAACAGAAACGGATATTACCACAGAGTATCACCGTCGTCATCTTCATCATCAAGGGATGAGAGGTCATCATCCAGTCTGTCAAATCTATCCTCAGGAGGGTCCGTGGGAGGATCCAGGGGCGTATTGTTTTCAGTATCACCATGATTAAGGTTTTTAATTGTTTCCGCAATGATATCATCGGCATTATATTCCACGAATTCGCAGACCTCTTCCGTATTTGCCGCCGTATGTTCCTTGACAAACTCCATAATTGAGATGCCGGTGGTAATCATGATGTTTCTCACCAGATTTTCATCGTAGAGTCTGCAGTGACTTCCATGCATAACGTATCCTTCTTCTCTGTTGTATAGTCTCGTTAATCTAATTGTACCGTAAATACTCCCGAGTATGCAATATTAAAAACGTCGTTGAATAAAGTCATTGACATTTATATCGAAGGCCTTTGGATTAAGCGATATTTCAATTTTCACCTGTTTTCGTTTTTCGATATTCCGCTCCTCCCACAGATCAATCTTTTTGGGGACTCGCAGCCGTGTGCCGTTTTTATCGAACAGCACCAGCACCACCGGTCGCAGGAGTTTTTCCCGGTCTATCCGGATGACCACACCCAGTTCACCGTTGGATAATTTAACAAAACTGCCCACCGGATAAACCCCCATATGCTTGGTGAATAACTCGACAATGCGACGTGAATACTCTGTATCACAACCTTTAAAGATGAGCGCGAGCGCTTTCTGCGGCGTCCATGCCGCTTTATACACCCGATCGGAAGTCAGGGCGTCATAGACATCGGCGACAGCGCTCATCAGGCCGACTTCATGGATACGCTCCCCTTTCAGGCCGAGGGGATATCCTTTTCCGTTATACCGCTCGTGATGTTGCAGCACAATCTTACGGGTGATATCGGATATACCCCGCATATCAAGAATGGTTTCAATACCGAATTCAGGATGGCGTTTTATAATAGCAAATTCCGTATCTGTCAATTTACCCGGTTTGTTTAATATTTTTTCCGGCACACGCATTTTACCAATGTCATGCAGCAGTCCGCCCATACCCAGTTCTATCAACCGTTCTTCAGGATACCCCATGGCAAGGGCCAGCGAGGCGAGAAGTATCGCCACATTAACAGAGTGCACATAGGTATAATCATCATACCCCTTTAACTGACTGAGACTGATCAGGGCATCGGGATTTTTCAGGAGGCTTTCCACAATATCCCGGGCGGCGCTTTTTATTATCGACAGCGAAAAAGGCTGACCGCTACGGATGGCATGTAACACCTCCGAAACACGTATCACGCCCTCATGATGAATAGTAACTGCGTTCTCAAGCTCCTTATAATACTCTTCTTCACGCTGTTTATCATCCTTTGCAACTTTCTTTCCCGGTACTTCTTTCTTTTTTACTGATGATTTATCGGTATCGATTCGTACCCTTTTCACCCCACGCTGTCTGAGCTCATTTATCTGTTCGGTGTTGACAATAAGCCGACCCTCCGAAACTAGCATCATGCCGTCCCGTTCATACACATCGTGGATATACATTCCCACCTTTACATCATCGATATCAACCGACTGCAAGAGTGGTTCATTTTTCTGTGATTTTGCCATGGTTGAAACTTTTTTTTAATACACATACTGTTTGTCACCTAATTATATCATGCCACGGCAAGGCGAGTCAACTTATTTCAAAGCGTACCGTATTGTACAATATTTTGCCCGCTTCGGCTGCAACACCTTATTTTATGCCTTTCTCACTCTTTTCAAAGGAAATCCGGTGCAAGATACCGTTCCCGCCGACAGTACCCTTTTTACCATATATTCACAGATGCAAAGGTGGTTTTTCTATCGGCCGTCGGATCCTGACCATATTCTTAACCGGATCACCGATGAAGAGTATGAGCGGGATCAATTCCTGCCATTCTGGGCGGAACACTGGCCCTCCTCCGAGGTGCTTCTTTCTTATTGTATTAACAACCTGCCGCCCGATTCCCGTACGATCTGCGAACTGGGTTGTGGTCTTGGTATCATTTCCGCCGCACTGGCAACAACAGGCCGTTCTATCCTTGCGACGGATATTGCACCGCAGGCCTGCGTATATTCGTCGGCAAACATGCGAAAATATTCCGGTAAGGGTAACATACTCTGCTGTGATTGGCGCCATCCTCCCTTTAAACAGACGTTCGATTGTATCATCGCTTCAGATATTCTGTATGAGCAGCGATGGATTGAACCGATAGTACTCTTTTTACAAAATCATCTTGCGAGCGCCGGCAGCGCACTTATCGCAGATCCGACACGGCAGCACTGGGTAGATTTTAAAAGCCGCATCCGTTCATCTGGGTTTGTTATTGAAACAGTAAAGCGGAAAAAAGTGAATGACGGCAAGACGCTGGTGGAAATCCTGAAGATACAAAAAGAAAATCTCGATTGATTAATCTCGATTGATTAATAGGGAATGCGGATTTGACAATATCAGCCGTTACGGCACTGCCACCCTGCAGCTATTTTATCAGCGACAGTACCCGCAGCACACTCTGCTCGGAGAGATAATACATTGCACCCCATAATCCGATAACCAGAATGCCGACAATGGTACCGACCACCCAGATTGGAATGAGTCGTTTTTGCGAGCGCTTAGCCAGTGAGCGGGAGACACGGCGTCTCCCATGCGGCGAGAGACCGGAAACCGCGCGTTTACCTGTTTTCAGTAGTATACGTGCCAGTGCATCAATGATCTTATCTCTTTCCGTTGCATTGCTCAGTTTATATTTCCCTTCGAACCCCAGTGAAAGACACAGATAGAATATTTCAAGGACATCCTTCATCCGGGCCGGATCTTTCATAAGCTTGCTGAGCTTATCAAAAAACTTCTGACCGGCAAGATTATCACCGAATAATTCAAGCTGGATAGGATTGGTGACCCAGTAATCACGGCACTTTCCCGGCACACTCATTACTGTTTCGTCAAGAAGCGCAACCAGCGCGTAAATGGCGTCATTAATCATCGAGGAACTAATGTTTATGGCTTTACAGTTATTCTTGAAAAGGCCAAGGTAATGGATTATCAGTTTCCGCAAGGCAGCCGGCTCTCCCAAATCTTCGGATTCACGCATGCGGATGATGATAAGAAAAATATCCGTGCACAGCGTGGTAATATCATCAACTTTCCTGGTGCGGGTCTTGGTAAGATCCAACTCCAATGTCTGGCCGACAATAGTTTCGGCAAACGATCTACCCATCACAATTCCTTTTTTTGTATCTCGCCACTAAGGAACTAAGAAATGCAGAAAAGAATTAATAAAATTTTTAGTCTTTAATCTTTTTTACTTTATGTCTTAGTTTCTTCATGGTAAATTTTTTATTATCCTTTTAAAACGAGCATCTCCATTTTCAGATTGCTGAACTGATTCGGGAAATAAAATGCTATGGTTCCGGACGTTCGTATACCATCCCAGAACTCCCCTTTCTGATCGAGTCTGAAATAGACGAATCCCGGTTTAGTAGACAATCCTTTCGGTGGCTGCCCGACATGGACCAGCGGTAAACCCGGCATTGCCGACGGGATTAACAGCTCAAGCTTATCCCGGGAACACATTTTTATCCGCGAAAGAGTACCGACAATCAACTCTTTCTCAGTAATATCCGCGGCAACACCGAAGAAAAATTGTCCTGTTGAAAACAGCGATTCATCAGCGACCTTGCAGAGGTAATTCGCCGGGCCAATTTCTTCGATCGGTACCGAAACACACCCGGCGGATATATCAGCACCGAGAATTTTACGTATGATAGTATCAAAAGTAACAAATACTCCGGAAAGGTTGCTATGTTCATATTTCGGTAATTTCCTCAAGGTAATTTCCGCGGAAAAAGTACAGAGTGCGCCGGCGAATTGAATAAGCAGAGTAAACAACTCATACGGGTGTACCGTCGGAATGAAATGATAATGATTTATCAGAGGAGTATAGGTGTTTATTGTATGCAGAAGGCCGAAGGTTGTCTGCTTGCTGTCACCGAACTCGGCAAATCCTCCCTGCAGTTGTTTCCTTCCCTGTGAAAGCGCCGCGTTTTTTGCGAGAAGAAGCTCTAACAGGGCACGTAACCTGTTCATTAAAGCATGTGACGCACCGATATGAAGCAAGGGCGGGATAAAGGTCTCATCGACCTCAATCTGTCCGCTGCCGCTGCGCACGAGTCGTGCGATCTGTATTGACGAATAGTTGTCACGGGATTCATCACCGAAAAGAATCTCAAAATTGTATTCACCAACCTCAATATCCTTCTGTTGTTTTCCAAACACCTCATCCGAAGCAGATACCACACGATTTCTATAGCGAACCGAGCTTCCACTCTCCTGCGCATCAAGGACATTCGCCTTCCTTTCAGATGCCATAGGCAAAGCGAAATAGACATCAAGGCTCTGTTGGTCGTGAGCAAAATGATCTTCAAATGGTCGTGCCGATGGCGCACTGTCCTGTTTTGGAATTGAAAATACGGTACCGTCAGGCATTATCCCCTGTGCCTGCGATACGGTAAAGGTAGCGTTCGCAACAGCATCCGCATTGATTTCAAAGAGTGTAAAACCATAATAATGGGAATGATACGAGGAGAACCGCGTGTTTAACATATTGAGAATAAACCGCTCAGATTGCTGAAAATGCTGCGGTTGAAGAAACAGTCCCTCTTTCCAGATTACTTTATTGGTTCCAAACACAGGGCCAGACCTCCTGATAAATGATATCAAAAATGGATATTACATGTAGATAAATACTATTTTAACTACTTATTATAATATTTTATCATTTATTATAATATAAAATTGTTTTTTGTATTATTGAAATATAACAGGAAAATAGTAATTTACTATACCAGAGCGTTTGAATTTAACATAATTATTTTCAAAAAACCATTAAACCAAAACTAAAAAGTATGAATACTATGAACCGCATGAAAAAATTAACTTGTTTGATGTATACGCTCTTTTTCAGTATTCTTATGAACACCCTGAGGGCGTATGCAGTTGAAGAAGGTTCCATCACTGTAACAACCGATCCTGAAGGCGTGGAGGTATGGCTTGATGATAAGTATCTCGGGGACTCCCCTATTGAAAACCGGAAGTTGAAAACGGGTCGGTATACTATAAAGCTGGTTGATCCTATTCAGCAGGTAAGTGCAACGGAGGAGGTTCTTATTCAGCCGAATCAGACAACGCTTGTAGAAAAAACGTTAAAAGCCAAATTCGGCACCCTGAAGGTGGACAGCGATCCGGAGGGAGCTGAAGTATATATTTCCACCTCTCTGGGGAAAACTCCTCTGGAAAATAATTTTATGAATCCGGGCAAATACCGTATCGATATAAAACACCCGAAAACAAAATATGAACCGGTAACCGAAGAAATTACCATCCCGGCCGGCAAGACAGTTGAGCTGGAAAACACCCTGGTAAAAACAAGCAAGTTTGATAAAAAGGCTATAGTCAGGCTCGTTCTCGGCGCCGGTGCAATCGGTTGTTTTGTATGGGCAATTATCGAGCAGGGTGTCCATAAAGAAAATCAAGCATATGCAGATGATTTAAAAATACAGCAATCGACTGATGTGGATAAAATACAGGAATATGAGGATGAAGCTGAGGCCGCAGCGGTTAAACGGACTATCGGTATCATCGGCGGTTCGCTATGTGTTATCGGTTTTGAGATTGTGGCTTTCTTTTAAACTGAATCAACGTTAAATTATTTTAACGGCTAGTCATCTTCAGCGGAGTCGAAAGGTGACAGCAACCAACTTCGAACAGTACTGAATATTAATTATGGACGGCACAAATCTACCTCCGCAGATGAATCAACCACTGGGGCAGGAAAATCTGGATAAAACAATAGATGAGAGCGCGCTCTCTAAACAGGCTCAGTACCAGCAGTCGGGGCAGCAGCCGGCACCCCAACCGCCACCGGGAGCACAAAATCCATACCGGCAGACACAATTACCGGATGGAAGCCGACCGGTGCAGATCGGGTCCGGTACTATTGTCGGCGTTCTGGGTACCGGTGGTATGGCCCGGGTATACAAAATCTGGAACGATAAGCTTGAAGTGTACCGCGCTGTAAAGGTACTTCTGCCGGGCGGCCAGCAGAAGGAACTCGCCAACCGTTTCGAGACTGAGGCAAAAATTACTGCGAAACTGCATCATCCCAATATTGTAGAGATTTATAATGTGGGTGAATGGCAGGGGCTTCCATACCTTGAAATGGAACTTATTGAAGGAACCGCTCTTGATGCTATCATCAGTAAATACGGACGTCTTCCCGACAGTGTATGCAGCGCCATCGGCATTCAGATCGCAAACGCTCTCGCCTATGCACACAACCAGGAATTTCTTCTCTACGGGAAAACATACAAGGGTATTATTCATCGGGATCTCAAACCTGCCAATATCATGATATCGGCGCACGGTGATCTGAAACTGATGGATTTCGGCATCGCCCGACCCACTGAAGCAGGGCTCCATACCATGGACGGCCATATTGTCGGTACTCTGCAGTACCTCTCTCCGGAACAGCTTGACGGTGTGGAGATTGATCGGCGCAGCGATATATACTCTTTCGGAGCCATTATGTATGAAGCGCTTACCGGAACCAAAACATTTCCCCAGGCAACAATTACCAACCTGATGAAAATGAAAGCGACCAATGCCTACCGGAAATTCAGCGAGCTTGATTTTCAGACCAATGTCACTCTGGCACGGATTACTGAAAAATGCCTGCAGATAGACCGGAACGAGCGTTTTCCTGACGCGAACGATCTTAACGAGGAACTGAAAAAAGTACATGCCTCCCTTACGATAGACTCCCCACGCGAAGTATTGCAGAGCTATCTTCTTGAACCGGGGAATTATACGGTTACCCATAAAACCCGTAAAAAACTCCCGATAAAACTCATTGTCGGTATCGGCGGAATAGTAGCAGCCGTCGGTCTCATTTTGTTTCTTGTATTTCTCTTTACCGGCAAAAAAAACCAAAAGGTAGCAACCACCAAAACACGTACTCAAAAAGCCACATCGATGTCTCAGAAACCATCGGTACAGAAAACACGCCCCGATTCAGAATCAAAAACAGCACAGACAATACCGGAGAAGAAACCGGAACGGAAAAAAACGATTGTTAAAAAACCGCCGGTTGTAAAAACGCCGCCAAAGGAATACACTCCACCCGTGACCCCAGTGAGGACACCGCCAAAAAAATTATCTCCACTTGATAAACTGAAACGCAAATACAATATACAGGATCCGCTGGAAATCGGTGTTACCGCCTGTACCAAAGGCCGCTATTCAGATGCTGTTACTGCACTGGAGGCAACGTCACAAAACAGTCCCAAGAAATCACTCTATTTACTCTGGGCATATGTGGAGACGAATAAAATTGCTAAAGCGCGGTCTATTTCAACCTCCTTTCAAAGCAGTGATGCGTTTGTCGAACTGTTGAAGGGTCGTATCGAAGCAGCAACCGGTAACGGAAGGAAGGCGCTCAATCATTATGAAGCGGCTCTTACCAAACCCAGTGCAATAAAGAATCGTACTGTCATACGCAATGATGCGCTCTATTACACTGCTCTGGTACATGATAATCACTACCGCACTTCGCCTTCTGCAGAAACCCGTCTTCATGCCATGACTGCATGGAACAATCTTAAAAAGGTATATAGCGCTAATCCCAATCACCCGCGTTTCAAACTGGCAAATAAAAAACTTGCTGAAAGTTTTTAGCCATCCCGGGAAGGAAAAGGTATGGTAAAGTACACGGGATATATCGAAGGATATTACGGGCGGGAACTGTCATGGGAACAGCGATTCGCCATGATTAATCATCTCGGCACGCTGGGAATGAACGTGTTTCTTTACGCCCCGAAGGAAGATCCCTATCACCGGGTGCAGTGGAAAAAGATGTACCCGGCTGCCTGGCAGAGAAAGTTGAAAAAATTCACTGCTGCAGGAAAAAGAAGCAAGGTCGAGGTAATACCCGCTCTGGCCCCCGGTCTGTCTTATGAGTATCGCTCCGTAAAAGATTATGCACTGCTGCTGAAAAAATTCCGTGTCTATTTCGGCATGGGAATAAACACAGTTGCCCTGCTCATGGATGATATCCCCGAGGAGCTTCCCGCATCATGCAGAGGTGCATTTTCTTCCCTGGGCGAGGCTCACGGATTATTGCTGCAAAGACTTTTTGCTGACCTTCGTAAGATAAATCCAAAGATAAAACTCTGGTTCTGCCCTACCATATACACCGATCAGTTTGTCAAAGGAAGAGCGGTTGACTGCATGTATATCAGAGACCTTGCCAGAACTATACCTTCTGCCGTTACCCTTATGTGGACAGGTCCGCAGGTTGTCTCGGAGAAAATCAATCAACGGACCTGCGGTGGTATACTTAAGCTATTCAACGGCAATGTGGTTATATGGGACAATCTGTATGCCAATGATTACGCCCCATACCGTCTCTTTGTCGGGCCATACGAGGGAAGAGCTGCTGGCATCATAAAAATATCCCGCGGCATACTTATCAATCCGACCGGCCTCTTCCATACCGACCGGTTCCTTCTTTCACTGTTTGCAGACTTTCTTGCCGCCAAAAAGGCAACTGTGGCAGGATGGGAAAAGATTGCTGAAGAATACGGAGTACCCCGTTTTTTTAATCGCATCAGACATTTCTTCTGGACACCCTTCCGGATACCTGATAAGAAAGAATACTCGAAAAAGGCGCTTGATAGAATAGGTGATCTCTGGGAGGGAATAATTGTTCCCTGGCAGAATCCTCTGAAGCTGGAATGGTATCCCTATCTCTACGGATTGTTGCAGGATATAAACTACCTTGAGGTACCAAAGGCTAAATGTGTATCATGGCTGGGTAAACGTTACTTTCCCATATCAGCTCAGCGGATGGTTCGTCGTTGAAAGGAATACAGCAGGAACTTACCCTTTTTTCGCCTCCCTCATTCAACGAGATACTAACCGCCCGAAATATCTCCAACCTTACTATCAGTTTCAATAAGCGGCTGAATAAAAGCTGGCATGTCACTACCAAAGCAAATAATAGCAGAAGTATGGTGTTACCGTCACTCCTTGAGCATGCACCGGAAGAGATTAAGAACACGATTATTTCCTGGGCACTGCTTAAGAAACCCTTTCTGAAAAAGAACAGAAAAAGCTATTACCGCAAAAAGAAACAGCTCGAGCGGACTGTCTGGGATTACCTTAGCACTCAGGGAGTTACTTCAAAACGAAGAGTGGTATTCTATCCGGAAAGATTTACGAATAAAACCAAAGGGGTCTGTTTCGACCTGCAGGAGTTGTTTGATGAAATAAACCAACACTATTTTAAAGGGCAAATAGAGAGTTATATCCGCTGGGGTACGTCTACCTCAAAAACTTCCTACCAGTTTTATTTCACTGATTCAAAAAATCAAAAACACAGTTTAATTACTATCGCAGGCGCCTATGATCATCCCAGTGTACCTGAATTTGCCGTTAAAGGGGTTGTATTTCATGAAATGCTTCACATAGCGATCCCTCCCTATAAAAAAAACGGACGTAATGTCATGCACGGGCCGGAATTTAAAAGAGCGGAAAAGGTATACCCCTATTTACAAAAATGGCAGCGATGGGAACGGGTGGAAATGTATAAGATTATACGGGCGAAAAAAAAGGAGCGCAAACGGAAATAGTAATAGGTCCTACAAACATTTTTTATCGTTAACACATCAAAGTGTCATTCCCGCCCCTCGGACTGGCCCGGTATAAACTCTGGCGGGAATCCAGGATTTTACCTTTTTATTGAATTAACATCCGGCCTGCTTTCCGGTCACAGTTTCAATCTCTATTTTAATAATTGCAGTTCGTTTTATTACCTCGTCAGGAAACTCAAATACTTTATCCGAATAATGACTCATTATAAGACACAGAGCTTCTCTTTTTTCGTCAATATCTTCAACAAAAGATGCTTTACCAAACCCGATAACACTCTGATAGTTGACACCCCAGTTACACCCGTTTTCCGCTTTGACTATTTCAGTATTTATATCAACCTCAAAACAGACGTTTTTATTCCTGCGGATAATGTCTATTTTCATACCCCGCAATGCACTGTGTATAAATAGCACATTATTCCTATAGCCGAAGCACACGGGTACAACATAGGGCATATTCCCGTCAGACAACCCAAGGCGACATACGGCAGCCTTTTGAATGACAGTTTCAATAATGGATTTTTTGGTGATTTCGTTCTCTTTTTTTCTCATCAGGGTAAGTAGAATAATTTAATATCTCGATTTATCCTGTCTGGGTATGAGTGCTGAGGATAATGAAGAAATTCCAGCAGTGACTCCGTCAGCTGCTGCAGAGGTCGTTTTAATAAACTTTCTTCTCGATATATCGAATATATCGAATTTCATTGGCCCCCTTCACTTTTTTGCAGACTTAATCAATAAAAAAACAGTACTACTATTAATTTACTTCATTTAACCAGTATTAACGGAACAAAATGAAAATAAAGCGCTTAGTGCATCCACATCATACGATTGCCGGCCGGCATCTCGCGTTTTTGGAGCTTATCCTTCTCACACTCAGCGTCAAAAAACAGGTATTTTTATTCAAATCCTCATTACCTACTGACGATGAATATATTTTGTATCCTTCTATTTTTCAATAACTTGTGTACAATTTAACCACCAACCTTTTCCTCATTCCGGCAAATTACCTTCGAAACTGTGTGTTTCACTAAAAGTTGATTTACTTTTATTTTAAATGAAGTATTTTACTTTATTATTGTTTTATTATTTTAAGCTCCAGAAATAACGTCACTTTTAACCATTAATGAACAAGGAAAAGAATAGTCAGATATGAAATCATATTCAATAAATGTTACTGCTGATACGGTAACCATTAGTCTATCGGATCGTCTCGATTTCTCAAATGCACCGGATTTAATGGAAGAGATGAAACGATTTGTCGGTCAGCCCATTCAACGGGTCAATTTTGACTGCAGAGAATTACAGATTATATCTTCGGCGGGATTGCGGGCGCTAATCTTTGCAAAGCAAAAAATTGCCGTAAATGGTGAAGTGGTTGTTGCCGGTGCACCTGAGGCTGTAACCAGAGTAATTTCAATGAGCGGATTTGACTCGTTCCTTGTAATCCGTGACAGCCTTGACACACCGTAATGGTGCATTTTCCATATTGAGGTAGCATGGAGTCTCTCCGTTTGACGGCAGAATCCGCCAGCGTAACACGGCTTCTCGATTTTATAATCACACAAGCTGAAAAGGCAGGATTCTCTGAAGATGAACAAACCCAGATACGGGTGGGGTGTGAAGAGGTTCTGGTAAATATTACAAAATATGCCTATCCCGAAACACCTGGAGATG
The DNA here is from genome assembly GCA_964543525.1 of uncultured Fibrobacterota bacterium. Taxonomy (GTDB): domain Bacteria; phylum Fibrobacterota; class Chitinivibrionia; order Chitinivibrionales; family JANQEN01; genus CBDVBE01. The sequence goes on along the minus strand of CAZIYW010000004.1, from coordinate 70,394 downwards.
TTTCGGTGACGTGTAAGAAAACACTGAATACCAGACAATTAACGGTAATTATTCAAGACTGGGGTATACCATTCAATCCATTGTCACAGCCGCAACCGGATATAACCGCCCCGGTCGATACCCGTGAAATTGGAGGATTGGGTATATATTTGACACGGCGGGTGATGGATGAAGTGAATTATAAACGCGAAAATGATTCAAATATTCTCACCTTGAAAAAACGATAAGCAATACAGTTTCTGTGTTTATATAAAGCACCTTATGCACTGAGGAATTACTTTTTTACCAGAATTACTCTATTCATGAAAATAACCATCTTTCAATACTACCGACTTTTACCGCCCTCTTATGTACTACTACTCCCGGCAATGAGCTTATCCGTGTTATTATGTTTTACCGGTTGCATGCAGACTCCTCCTCCCTACAATCCATGGGAATATAAACCGGAAGGAATCAGTCTGGAAATACAGACAGACACGGCGATTAATCTCTATGGTGGTGAATCTCACACGGTGAAAATGGCGGTGTATCAGCTCACCGACAATGGTCCTTTTCTTAATCTGACTAAAACGAAGGAGGGACTCAGCCAACTGCTTGAGATTGATAAATTTGATCCGTCCGTTGTCGGGCGAGATCAATATATAGTCCAGCCTAATGAACAACGAAAGGTAATTCTTGACAGAGTTGAAAATACCCGGTGGCTCGGTATTGTCGCAGGATATTATGAACCGGAAAACGGCCTGCCACCACACGTATTGAAAGAGGTATCACTCATTGAAAAACGCAAGACACTTATCCGTCGTCTGTTTGAAAATCTGGGACTCCTGCCGGTAAAAGATATGCGCAGAGTCCCGCCGACGATAGTTCGATTAAAGTTAACATCCGTAAACATGTACGAAATGGATACTGAACAATGAAACCAAAAAAACCGCTCTTCTGGCATGAGGGACTGTTTTTACAGCCGCAGCATTTTCAACAGCATGATCTCTATACGGCATCACTAAACGGCCCCGCACTGCTTTACAGTTGTCCCTGGTTCTGGGGTGCAAGCAGTATTACCTTTGATGAACAGGCCTTGATGAACAATGTGGTCACCTTTTCTGAAGGAGAATTCCTGTTTCCTGACGGTACCTGGATCTCGGTACCTGACAATGCGGTGCTCCTCTCACGTAACCTCAATCCTGAGGCTACCGAACCGAACAAACCGTTCATAGTGTATGTCGGGCTCAGGCGCACCCTTGAGAAGAGTGTCAATGTCAGCCGGGAACGCACACCGGAGCGACTCAATGAGGCGGGGATGCGATTTGTCCTTGCGCAGGATGATCCTGCATGTCCCGATTTTCATGATACCGGGGAAATCGGTGAAGTGCAGCGACTCAATTATGTTGTAAAGCTTTTTCTCGAGCAGGAAAGGGAAAATCTTGGTGATTACTCTCTGCTCCCTATAGTGAAACTCGAATATACCGGTGAACGATTCATCCGTTACACGGAATACGCACCGCCATCACTCAACCTTTCAGGCTCACCGGTGCTTCTTCAGTATATACGGGGCATAGCGGATCAGATGCTGGCAACGTGCAGGCAGCTTGAACAGTTCAAAGTACCGCGTGATTCCATGCGGGCACAGAACGACCCTGCTTATTTTATCTATATGCTCAGTTTGATGACACTCAACCGATACGTTCCGCTGCTGTATCACTACTTATCAGCGCCGGTGTGTCATCCATTCACCCTGTTCAGCCTTCTCAGGCAGATAATCGGTGAACTCAGCTCCTTTACCGACCGCTTTGGTTGTCTCGCCGACCTGCCCGATGGTACACGCATGCTTCCTGATTATGACCATCTTGATCCTGCCCGCTGTTTTAATAAAGCATCGGAGCTGATAAACATGCTCCTGCGCCTTTTGATAACCGGTCCGGAAAATACCCTTGTACTGGAACGTGATGACGATGGTGGTTTCAGTGTGACAATACCGCTGGAAGCTTTTGAAAATGCAACCAGTTATTATCTTATTCTCCGCACAGCGGAAAATCGTGAACGGGTGTTTACCGCCATGCGTGACATTATAAAAATTTCGAGCCGTGAGACGGTGGTACAACTCATTGCACGGGCTTTACCGGGACTTCCGGTGCAGTATATGGAAGTACCGCCACCCGGTATTCCCCGTCGAGCAGACTCGTTTTGTTTCAGACTGGAAAATAACCATGAGCAGTGGTTTGAAATACAGCGGAGCCGAAGCATCTGTCTTTACTGGGACAGAGCACCGGCTGATTTGAGAATTGAAATGATTATAATGCGGTCGTAACATAACCCCATAAATCCCCCATAGAGGGACTTGTAGGGAATGAATTATAAAAATATTCCCCTCTCTGATAGGAGAGGGGAGGCAGAGCGTAAGCTCACGCTTTGCCTTGGGGTGAGGTCGAAAAAAAAATAAGGATTTCCTCCCCCCCCCCGCCCCTTCTCCTGCCAGAGAAGGGATTTAAAAAAATAATTTTAGTTACTTGTTAACAAGGATTCACATGCATCTCCTCGATGCTTTTACCGAACTGTTCTATTTCACCTTAGTCAATAAAGAGTACGACTATGCTCAGTTCAGCTTTGCTGATATGCAGGCTCGCTACCGGGACATGATAACCAGAGCTGAAGAGCGGACAAAGCAGTTTGGCTTTACAGACAAACAATGGCTCCAGGCCCTGTTTGCTTTTGCTGTCTGGGCTGATGAAATGATTCTGCTCTCCCAATGGCAGGATAAACACCTCTGGCAGCAGGATACCCTGCAGCGCACCTTTTTTCATACGGCAAACGGCGGTGTTGAATTTTACAATCGGCTCAATACTCTGGAGCAGACTGAAAATGCTGTCCGGGAGGTGTATACCCTCTGTATGAGTCTCGGATTCAGAGGTCGATACTTTCAGGACAGTGAAGAAAATATACGCAGAGATATAACCATGCAGAACCTGCGTTTTATTCTGCATGATAAAAATACCGCATTACCCGAAGTATTCTTTCCCTGCGGGTATTACGGGATGGGTGACACAAACCGTGGCAGGTTGAGAAGAGCGTGGCAGATTAGAGATCTGGTACTTCTCGGTATACCGCCGCTGATAGTTGCCCTTGTGTATATCATTTTTCAATTGAAACTGACTGCAACTGCACTGATGTGGTTTTCCGGTAACGGATAACGATTTCAAGGAAATGTATTAAAAGTGAAAGCGTTTCTCAAATTCCTGTTTTTTCTCCTGTTATTCCTGGTCGTTACCGGATGTATAGTCGCGTGTATATTTATTCCACCGCTGAAAATTCCCGCTATCGTTATTCTCGTTATTATCCTGTTAATAATCTGTTACTTAACAATAATCCGAAAATTGCTCATTCGAAAGAAGGAAAAGGCTTTTGTCGAGCGGGTTATACGCACCGATAAACAGGCGATACAAAAAGCACCCGGGCCACAACAGGCGGTACTGGAGGGATTGCAGAAGAAATGGATGGAGGCAATCAACCGTCTGCGTAATTCAAAATTACGAAAGTCCGGTAATCCTCTCTATGTTCTGCCCTGGTACCTTATTATTGGCGAATCGGGTACCGGCAAAACCTCTTCAATTATTAATTCGGGCCTCTCCTCCCCGCTGTCCGACATGAACAGTACCCATGGCCTCGCAGTCACCCGTAACTGCGACTGGTGGTTTTTCAATGAAGCGGTTATCCTTGATACAGCCGGACGATATACCATTCCCCTGGATCAGGATCGCGATACTGCAGAATGGAATGAATTTCTCTCTCTTCTTGCAAAGTTCCGGAAGCGTGAACCCCTTAACGGTATCGTTGCAGCAGTATCTGCAGACTCACTGCTAAACGGGACGTCAGAAGAACTTATAGCAGTGGCTAAGCAAATCAGAGCCCGCATCGATCAGGTTATGGAAAACATTGGTTCGGGATTTCCCATTTATCTCATGATTACAAAACTGGATCTCGTATTCGGTATGGCGGAATTTTTCCGTGCTCTCCCGCCCACACATCTGGGACAGGCGATGGGATGGAACAACATGGAAAAGGCAACCTACTCGGATCAACTACTCGATAAAGCACTGGCAGCAATTCAGGAAAACCTGAAGGATCTGCAGTTCCGCCTGCTCAACACCGGCCGTCCGCCGGAACCTGAGATACTGATTTTTCCGGATCGTCTTGCAGAAATAGCACCCGGACTGCATACCTTCTGTAAAACACTTTTTGTCGACAGTGTGTATCTTGAAACACCGCTGTTCCGCGGAATATTTTTCTCCAGTGCACTGCAGAAAGTGGCCATGGCTCAACCGCAGGAAACCGCTGGAGAGGCGGCGACAAAGCATATCTCGGGCGGTATGTTCCTTCGGGATTTCTTCGGCAGGATTCTTCCTTCCGACCGCAATCTCTACTGGCCGACGGTACAATACACACTTCGTCAATTAAAAACAAAATGGATCGTGTTTGGAAGCTGGGTACTGTTATGGATATTCCTGTTTCTATTTGTCTGGATGGGGTATCACCGTAACCAACAAATATTACGGGGTCTCCGACAACCGTCAACGCTCTCTGTTTCAGGACAGACAGCAACGGTTGAAAAACTCCGGGAAAAACTCCTCTATCTCCGGGAAAAAAACCACCTCTTTTTACCTTTCTGGATGGGATTTCACCAGAGCCGCAGAGTAGAAGAGCAAGTGTATCAGCAGTTTCTTGATTCATTCGAAAAACAGGTATATCGTCCATTGGAGACCAAGGTAGATTCTTCCATACAGAAGTCGGACAGCACGATACCTGAGGAGCGGGTGATGCAGGCAGTCAGATATCTGACTGCTCAGTTGGGGCTACTCCGTGATCCGGATCCGGCAAATCAGTCATATCTGGCTTATCGCGCTGCGGCGATGGAATATATTCCCCTGATACAACCGTCACTCACCCTCGCGGAAATAGAGCTTGTTACTCGGCAGTACTGCGACTGGCTCCGGTGGCAGGATAAGGAGTATGAGGCGGAAAAAGCAACGACTGAGAAGCAGATTTACCGGCGGCTGGCTGCACTTCTTGAGCATAAAGGCGCTAACCTGCAGTGGTGTACCCGCTACCCTATTCATGGTATCGATAATATCACTTTACAGAATTTCTGGCCTTATGTTACGGAATTGGGTCGCAGTAAACAGGTGGCAAAAATTACAACCCGGCAATTGAACGTCCGGGCCTCGCCGTCGACCAGAGCAGCAATTATCAATGCGGCAAAAGCCAACATACCATATACCATCGATTCAGTGACCGATACCTGGGTTCGTATTGAATTCGAATCCGGTAAATATGGCTGGATATCACGGAAGTTCTGCCGCATTAGTGAGGAGAATACGGTCATCCGCATAGAAGGCGCCTATACTGCTGAGGCACGGAAACGGATTGAGTCCTTTCTCGCGCATATTGACTCCGCCATCACAGATCCTGCCGCAAAGAACGCATTTATCTACCAGCGTAACATTTTTCAGCAGTGGTATACCGAACAATTTTACCGTCAGTGGCGATCGTTTACCGCACATTTCTATGAAGGCCTTCACCATACCCGGGAGCTCAGCAGGTATAAAGCATTGACAACTGCAATAGCTGAACGAGAAGATCCGTTCTCCCAATTCCTTGACCGGATCGAGAAAGAGCTCTCGCATCTTGAGCCGACCAAACATCGTCCGAGTTGGGCGGTCCAGGCACTTATGTTAAAAGTGGTAGAGAATCGTGCCCACGAAATACTGTCTATGGACAGCGCTACATCTGTAATTCAGAAAAAGACGAAAGAGGGGATTTCCTTTTTTAAAAATATCGGAAAAAAAGCAAAAGAGACGGTCGACGTAGAAGCAAGTTCACGGAGTCGTCTTATCGAGTCTGCCGCAAAAGACTGGATTACTTTTGATAAGGCTCTCACCAAAACACTTACTGCAATAACACGGCGTGGTGGCGCCTCACACCTTGCCCGGGGATTATTCGACCAGGCAAGCGATGCAGCTATTGAATACCGACTGACCGACGGTGCGGGTATGGCCTTGAAGAAACGGCTCTTTGGCGCTCGAGCCGATGATGTTTTCTGGGATATTGTCATCGGTCCACTGGCGATTCTGCGCGGCCTGGCATACCGCCAGGCCGGCGCCGATCTGCAACACCTCTGGGAGCGCGACATTCTAGTTCCCCTGCGGCGAAGCTCCACTGACGAACAAATCGACCAACTCTTCGCTCCAGAAACCGGCCTGGTCAGGAAACTGTTACAGGATACCGCTGTTACCCCTTTTATTCAGTCAACGCTGGATGGCGGATTACAACCGGTGATCGGTCCTGAAGGGGCGCTGCCCTTTACAAGCGAATTTATCAATTTTATCAATCAGGGAATCAGGTACAATAAAAGGGACGAATACGTCGTTACACTGCAGGCTATCCCCTTTACCGTCAATCCGGAAGCACAGGAGACACCGCATCAGACAATCCTTCGACTCCAGTGTGTCGAAGATGCAACTGTTCTGGAAAACTATAACTATCAGCAGACTGCCGATTTTCTGTACCGCCCGGATAATTGTGGGGATGTCTCACTGAAAATTATTTTTCCATCGTTTATGGTTGCGAAAACATGGTCGGGACGGCTTGGTTTCCCGCTCTTTCTTAAGCAATTCAATGACGGCAGCTTTACTTTTTCTCTGGATGATTTTGATCCGCAGTATCAGACGCTTTTGCAAAGAAAAAATGTGCAATGGATACGTATTGTGTATGATATAGACCGAAAAGTGGCAAACGAAGTCATCGCGTTGCTAAATGCAATTCCCGACGAACTGCCGACACTCATTATCGACTGGGAAACCATGCGTTAACAGAAACGGCAAAGTGGTATTACCTTATGAATCAACGCTTATTGGAACGTATACGAAATCTTGAACTGCAGGAGCAGGAACTGGTTACCGACGATACGGCACAGGAGTTTCAATCAATCCTGGAGCATCTTCAGTGCCTGCTAAACACCCGTCAGGGAACAGTTCTTATCGATGATGCCTATGGTATGCCCGATATCTTTTTCACGCAGGGAACCAGTTTTCATGACAACTCGCAGGGTATGGTCCAAGTGCTCACTGACACCATTCGAAAATATGAACCCCGCTTAAAAAATGTATCGGTAAAAATAAAACCACGATCAAGCGGAGTTCTTGAACAGCATTTTACTGTTCAGGCGGTACTTGCGCGTGATGGAGCAACCCACTTCGAATTTAGTGCGGTGGTTTCTTCCGAAGGAAAAATCCGGACATCCGAATAGGAGTATAGCTATTCATGTTTAACAAATATTATCAGCAGCAACTGGCCAACCTCCGTGAACGTGCGGCCGAATTTGCCCGGGCACATCCCTCTATAGCTCCGTTGCTGGGAAAAACATCTGCAGATCCTGATGTCGAGCGGCTTCTTGAAGGTACGGCCTACCTGTGCGGCCTCATTCATCAAAAAATCGACGATGATTTTCCTGAAATCATCCATGGCCTTACCGATGTTGTTTTTCCCCATTTACTCCGTCCCATTCCATCGACCTCGCTGGTTACCTTTACACCAAAGGAATCATTACTGGAGCACCTTCTTGTCAGGACCGGCACCTTGATTGCATCAGTACCGGTTGAAGGAACACGATGTCTCTTCAGAACCAGTATGCCCGTTGATGTATATCCCATGAGTGTCAAGACGGTAGCCCGGAAACAGCTTTCTACTTCGGAAGAATCAGTCACCGTATCCCTGCAGTTACATGGTGTTGACCTTTCATCTCTCGCAATTGAGCATCTGCGTTTTTACCTCGGCGGGTCTTTTTCCGAGGCAACAAACCTGTTCATGGCTCTACAGACGACATTAAAGTGCATCCGGATTTCTGCCCCGCAAAGGCCTGACTCATCATTCACTCTGAAACCGGATTCACTCTCCACGCCCGGATTCGATCTTGAGAATTCACTCTTTACTGCACCTGAACAGGCATTTCGCGGGTACGGGATACTGTCGGAATATTTCATTCTCCCGCAGAAATTTCTGTATCTTGAACTCTCCGGTCTGAACCGGTTACAACAAATGGAAGAGAGCAATGCTTTTAACATTGAGTTTATTCTTAAGACATCTGACAGCATTCCTGCAATAATAAAACCTGAACATTTTACTCTGTACACTACACCGGTTGTCAATTTATTCAACCATGAAGCCGAACCGACAACTGTTGATCATCGTTCTGAGAAACTGTTAATACAGCCTGCCGGTAAACAGAGAAGCCATTTCAGTATTTATACTATAGACTCGGTTATCGGTTTTGGACAGGGGACAGTTGAGCGACGTAAGTATATACCTCTTAATCGTTTCTCTTATGGCGAAGCCGGAAAGACCGGTGTCTTTCAGACGCACCGATCACACTCGAACCTGGACAACAGCCAGCAGGTGTATCTTTCTTTAGCATATAATAAAGGTGAGCAGCCCCAGCGTGAGATATTATCTATTGAGTTAACCTGTACCAACAATCATCTTCCTGAGCTGCTTCGCGCAGGTGATATCCATGAAGCGACATCACAGTCCCCGGAGCTGGTTGATTTCCGCAATATACTTGCACCGACCCCGCAGATCGATACATTGACAGAAAGCAATAGTTTATGGCTCTTTCTATCGCAGGTATCATTAAATTTTCTACCCAGTGCCAATACGGAGTCTCTTCGTGAGTTGTTACGGCTCTATCTATTCGATTATCAGCGCAGTGATCAGTCTGTTGCAGCAAACAGAAAACGCATTGACGCCATTACCGGTTTTACTGCAACGCCAATAAACCGATTAATCGGAGGTGCTCTCATGCGTGGGGTAAAGCTCCGGCTCACCGCCACCGGACAGCACTTTGCCGGTACCGGTGATCTGTATGTATTCGCATCAGTGCTTGACCGTTTCATGGCGCTCTATGCTTCCATGAATACATTTACCCAATTTGAACTGAATAATTCTCAATCGGGAGAAGTAATACAATGGCCACTCCGACTCGGCGAAAAACAACTGATTTAGAAACTGAACTCTGCAAACGCAGCAGCAGCTATTCCTTTATACAGGCGTTGCGTTTATTACGGCTGATTTCTCTACAAAAAGAGGGCAAGGAACTCTTTGACAATGTTCGGGTACGACCTGAACTGACGTTTAATTTTCAATACAATGAAATTTCCGCTGTTGAGAAACCAACTGATACGTCGTTTTGCTTTCTCATGACCGTTACCTTCCTGGGGATGTACGGTACAGGTTCCCCCCTGCCGATGTTTTATACCCAGGAGTTATTTAAGGAGCAGGAAAACAACCTGTCGGTAAGCCGTGATTTTATCGATATCTTTAACAGTGTTCTATACGAAGCCTACTTTTACATTTGGGGAAAATATAGTCTGCTTTACTCTCTTTTTGAAGCACCTGATCACACACTTCAGGAACGTCTCTTGTTTCTGGCCGGTCTGGGTGGTAAAAATTTCTGTAAACAATTCTCAGCACCACATCACCAAGTACGGTACACCGGTCTTTCTGCTCGGCCCGTAAAGACTGCTGAAGGATTACGGACGATTATAGCAGATACACTGGATGGGCCGACTGTCCTTATCGAGCAATGCGTTACCCGGATGGCACCAATCCCGGCGGATCAGCAACTGCGTCTCAACAAAACCAGCAATGTACTTGGAAAAAGCACTGTTGTCGGTAGAAAAGTACTTGACAGAATGGGCTCGTTCCGTATACACATCGGCCCAATCCATTCACGATCGTTAATTCGGTTTTTGCCCAACAGCTCTTCTATGGCAGCTATTGCTGAACAGGTTAGGTTTTATCTGGATCAACCCCTTGAATGGGATGTTGAAGTATGCTGCCATACAAAAAGTATGACTACACTACAGCTCGGGAAAAAGAACTGTGCACTCCTGGGGTGGAACACATGGATTTTTACCGAACAACCGGCGCCGAAATATGTAAAAGTGAAATTTAAAAGGAAAACCAGTGTATAATACTATTCGGCATATTATTCTATTCTCAGACTATCACACACCTGAGTGCTGCTGAAATAATACTTGCTACTAAATCGTAGGAGCATTATCATGTCGAAATATCTTCCAGAAAAACGTTTCTTGTTTGTTTCAAGAACCTCTTCACGCATTTATTGATGCTGAGGGTAGTGGCGAATATGCTGAACTGGACAGTCAGGGACGCTATAAAGTTAGACTTCACTTTGATGTAAATGATGAGCACAGGGAAGGAAAAGCCTCCTGCTACCTCCGCATGATGCAACCCTATGCCAACCATGGAGGGAGTATGCATTTTCCCTTGACAATAGGAACAGAAATTCTGCTTACTTTTCTTGACGGCGATTCTGACCGGCCATTTTGAAAGTAGTATAAAGCCACCGTTTTGAAAACAGGTCTCTTTTAGCTGATTTTCTTCAGAGAGTTATAGTTAAATTATTTTCTTCCCATTTCATCGGGTTCATTCGGTGTGATTCTAGAGGGCATGCCTTCAACAAAAATGACCCGTATGACCGGTCATAATGGCATGAGTATGAATGTGCCTGGCGCTACTCTGGTTCCGAGCCAGGTTAAGTTTATGATTATAAAATAGTAGGGAACGTTACCCTACTCTCCAACAGAAATTTATTCTTTATTTCCCTGAAGGCTCCGCTGAATCTGCTTCTGCGCATCGACGAGTGCCTTCTGCAGTCTCACCTGGAAATCGTAGGCATTTGCAACGGACATGACAATACGATTTGCAATGGTCACATGACCGGGCATGGACCGGTGGTGGTTACCGAACTCGAAGGTGACATCTCCGGTACCGACAAAGATATTCGCAACGTCACGATAGGAATAATCCAGCTCCGGTGAAACGTGTACTCTGATATCCTGCTGTTCATTATTTTTAGTATTTTGCTGCTCCGACATGGTATTCCTTTCACTCAACATTTATAATAAGGTGACCTCTAAAAGTTCTCTGCATTGTTATTTGGAGGAGTGAAACGACGAGAAATCTTAATAAATAATGATAAAAAGCGAGTTTTATCCTCCGTAAAGCTGGGGTCGAAATAACATTTGATTCTTTTCGACTTTTTATAGGTTACCATAAACAATTTATGTCATTACCATAACTTTAAACTGCGAGGGTACCAGGGACATGCCGACAGGACAGTTGGTAGAATTTTGTAAAGCGGGGCTCAACCATTTCGTTGAGGGCATCCCTCCGGTGAACACTTTTGTACTGCCCATGGTATTACGTGCGGGTCCCATCATCATACCCGAAGCGACACCTCCGGCTACTCCGGCATTGTCCCCCATGCTCATAGGTATTGTCGTTCCAATATTATGCGCTGGCATCATGGAAATCAAATGCTTAAGTGAGGCTGTCGGTGGCAGAGCCATGGGCAATTGGGCGGTATTTGGATAAGGAACCGGTATTGGAGCAGGCGAAGGTGGCGCCGGGGTCAAACAGACATCCGGCATGCCAAAATCCATACCGCCTAATGAACAATTTGCAAACATGATAACTCCTTTACCTACAAACGGATTTTTGTCATTTTTATTATGCTCTTAGCCTTTTGTCATTTCGAAGAAAGTGAGAAATCTTGCTTTAATTGGCCTCCACTCTGTTAGGCGGATGGAACAAGTAAAAGCTAATGATTTCTTAGTCGCTCCGCTCCTTCTAAATGACAAATTCAATCAATTTTAAAGAACCAGTTATAGAATCTTATCAACCCATATGAATCCGCTCACCATCAATCTTAGTATCTTTTTTGCTGACCAGAACAGTATGCTTTGAATCTATAGAAAATAATCCTTTAGCGTTACGTGTCATCTGTCCCGCTGTAACCTGGTCGCTCCCCTTTGTCTGGCGGATGAAATTTTTCATCCTCTGAATACACTGTCCCGCTATTGTCGTGATTAACCGGCTGATCAAACTGACGGTTTTATATGATGCCTGTAAGTTTGTTCCTTTTGCAGTAAGTTCCTCATAGTTAACCACCGCCTCCCGGCTTTTATGAACGACCTGATCGGAAAAACAATTAAGCTTTTCACCAGACACAAGAGTTACTGATTTCCATGAAGACACACCAAGTGACCCGCCTTCAGCTCGTAAAACCACATCCGCAGGGAAAGAGACGGTCATATTCTGCTTTCCCGGGCGTTCGATAATACCGAGTATATAATAGGTCCCGGTTTCTCCTTTTATGCACAGAACCAGATCATCGGGTTTGGGTTTTACCAGACAGCTGAAAGCAACCTGAGCATCTTCAATACAACCCCGTATATCAACGATTGCTCTTCTGTCGGAAACAGATACAACCCTGGCGTTTTGTCCCAATGATACAGCCGGTTCCATCACTGGAACCGTATCGGTCGATTCACACATCATTTTTTCCCCCATTGTTCTGCTTTCAAACGTTTTTTATCAGTTCCTTTTGCAAGTCGTTTTGTGGAGCCATTCCATTTTGTTTTTTTCGTTTGCACCTCATGCAGATTTGCCTGTAACAACTGTGCATCTGTAAAATTTGCTTCCTGGAGCATAGCGTATGACAGATCTGCATAAACCAGATTTGAACCTGAAAAATCAGACTGTTGCGCATCAATTTCTGCAAGTTGTGCCGTGTCAAGGTTTGCTGATGAAAGATTCGAGCCGCTCAGCTTTGCCTTCTGCATACTCGCCTGTTTCAGGTCTGCATTCCGCATACTGACCCCGTTTAAATTTGCTTCATAGAAATTCGCCATTGCCAGAGAGGCATTATCGAAACGTGCTTTCTCAAGGTTGGCCTGCATAAAACCTCCCTGTTTAAGCTGTGCCCCGGTAAAATCGCACTGGCTGAGATCGCATTCGGAAAACTGACATTGACTCAGGTCCATATTACTGAAATCGACTCTACTCAGAAGAGCTTTGTGAAAGAAGCATAATTGAATCGTTGAATCGGTAAAGAGATTTTCATCAAATTGGCTTTCAAAGAAAATTACTTTTTCCAAAGTGCTTTTAATAAACGCAACTCTTTGCACTGCACACTCATAAAAAACGGTATTTAAAAACGTAGATGCGGTAAATCGCACTCTCGACAGGTTCGATTCGGAAAATACGCCGGTATTGAGATTCGCATGAGAAAAAACAGCCTCTTTCATATCAGTCTCAACAAATTTTGTCAACGCTATTTTTACGGTATTAAAAGATGCTGCGACACACTCACCTGAATAAAACAGCGCCTTTGTAAGATCCGCGCCGTCAAACCGCGCATTCTTGAATATACAGGTGTTAAAGGTTGTCTCCTTCAGATTTGCCCCGCTGAAATCACAGTTGATAAAGGTAACATCATTAAAAATACCACCGGAAATATCACTATTCGCGCAATCGAGATCGGTATATTCCTCATTGCAGATAATATCACCTGATTTTACCGATTTCGAAAGTTCTTCACCGGTCATTTCGGTTTCCATCCTTCTATCAAAGTTGCCTCAAGATTACAGTCATGAAAATCGGTCTTATGCATGGTAGAGCGTAAAAAATCAACTGCATAGAGATTTGCCCCGATAAATGACGCCTGTACCAGATATGCCTTTGCCAATGATCCTTGCATCAAATTAATACCATCAAGTATCGCTTCTGCTAAGCGAGCTTTTCTGAATTGCGAGTTACATGCCTGCGCCTGGGTGAAATTTGCCTTTGTCAGATCCGCACTGTTAAAATTGGCATTTTCGATAACTGCCTTTGAAAAGTCAACAGACGCCAAACCCATACCCTGGAAATTGCATTTATTGAGCGTTGCTTTGACAAATTGTACAGCGCTCATTTTAGATTTATCCGGGTCCATACTGGTGAAATTAGAACCGGAAAGGTCAGCGTAATTAAATATAACCGTATCGCAGCGCACATCTGCCCAAATGCTTCTGGTTAGTGTGGCATGGGAAAAATCTATCTGCTTAAGATCGCAATCGAAAAATAGAACGTTTTCAAGAATTGCATTTTCAAAAGATATTTCTTTTAGAGAAGATTCGATAAATTTTATACCCGGCAATTGCGCGTCTGGGAATAGTGCATTATTAAGAATGATATCTAAAGATTCCACTTCTTCAAATACACATCCGGTAAAATCAGCTCCGGTGAAATCACCTTTTGACAGTTTTGCCTTCTTGAAGTTTGAGTGGGCAAAGCATGTCCGATGGGCACAAACCGCACCAAGGTTGGTTTCCTGTAGATTCACCCCGGAAAAATCCGCATCCGTCAGGTTCGCCCTTGCCATTATCGCTTTGCTGAAATTGGCATTTTTCAAACACGCACCGGTAAAATTTACCTGCTCAAGAAATGCTCCGCTCAGGTCAATCCCCTCCAGGTTCTGCCCGCTGAGATCAATACAGGCCCAATCTCCTCCTGCAACAGATTCACCTTTTTTGATTATATTGAAAAAACGTTCCCTGATCGCATCTTCCGAATCTTTATGTGGTGAGCTGCCGGTATCCATAAAGTGTGCACCCATCATATAGACGGATTTAAATTCAGCTTCTGCCTGCTGGAGTCCTTCATTAAAATCCGGTATCGGCTGTGATATTACCTTATTCAATTTGTCCTGCAGCTTCCTGGTCACTTCATTTTCAGGGGCTGATGACTGCATACCCTGCAGGTGCTGCATTGATCCCATTATCTCTTCAGAAAAAATATTAGATAGCTTTTCCGTATTTATACGCGGTAAAGGAGCAGTAGGCGGCTCTTTCGGAATAGTGCTCATTTTATCGAATGCCTCCTGAAGCTCTGGATTGGGCTTCTCAGTTGCAGGTTCCATACAATCCTGCGCCTGGTCAATCTGCTCCTGAACCTTTTGTTTCATTTCTTCTACTTTTTCCGTAGCCTGTTGCATCTTTTTTTCAGTTGTTTCTTCAATGACAGAAAACACCTGGTCTATGTTATCGAACGAGAAGTTTTTCAGAGATATATTATTTGGATCACCCGAAGTCAGCCCGGGAATAATCGACTCAAGCTTTTCGTTTAACGCTGTCATATCGGGGTCCGGCTCGACGACAGGCGGTTCCCTGAATATTTTTTCAATATCAATCTTCGCTTCGGGCGATACTTCCTGCGGCTCATCAGGCTTTGCGTTTTCTATCTGCGCCTTTACGTCATCCAGTTTTTCATCCATCAATGCCTGAGTCTTTTTCTGTTTTGCATCCATATTTTCAGCCCAGGCGCTTTCTTCCGAGTCCTCCAGGGCCATTTCCTGCAACAGTTCCATTGCGCATTTGTCACCAACAGGAATAAGGTCTTCAGTGTTAAAATAATTGAGCAAGCTGTCATCACTGTTAAGTCTTCTGTCAAGAGCCTGTTTATAGTGCTGGCATGATCTGGTTTCATGTAAACGGCTTTCATACCCAACGAGCACATGACTGATCTGCTCAGCTTCATCGTCACTAACCTCTTTAGCACCCCGCCAGATACAGAGTGCCAGCAGTTTTTCCGGAAAAAACCATACCGTGTCGAGATTGAGCGGCAATTCCTCAAACTGTGGGGTGTCATTGTCTATGGTATGCTGTAGAAAACACCGGGCATACATATTAGGAAGCGTCCCTTTTATAACCGGTATATTCGGATGCATATTGTAAATCTCAAAGGATTCATTCCCGCGAAAATATCCGTCTATCCACTGATCCTGTGGTGCACAGAGGAAATAGTGCCAATCAAAATCTTTCGGATACCCGGGAAAATAATTTTTCATATATGAATTGTCGTAGGTTCCCTGGAATTGCATTCGCTGTGGTAAGGAAGGGTCGAGTGGTGCATACCCGGCAGGCTCCGGTTTATCCTCCGTCGAGGTTATCAGCTTTTCAGGATATTCAATACAGGGTAACATTTTATCGTTATACCCCATGCCATCCGGATTCATCTTGAACTTTTCACCACCAAAAGCATGTAAATAGTCAAGTGGCATGCTGGTGATTGGTTCAGGTGCAGACGGACCACCCCGCTTCCATTGACGCGGCCCGAAAACAGTAAGCTTCTTTTCCTGTCCTCCAAACACCACTCTAACCTCTCCACCGGTAACCGGTTCGGTGTTTTCTGAGAAGAAGCTGCCGGACACGAGATACTCGCTGTTGGGTTTCGGCATGCCCATATCAGGTAATGGCTTTTTTCCCATGCAGGCAAAGGCATCCTGGAGATAATTAAATTCCAGGTCTGCTTTTCCGGTCTGCAGATGTATACCCAGTGTTGCTGAGATAACAAAATAGAACTTCCGGTTCTGCTCAAGTACCCGATGGTTATAGCCAAGCTGCAGCGGTCTGAATACTTTCATATATCAATTTCCCGTAAATTCGAATCCTTGGCCGACTTTCAGTTTTTTTACCGCGACCTCAAGCTTGTCGTCATGTATCTTCATGTCACCTGATTGAATATCCAGCTTCATCTGGCTGAGTAATATCTTTTGTAAATCAGCATTAATATCAGCATTTTTTTGAAATTGTGTCTTAGGTCCTTTAAGAATAAACTTCATTTGGTCCCAGTTCCACTCCAGTTTCCATGAAGGGCAATATTCGACCTCTATTTTAAATCCGGTACCCAGTTTTACATCCATGGCCAGGCCAAGACTGCCCTGAAGGTTGACCTGCATCGAAGTACTCACCTTCAGATTGGTTTCCATAGGTGCAAACGTGGTTGCAATACTCAGCTTGGGTGAAGCGGGCAGTACGAGTTCATAATCAAACATGACATTTTTATTTGTGTAGTTATACTTAAGTAATTGCCCGTTTATCGGATGGTAGTTAAATTCCTCTTTAATGCCACCGCCGGACGACAGGTAATATTTTTTTACCCCTTTGCTGGTGAAGCTGGTCTCCTCTGTTCGTCCGCCGTATTTAAATGAATAGGAATCCCCGTGGTTATGTTCCTCTTTGTTACCATGGTATATATCAATTGAGTTGCCCTTTCTGAAATCATAGGAGTCCCCAAATTTCTTTTCAACCCAGGTCGTATCGGTATGCATAAACTCAGTTCCCTTACAATTGGCAGCCTGCCCTTTTGTCGCGTCATGCGGATCTATAAAACTGCTCTTTACTTTCTGGGCCCATGTTTTAATGGTGCCGTGATTCGGTCCTGCAACCGTATCACTAAGATCCTTCTGTCCCGGTTCACCGGGATAAATCATGTACCAGGCACCCGATACTACACCGATAACAAGACCGCCGATAACGCCAACCAATATCCCCATAAGGGCACCCGCCGGACCGCCTACTATTGCGCCGACAGTTAGCGACGCTATACTCGTGGTAATAACACCACCCAGCATGCCGGAAAGCATTGACGGTGCAACGACCGATGCCGCCGTTGCCGGTATCTTTATATCCTCTTTTGCATTCAGCGCCGCCTGCTGGTTCTGATGATTCTCTATATAACAGTTACCAAGGTTATAATTCCAGTATCCGCCGAAATCATAGATGTTACCCTCCTGAGTGATAAAGGTGTCAAGGCTGGATACCCGGACATGTCCTTTGTCAAACGCATCGGAAAATGTTTCTGCAAGGGCATTCTGACTGTTGTCCTTCAAATGCCTGCTCAGCAACCCTCTCGGATTATATCTGTTTTTAAAATTGTTGAGCATGTTTTTTATTTTTGTCGGTTTTGAGGAATCGGTCTCTTCAGGGGTGTCTGTCGGTACCCCGACACGATACTCCCCATACCGCTGCCGTGCCTCAATCCAGAGATTGCCGTCAGATCGAATTCGAACGCCATTCGGAGTAGGATCAAAATCCTGAATATGCGGATCATATACAATGACCTGCCGTTGAGCAGTCTGTTCGACACCATCCGTATCCGTGGCAGTATAGGTGATTGTATAGGTCCCAACTGTACTCGTATCAACGGAACCGGTTCCTGCTGAAACTAATGCACGGCCACAGGTTGCTCCGGGATCCGACCATGTATCACCCTGCTTCAGATACATTGGATTATCTCCGTTAAGTTGTATCGGATCATTTGGAGCGCCAATTCTTACATATGAATTTGCAGACGGGCTTTCCATAATAATCCGTTCTTTTCCGGCTTTATCCTCAATTCTGATCTTATTATTACCACCGGTATGAATCACCGACTCAGTCTGGTTTGCGGCGGTCACCGGGCTGGGTGTCTCGGGATTAGCCACAGCCCCGGCAATAACCGGTCGGTCAGGATCGCCGTCGATAAAGGTAAGTAATACTTCGGTACCTTTAGTTAATGGAAACTGCATACCACCGCTCTGGTTGGCATATGGCTGCATCATGCGAAGATAGGCAGATGCTTTGCCGTCCCTATGTTCATCACTCTCATCAAATGGCAGGCGTACTTTATACCGTCCCTGATCGTCGAGCTCTGCATACTTGCCACTTCCCTCAGCGTCGATTACGGCGTGCAGTGTGCCGGCAATGCGGGGCTTTACCGCTTTACGCTCGGGACGAAACTGTATATCAGCCGGTATTGCAGTAAAATTATTGCGATAGTAGACTGAATGTTTATGCCCGGGAAGTCCCTCTAAAATACCGGGGATAAGGTAACCCACCTGGTTGCCGTCATGGGAAACATTTTCCACAAGATACCGCTGGTTAAAACTTCCCCGATAATGGCGGTGAAGCATGAACGTATAGCCGGGCTCAAGGAAAGGAACCGTGCTTTCACCAACAAATTCACGTTTTCTGCAGTTTAGTATTTCAGCACGAATACCTGCAAGGCGATTACCCTCTTCCGGATTCGGAAAATATTCACCGTATATATAATCAGTGCCTCTCCCCCGCTCATCCACATCCGCTGAACCGCTTATACCTAAAGATGGCCGTTCATAATTATGATCTTTTAGATAAATTTTCTGCGGTAATTGTCGCTGTCTGCAAATAAAGGAGTGGATAATTTCAGTACTTTCAGTCTCCACAAGCCCGGAAGGTGGTGCATAATGGACATCAGGCAGGTCGGTGTGGGCAATATGCGTGTCGGTAAAAATGATCTTTTCCACTGCCCCTTTTTGATCGAAATAATAGTACATGCCCTCACGCTCAAGCCACCGGGAAATGAAATTAAAATGGCTTTCATTATATTGACAGACATAATCTATGGGATTGTAGGTACCCCGAATCTTAAATTCAAAGTCCAGTGTTGACAGTCCACTATCTTTAAGAGCAAGCTCTACAATCTCCGGGACAGTTTTATTCAAACAGACCTGATTATGGTGGGTTATTGAGAGCCACCACAATCGTGGCACAAGATGGGCACGATAAAAAATGTATTCGTTATATTTATGAAGCTGCTCAAAGGAATCGAGTATACCGTGAAAATCAACATCATCCCCTTCTTTTCGGTGAATCGTGAATTTTGCCGGTACTGCCATGATATCATCTAAATCAATATCCGGATTGTCCGATACAAGCATAATATCAAATTCATAGGGA
Organism: uncultured Fibrobacterota bacterium; assembly: GCA_964543525.1. GTDB lineage: Bacteria > Fibrobacterota > Chitinivibrionia > Chitinivibrionales > JANQEN01 > CBDVBE01. Next base: position 50,964 of record CAZIYW010000004.1, on the reverse strand, counting down.
ATTGAGATTCCCTCCACCCCTGAAAACTGCACCACACCAAAGGTTTCTTTATCCAATGAAGTAGCAGTGGAGATAAAAGAGAAGCGTTTTTCCGGCATATATTTAGCCATATCTCAATGCCCCCTGAATCAGTTTTCTGCTGTATATTTTTTCGAAACAATTAAGAATATAATTGCTGTAAGATAACTCTATTAAGCTATTTTTAATATTTATTAACTCCGGTAATTCTATGCCGCTATATTTCCGTTAATGAGATATACCCATCGGCTAAAAAAACTTTTTATATATCCCGCAGGCCTAAAATCGATAAATCATCTGAAAAACAAATGATTTCGTGGCTGTTATCTACTGGTGGTTACCGAAGCAAACGTTCTCTCAATGCCCTTTTGATAGGTCACGGCCGCATAACCGAAGATGATAAATACTCCCTCTCTGCTATGAAATCTGATTCCATGGTTCTTTCTGAATTGTTTCGCTTTTTTCCCGTATTGAATCAACAGGTGAATACCACCAAGCATACAGGTACCCAATCCAAGTGAATTCGATAACCATAGAGGCGCTGTTAAAAGAAAGGGTAACCGGTGCACTCGGCCGGAAGTGCCGAAAAAACTGCCGAATATCCACTGTACAAAGTACACAGGAAGACTTAAACGCGGAACCCTGAACCCGGAATCTTTTTAACCGTAAACCATTAAACCTGCGATTTGTAACAAAATATCTTATTTTGAAGCTGATACCCCGGAAATAATGAATTATATTTTTAATTTTGTACCATATAATATTTTCGAAGAGTCTGTATGCCCCTTATACATGAATGGATACATCTTGCAGCTCCCCTGCTGAATAACATGGCAATTGTAATACTCTGTGCTTATATATTCAGCCACAGCAGCTTGCACACGGGTATTACCGAAGGGTGGAAGAGTCGGCGTCATTTAATTATTCTCATTATCATCGCGTCTGCATTGGGTATTTACGGGACACTCAATTCCATACCGGTACTTGACGTACGAACAAATATCCGTAATCTCGGCCCGATTATCGGCGGGTTACTCGGTGGTCCTGCGGTAGGCGGTATCTCGGGCGCTGTTGCGGGCGTTCACCGGTATTTCGTCGGCGGGAAAACCGCACTCCCCTGCTCACTTGCAGCTATTGCCGCGGGATTACTTGCCGGATATCTGTATAACAGAAATAATAAAAAATTTATTGGGTTAACCCGCGCAGTGGTACTCACGGTATTTATTGAAGCATTTCATTCAGTTCTGATTCTATTATTCCACGAGGACAAGAAACTGGCTATCGCCTCACAGACAATTACCATGCCGGTTCGCATGCTCGTTGAAGGTGCCGGGATTGCACTCTTTTCCTTTATCATTGAAGATATTGTCCGTAACCGGAAAATACGGGAAAAGAAACAGAAGGTTGAACAAGAACTGCAGATTGCCCGTACCATTCAGATGACTCTGGTACCGACCCTTTTTCCACCGCAGCCGGACTGGCCCAGAGTGGCACTCTACGGGACTATTGAACCGGCACGCGAAGTATCCGGTGACTTTTTCGATTTCTTCCCACTGGGACCGGATAAAATCTGTTTCTCGGTCGGTGATGTTTCCGATAAAGGAGTTCCAGCCTCGCTCTTTATGGCGGTAACCAAAACTCTGATTAAAGCTAAAAGCGAGCTGCATGCTTCACCGTCGGAAATTCTCAACCGTGTCAACAATGAATTGTGCGAGAACAATGACTCATTGATGTTCGTCACAATATTCTGCGGTATTTATGATATCACCACCGGCGATCTCCAGTACTGTAATGCGGGCCACAATCCACCATTTATTCTTACCGGAGAGCGCAAGGTTATTTCCCTGCCGGAAAAGTGTGGTATGGCGCTGGGGGTTATGAAAGACAGTTCATTTGTAACTAAATCAACCCTATTGCACAGGGATGATATGCTTCTGGTATATACAGACGGTTTTACTGAAGCCCAGAATGTGGCCGGTGAAATGCTGGGTGAGGATGAAGCGATTAATATTATCCGATTGCACGGTACTGCCGATGTAAAAGAGACTGTTGAAGGAATTACTGAGGAGGTTAAAAAATATCAGCGTGGTATTAATCAATATGACGATATAACCCTGCTGGCACTCAAAGCTTTGTAAAGGTTACCTCATTCAGATACCCGGCTATGAAAGATATAAAGCAGACATTAATATGGCAGAGTGTCTTTCTCATTAGCGGAATGACATTATGCACCCTGATATTACTCGGGGTACTCACCTATTTTAACTTTGAGAAACGGTGCAGAGAGCTTCGCAGCAGTGCATACTGCGCACTTGCCCGTGATATTGCGACATCGATTGAAAAGGGCCTGAGCTTGGGCTTACGTTGCAACGAATTACGTACCGTTCCTGAAATCCTGCAAAGAAGTAAAGGTGATGATGCGGATATTATCGTGATATCTGTATTGAACGCAGACGGTGATCTTCTATTTTCCACCGACTCTGCCGTCGCCTCGGCAATACCGCAGCCGGGTGATATACATACCGAGACGCAAGGTTCTCCCGAGGTGCATACAATATCTCGTAACAAGGCTGCGATGTACCTGCCGCTGTTTAACAGCTTCAACGTTCGTGAAGGCATACTTATGCTGGCATATAACGCGCTTGATGCCGAAGACATCTGCCGTGTAAAGCACTCACTTATGGTAAACATTGCCGTTATTTTTCTTGTCATTACCCTTGTGGTGAGCCTGCTCATCCACCCGGTTCTCAGGCCGATAAAGGACACCATGGAAGTTATGACCGCTGCAATAAAAGAAGGCAGACCTGAAAACCGGCAGGATGTTATTGATGTAATCGCATTCCGGCAACAAAGTAAAGAGCTGATTTCTGAAATGAATTCGCTGATAAAAGGGAAAAAGGACAAATGGGAAAAGGTTTGATTCATGCAGAAATCATTTGATACCTTCCGCCTTGCATTGAAATTTATTATGCTGTCCGCGGGCGTGATTATTATTGCCGGTATTCTTTTCACGTGGCGATCTATGCATAGTTTCGAACAGGTGCTGCGGCCCCAGATAGATAAAAAAGCCGAGATATTGACAACGTCCATTCATGATCTTATCAGTCTTGCCCTCGGCTACGATTTCCCCCTGCGGAAGCTTAAGGGGCTTGAAGAATACTTTGATGAACTCCGGGAGAAGAATCCGGAAATCCGCTATATCGCTTTACGTGATATGAGCGGCAATCTCCTCAGCCTGAGCGGCACGTCTGATGAAGAACTGAAGATGATTCTTTCACAAAGCTTATTCGGCCTTACTTCCTCCGTGTTCTCCTCGGCGGGCAGATTCAGCTACTATACGATCCGATTAATTAACCGGGGCGAAGAACCTATTGCGGCCGTCATTCTCGGTATTAATAAATCGGTGGTTGCCGATACCTTTAAAGACAACCTGCTGGATATTATCACCCTGTTTGCCGTTTCACTATTGATAATTCTTGAAGCAATCATTTTCCTGACTGACAAGACCATCACCGCCCCGCTCGCATCAATTCACCGACTGCTACAGGAGGGGCTCAACGGCTCCTATACCCACCGACTGAAAACGAACACCTCCCGTGAAACCGCAGAATTTACCAATTTTTTTAATAACCTGGTTATGCAGGTGAATATTGCGTATGCATCGGTTAAAAAAGCACTTGACGCTCCACATCGTAAAGTGAAGGTACTTGAAAAACAATTTACTTTCGCAGAAAAAAATATACCCCGGACATATATGTATCGGTCAATGCTCAGTGTTCGACTTCCCCTGTTTCTGATCATCTTTGCCGAATCACTCTCACTCTCATTTTTCCCCCTGTATGTAAATTCTCTGTTTACTCCGCTGGCCGGTATATCCCGTGAAGTGGTCATCGGTCTTCCGATATCCATTTTCATGCTGTTCTGGGCATTATCATTACCCGTTGCCGGTGCGTGGTCAGACAGGAAAGGGCGGCATATTCCCTTTCTCGTCGGTGCCTGTATTACCACCCTTGGATTAATTCTTACTGCATATGCACAGTCGATTTTAGATCTCCTGGTTTGGCGATCCCTTACCGCAGTGGGATACGGTATCGTATACATCACCTGCCAAGGCTATATTACCGACACGACAACGCCGCAGAACCGAACACAGGGCATGGCCATGTTCCTCTCCGGTTTCTTTGCCGGCTCTCTGAGTGGGTCAGCGATCGGTGGTATCCTCGCCGATCGGATTGGGTTTAGATCAACCTTTCTTGTCTCTGCGGTACTTGCATTGGCTGCGGCGCTTTTCGCTGTCCGGCAACTGCGCCTCGATGACTCGTCGAAAAAAGAATTGAAAAAGAAATCATTGCAACTGAAGCACCTGCGCATTATCCTGGCAAATAAAAAACTCCTCGGCCTGGTTGCCTTTTCCGCCATACCGGCAAAAATCTGTCTTACCGGTTTTCTTTATTATGCAGCACCCCTGTTTCTGAAATCACTGGGAAGCAGCCAGTCAACCATCGGTCGGAGCCTCATGTTCTACGGCCTTGCAATGGTACTCTTTTCACCGGTAGTGGCAAAAATCGCAGATCGATTCAGAGATCGTCGCCTCTTTATTATTATCTGCGGTATACTCTCCGGTACCGGTTTGATGATGATTAAATGGTTCCATACTCCCCTGGGCGTTTTTTCCGGTATTATCATTCTTGGCTGCGCACACAGTATCGGCATCTCGTCACAATTGACATTTGTTACTGAAATATGCGAAAAGGAGCGCGAAATAATCGGCCTGGGAACGGTCATAGCTTTTTTCAGACTGCTTGAGAGACTGGGTAATATTCTCGGACCAATCCTTACAGGATTGTTAATTTCTCTGTTCGGGTATTCCGAAGGAATTTTCTTTATCGGATTAACTGCATTCATAGGAGCTATGTTATTTATCACAATATCCCAGATACAACCGCCACCTTTACAGGAGGCCGTTCCCGCATGAGCAGAAGAGCGGTACACACTATGCATCTATGCCTCAGTACCTGGTTCTTCATGCTTCACTTTTGTGTAGGTATCTGCGCAGCGGGTACTGACTCACTTGATATCGCACTGGTATTGTGGCGCGGTGTTACCGAAGCTGAACGCGGTTTCATGGATTGTCTGAAAGAGAACAGAGTACCGGTCCGTTTCTCCGTGTTCGACTGTAAAAAAAATATTGAAAACCTCGTTACATTCCGAAAAAAATTAAAAAAAAATCCGCCGCATTTGATTTATACTTTCGGTACAACGGTAACCACGAACTTTGTAGGCCGTTATAACCATCATCCTTCGCATGTGTATATAACCGATATACCGGTCGTTTTTGCCGTCGTTGCCGATCCCGAAGGTGCGGAGATTATCGCTGAAGGTGACTCACTCAGCAGGCGAAACGTCACCGGTGTTTCACATATTGTTCCCATCATTTCTCAACTGAAAGCAATACGGTCGGTATTGCCGATTCAGTCTATCGGTGTACTCTATAATCCCAAGGAAAAAAACGCAGTATTACAGATTCAGAACCTTACCAGATTGTCGATATCGGAAAAGTATGAAGTATATATTGAAGCGCTGGAGGTTACCAAAGCCGGGATAGTGTCTATACGCAGCCTGGAACAGAGTATTGCCCGATTGCTCTCTATCAGGCCAGACATTGTCTATTTACCTTCAGACAGCTATCTTATTTCTATTGCCGATACTATTGTGAAACGCTTTCATTCTGCCGGTATTCCAACCTTCTCCGCCACCGAAGGTCCGATTCGCGACGGCGGTGCATATATGGGACTGGTCAGCCGGTACTATATGGTCGGTAAATTTGCCGGATATAAAGCACAGCAGATTCTTATGCATAAACGAAACCCCGGTACCATTCCGGTTGAGCGATTAAAAAAATTTTCTTTTCTTATCAATATCGACGCAGCCCATTCACTCGATATATACCCGCCGGTACCGGTGTTGAGATTTGCGGAAGTTGTCAGTACCCGGGTAAATCCTGTTAAATAGGTGCCTTATCTGAAAGAAATAACAGTGCAGATAAACAACATCATAATTAAAAAGGTCTTCTGGTACTCGAAAGAATATCTCGCCACGGTTGAGCTCCGTGAACGTCTCCTGCGAATACCTCTGGGACTACGCTTTGCCAAACAGGAAATCGAGCAGGAGCACAACGAATTGCATATCGCCGCCTTCGATGGAAGAACCCTGCTTGGGTGCGTTGTGTTGTCGCCGTTTGGCCAAAGCATCATGAAGATGCGCCAGCTTATTGTTGATGAACCCTTTCAGGGAAAAGGTATCGGTACCAAACTGGTTCGCTTTACTGAAGATTTGGCGGTCAGACAACGTGCCGTATCACTATTTGCCCACGCGAGAAAAACTGCTGTGCCGTTCTACCAAAAACTCGGTTATTCGGTTGTCGGTGATGAATTTATTGAGGTGACGATTCCACATTTTAAAATTGAAAAACAATTAGGATAAGAGCGCACGCCGTTTGCCTGAGAGCACCCCCGGAGGGGGACTTTTTAAGAAAAAGTATTATAATAAAATCAACACTTTACAAGTCCTCCTTCGGGGAAGGTGTGCTCAGAGATAGGGATTGCATTCAGGCAAACTAAATACACACCTGTCAACAAGCCCCGATCACCTGATCACCGCTTTATCACCCAGATCATACAAATACCCGATAAGCTCATTGAGATACCCCAGTGCTTCAGCTTGAATATACGGTTCGTCTTTCCATTGGTCATGTATAATTTTTCGTACCGCCTCTACATCATCGCTGTTGCTCAAATCAATAGGGTCACACGTGTCAGGCAGCACCTCCTTCTTTACATACAGGATAGAGCCGCCATCGGCGAAAACAACCTCCCACTCCGGTGAATGATACAGCCATTTTACGAGTTTAAGATACCGTTCGAAAAGTGCGGTCGGAAGAATTACATGGGTGATATGGTATGCCTTGATAGCGGCATAAAACTCCTCCGGATTGTCAAGAAACGATAAATAGCTTGAAAAAAACTTTGGAGAACGAATTATAAGACGACCGTCAACAAAAACCTGCTTACGCGGGTAGAAATGCCATATCAGATACCCGCCGTGACGAATGGAATTGAACAGTTTACCTTCGACAGGATGCAGCTTTAAATAGGCGACAACGCCGGTCGGTGTGCGAAACGGCGAAAAGAGAGTTGTTTTCGGAAATCGTGAGATATTAATACCTTGAATTATGATAAATATGAAAAGAATAACCGTACTAAACCCTATAAATATCTCCTTTATAAAATAAGATATCCTTGGTATTCTAAACCAGTAATGCAGTTTTCCATTACTCTTCTGGTATCCATACAGACAGTTATACCCGATAATAACCGGCGCTACTATACAATACAAAAGAATATTCCTTTTTGCTACAACAGCAAGGGTAAGAAATATACCGAAAAGCAAAAGGTGAGTCCATCGAAATGCTCGTTTGTTGATCCAGAAAGTACACAATACCACAGCAGTCACCAGCAATACCGCATAGAGGTAGTGCATGTCTTTCCCGGTCAATTCAAAAAGCGGCAGGTTCTCGGATATATTGCTTGAATAGATATTTTTCAATGTAGGGTCTATCCGTTGAAGAAGTTTTATCGGGAATAAAAAACCGTATATGCCGTATGGGTTCAGCAGGCAGGATGAAATAATCAAAGAAAAATTGATAGTCAAATCCGCAGGAACAGCTTTTACAATCGTTACCTGCTCCTTCGGATGCACCCTGGCTAAATACAGAATGCGCTGCATTATCTCTCCCAGCAGATAACAGCCGGAAATAGCAATACCGAGCGGGAACAGACCCTGCGAATTTGTCCACATGATCTGAACCGGCAGCAGAAGCCAGATGAACCGTTTTCTACCGGTGCGAATATGGTGCTCATACGCCCAGAGAAAAGTGGCAATGCAGAGTATAGTGATAATAATCGGCCGCACCAGAATCAGATACCGGACCTCAAAAATTAAAAGGGTAAACAGTGCCGAAGTTATTACCATATACCGGGTGTCCGGTACAATTAGAGAAATAATCAGACAGATACAGGCAACTACCATGCATTTTATTACAATGAGCCCTCCTGCGCCAAATGCTTTATATATGCCATAAGAACAGATTTGAAAGAGTGTATGTAAATTTATCCACTGGGGGTTACGGAGAGTATAGGCAAAAGTATCGGTATAGAGGATACTCTTTCTCACAAACATTTCACGAGCCGCCGCAAGATGCCACCAGATATCAGTATTGGTAATAGGGAAAAAAACAAAAAATCCGGCAACCAGTGAAAGGCCGATTAACGCAAGTACCGATTTGTAGTATGTCTCTTTCCCGTATGAAAGTGACAATTCCCCTCCCCTCCTCAGGGTCCTGTAAATAGTTATGTTTGTGCTGAAGTAGTATCAAACAGAAAGAAAAAAAATGTATAACCATTTTCTAATAAAATAGAAGGTATACAGCCCGTACTCCACTCTTATTTCTTTTTTTTTATTTTTTCCGTAATTGATTTTCCTTAATCAACTGGTATAGTTTATATTCACGACCTGCGATATCGGTTATATCACCGACCCTGCGGAGATAGACTACCGCACTATCGAAGCATCCCAGTGAATAAAAAGAATATGCTGCACCGTAAAGAAGCTCAGAATCATCGCTAAAATAACGTAATCCATTTTGATATATTGCAAGCGCACTATCATACTGTGCCAGTCCCAGTTCGAAAGCACCTCTATTCTGAGCTAATCCGGGAAGATCCGGCTGCAATGAATATGCGCGCCTGAAAGCCAATCGAGCGCTGTCCGGCTGTCTGCATGCGATAAATGCCAACGCATAATTCCCCCAGGCTTCCGCAAAATCCGGCAATCCTGCAAGACATCCCCGGTAGAATTGCTTTGCCTGTGTAACCTTCCCTTTTTTTATACAGATATTTGCCAGGTTATAATTAACCACGGCGATAACCTCCGCCAGCGATAAATTTTTCATGGTGTACCAGGAATTATCCTCAACCTCATATCGCCACCGGTAATAGGCAAGTGGATGATTGTACCCTTTTTTATTCGGCTCGATATTTCTGTATACGTTGCCGTCATCATAGCGAACGAAAAAATGTCCCGGTAACAAGATACCATACAGGGGATAATGCAATTTCTCCGCAATAAGCAGAAAAAGTAACGAAACTCCCAGGCAGGAACCTCTTTTTGATGTAATAACGGTGTGCGGAAGCAGACTGGAAAGATTCTCCCGATCAGGATCAAACGTTATTTGCCAGGTATCGTAAACAAGTGATAGTATTGAGTCAACTAAAAGCGGCGAATGTAACTGCTCCTTACCTGCATTTTTCAAATGAGCACAGATATTATCCATTTTCTCAGTAAATGGTGTTGGATCGGCAATTTTTTCTTCAGGAAATATCTGCTGCAATTCCGTTGTAACAGCGCTGATATATGCCACCAAAGTGGTATAGGAGTCAGTATGAACCGTAGTTTCAGATTTCTCTTTGTGCACCTCCGTATTCTTTTTCTCAACACTGCATGTACAATTCATCAGTACAATTACCGTGGAGATACAGATACTGAGAATGATGTTTTTCTTTAATTGCATAAATAATTTCTTTCTTACCGTGACGAATTATCGGCTATGTACAATATTTCACTGCTCATCTATCACCAGCGTATTTTGCCTTTGTCGATTAAGAACCAGGCGAGTGACATCCGGACGTGCATAATGGCCTGCCGGGTCAAAATTCTGCCGTTCTTCCCGTACGTGTTCATGATCTATAGTCTCTACCAGAAGCGACTCCTTCTCTATAACCGGCTCAACTACCCATGTGCCGTCGGGGCCGGCCAGGCAGGTTCCTCCGTTTGCCAGATATTCAGGACTATTTTCAAGGATGGAATCCAGATAAGGTGTATCTTCGGGGAAATCTGTTTTACGCATTAAACCGGAAACGGATATAACATAGGAGCGCGACTCTTTGGCAATAAACCGGGTTATATCCGAGGTGTTATGAATACCGCCCGGCCAGAGTGCAACATGTAAATCCTCACCCGCCGCATAGAGTGCAGCCCGCGGCAGCGGCATCCAGTTTTCCCAGCAATTGAGTCCGCCAACAGTAAAAGGGCCGAGCGTATGAACCACTAAACCATGACCGTCACCTGAAGCCCAGGTCAGCCGTTCTTCATAGGTCGGCATAAGCTTGCGGTGGACGGAACGGATAGCGCCTGTTTTATCAATATAGACGAGTGAACAATACAGACTATGTCCGCCGCGATCAGCCGGACGCTCGACCGTTCCTGTAATTACCGCGATAGTATGTTTCCCGGCAATACTGCATATTGGATCAAGGTGCCCGGCTTCAACCTGAACCGCCTGATCCATATAATACGCATGTATCTCCTTCTGGACGGATGAATTAAAGCGCGCGCCGTCAGTCCGCTCAATCCAAAATGGATACCCTGGCAACAATGCTTCACCGAATACAACCAGATCACATTGCTTCTCCGCAGCTCTGTCAATGTATTCGACTATTTTTGCGCAGGTTTTTCGGCGGTTGAGCCATATCGGAGCAATCTGGGCCAGGCCGACAGTTAGCTGATCGTTTTGAGACATTTTTTGTCCCTGATATTAATTGATTCGTTTTCGTTAAAGAATTCTTACAATGGTTTCGGCTCCTGCATCCACGCAACAACCGCTTTCGCAGCAACAATCCGCACCTCTTTTTTACTGAGTGCATAATCGATAAAATTCTCAATCGCTTTCTGTGACTCTTTGTAATGCGCTGCGATTTGATTATCTCCATCGTTATTTTCTTTATAACGGTTGCAGTAGATATCACTGTGCAGGCCAACCGTAAAAGGGGCTCTGTTTCCCCTGAGCCGCTGATCAAGCGTATATTTCAGCACGGCCTCGACCTCTTCTCCGGTCATGCTGTATTCAACCCAGAGATTCCAGTCAAAACCGGTTATTTTACCGTCAGCAGGATTAAAATAATCAAAACGTTTCTTAAGCTCATCTCTGAATCCCGGTTTTAATCCATAGTTTTCGCACTGGCCATCATCAGGTGCGAACATGCAGTATGCCGGCATTTCCCATAAGCCCGGATACGACCCGATAATTTCCCTTCCGGAAAAAGAACTCGCAAAGGTAGCATCGGCAACGGGACTTCCCTTATCAAGCTGATACGGCCAAAACAGGTTGGTACCGTCCTGGTCTTCCTCATACCCCTCTTCAATGGAGCAATCGTACAGTATTGTCCCCTGTTTACAGAGAGCTTCAAATGTTGCATTGTTAAATTCAAGATAGGGCGTCCTGAATCCGACAATATCGTTCTTTGCGACACCGGGGCCCCAGGCATCCGGTTCAGATGCTGACGGTTCGTATGGTTTTGTTAAAAATGTTATATTCTTCTCAATCTCCGGCAGCCAGTCCGCCACACTCATTATTGTGCGCCATACCGGCGGGTCCTTATCCCATGCAACATCGCAGCCGTGCGGATGGGTATGGGTGTGCAACCCTATCTCATGGCCTGCCTGGTATGCACTCCTCCAGGCTTCCTTAAGAAGGGAATCGTTACCACTGTTTTCCAGTGCAGGATCTATAAATCTGCTCGGACAATAAAAAGTAGCTCTGCAGGGAGTGCCGTCGGGATTTGTCCTGTTTGCAAAGAGCTGTACCGCCCAGGCCATACCACCGTCACTTCCGGAACCGGGATACCCCGAATATGAATTATCATCAAAACCCAGACAGACAAATTGAGGCACCTCTTCCGGTTTCAAGCCTCCGGGAGGATTCTGTACGGGCTTGAAATAAGTGTCTGCACTTTTTTGACAACCGATTAAACAAAACATGATAACCATTACCGTCAGTATTCTTTCACACATTAAAACGACTCCTTTCTCCTTGAACAAACCGATCGATAAGCTCCCGTGAGATACTTATCCCTCCGGGAATATTCGGCAATTCGGGAACGGAAAACCATCCTGCCCCAACAAGTTCTTCTTTATCAATGTCAATCTCGCCTTCTGCGTATTTGGCGGTAAACGCAACCATCAATTAATCAGGGAAAGGCCATTATTGACTGCCGAACAGGCACGTTTCAGATACCTGTCATCGTAAATATAACCGGTCGTTTTATTCTTCAATTGCGTCGCATACGTGAAAAAGGGAAGTGCATGCACTGTAACAACACCACCGGCAAGGGCTGCTATAAAATCTCTACGGCCTTTAACCTTCTCAGCCATAGATAACCTCTTTAATACTGGTATGACGAAAAAGTATCTAGTGTTAATTTACACTAATATTAATGCCGATGGTTCTATTTTTCTATATAAATATCCGGCCACCGGTCATTAGCGGTATGAAAAGTCAAACGAACCGCCTCTTTTACCTTGGTTCCACGTTTCCAGATATATACTTCATAATCGTAGATATCGTGATCGTGCCCCTTATCAGTGGCACACCAGACCATCCATTCGCCATTCTTATCAAACCTGGGAAAATATTCATGGGAACGACGCCCCGGCAGATCCATCAGCCTGAAATTTTTTATTCTGGTTATTTTTTCAACCGGCCGGCCATCGTTTAATTTCTGTGCAAGTACTTCCGAAGGGGCAGCTGTTCCTCCATTGCCTGTAGGGTTCATACGGTAAATTTCATCACTGGTAGGAAACCAGTCAATCTGACAGCCGCCGCCTGTCTTGTACCACTCTTTCTTCTCAAGGTGCCATATACCCGTTTCCCGGGATGAACCCCGTAATGTCGCGGCAAGATATTTTCCGTCAGGTGAAAGACCTGGTTGCTGAACGATAGTACCTTCCTTAATACTGGTTTCGCCGTCAAAAAGCAGTGTTTCTTCTCCTGATTCCATATTATGCAGAAATACCTTTCCACCTCTTGCAAACACAATACTCTTTCCGTCAGGACGCCATGTGCCCCAGCAGGCATTTTCCACTACTTTTTTCTCATCTTCACCGTCAATACCGATAATCCAGAGATCCCATTTATCATAAAACTTTGCATCTGTTTCGGGCACCCAGCCACTCTTGCTTCTTGAAAAAAGCACCCGTTTACCGTCAGGTGAAATCCGTGGAAACCAATCCACATTATCACTTTTTGTCAATGCTTTCTTGTCAGTACCGTCGGCATTCATGATCCATATATCATGCCTGCTGTTTACCCGGGAGGTAGACCAGACGATTTTACCTTTGATAGTACCTTTAAGGGCCTCCAGTGCTTTCGCTTCTTTTCTGGACATCTTTGCCGGTGAACCAATGGGCGCTTCCTGTGCCGAAAGTAAAACGATACATCCCAAGATCGTCATTAGTGCTTTTTTCATATCTTCCTCCCTGGTTTGGTTTCAGTTTTCTTATTAGTTTCTGTTATACAGAAACAACTTTTTACTCAGTTTTCAACTTCTCCCATCCCTGACTGTAATTATATAAATCCCGCGCGACCATCATATAGATAATCAGCCTCTTTGCACCCAAATCGTTTTTCCGAGCACGGAGCATCTTGTTACGCACCAGGGGCCCGCCTCCCCAACTGGTAATAATATCAACGCCCAGACCGGTCTTTGCAGCGATATGGGCGCCTATCCCTGCGCTTTTACAATCTACCAGTTCAAACACTCCGGTAAAGCTGTCCCCTATAAGTAAAATTGGATCGTGCCGGTTGCCTTTATACCGGCTGCCGTCTTTACGCAATACCTGCTGTGCCTGCAGGACAACCGGTTGATAGTCAGTCTGTTGCGATTCAGGCAGCCGGGCTATGATATCACCCATACGGGTAAAAGTGGTATCCCTCATTGTGTATTGTCTCTTTTGTGAAGACAGCTCCCGGTACCAGGCATACTCTTTTATACGATCCGCAATAAGCCCGGCTGCAATCTGTAATCCCCTATTGGTCCAGTGAGTATCCTGCCGCTGGTATACCTCGCCGGTTGAGTCGGTGTCATCCTTCCTGGCCGCAAGAAAACGGGGCAGCAGATCGATAACCTCAATACCCGCTTTCTGTAAATCGGCAAGTATCTTGCGGCCATAGGGATGTATGATATCATCTTTCGACTCGGGCGGTTCAATACCAACTTTTTCATAATATATTTCGGCTTTTGTCGGCACCGCAATAAATAGCAGATTAATACTGTTTTGATCACAGAATTTTTTAAAATCTATAAGATGAGTTAATGGATTTTTATCAGTCGGCTGCAGCGAAAGATCACCGGCCGTGGTATATTCAAGAGATTTACGGAAGAATACCCAGTCATCAACCCCTTTAAATCCCATCTGGCCGGCAGGAAGCTCCTCAAGTATCTTTTTCTGGATATTAATCTGTGTACTACAGCTTTGAACCCAGGCCCCATAAGCATTCCCGTGCGCAGCAAGCTCTCGTTGAAACCGCTCCATATTCCCTGTAAAATTTTTCGACACACGCGTATCCATCTCTTTTTTAACATCAACAGTTTCCGCTTCCTGTTCCTCACTCCTTTCACCCATACCTGAAACAAGGAAGACGTTGTAGAGCGTTTTGCCGTGAGGATTTCCCCTGACAACCGCTATAGGATTATCCACGTATATCTTCTTCAATCTTTTTCTTATCTTCTTCTCAGTATTTTCATTGGGCCATCTGGACTGATTACTCATGTCAACCAAATCGGTATTCAGCGTAGGATACCAGTAGGAAGCCAGCACTGTAATCCAGTCAACCACCTGTTCTTCGGTAAGAATTTCCTTCTGATAGGTATCACGTATCCATGCGACCACCTTATTCAGTGTCTCTTTGTCAACAGATTCACATTGCAGTTTTCCATATATTTCAAGAAAACCGTCATTGTCGGAATCGGTAATACCGGATAAAAAATTAACCCATGAACTGAACTCCACTTCCACCCAGATTTCATAACCGGTCTCCGTTGCGTGAATATAAGCGGCGACAACTTCCTGATACGGTTTATATATATTAGAATCAGACCATTTATACCCGTTTATTGCACTTCCGATTTTCTTCAGATCATCCGTTTTCAGTTCACTCCATAACAGGTTTTGAAGGGGGATCCAGGCCACAGGATTATCTTTCTCTTCCTGCGTGAGCGGTGTTTTCGCCAGTGAATGTACCGGTGACAATAACCTGCCGTTGAAGTTCATATCGGAAATGGTCTTCGATTTACGGGGTTTTTGTGGCTTAAACTTTTCCGGGTCATATCGAATAGGATTATCAATATATGCGGCATAATCAAGATTCGCCCGGGTGGGCAGATCCACTTTACGTATCATAACCGGTGATTTTACACGGTTGAAATTGGGTATCAACTCCTTATAAGGCGCTGCGTTTACTATTCCTGATAATAATAATATCAGTACAGGCAATACATACTTAAACATTCATAATCCTTGTTTAATATTCATCATTCAATCTCTACAGCTTTATATCTTTCCACCCATCGGCGCCATACCTGATATCCCGTTCAACAAACTCCCAGATTACCAGTTTTTTACCCCTGAGCACTCCCTTCTTACGCGCGAGTTTTTCCCGCACCAGTGTTGAGGCGCCGCCGTCACTGACAATTGAGCACACCGGGAGCGACAATTCGTAAGCCAGATGTGATATCCAGCCTGCGGAGCGCGGTTCGTCCGACTGATATATACGGGAGAAACTGTCTCCGAGGATAAGTATTTTTGACTTTCTATAATCATCACGAAATAAATTCCGTGAAACAATCGAACTGTCTTCACCCCGCCTTACCTGATACACCTGATAGCAGAGCGTTTTTTCCTTAATAAACGGCATGGTAATGAAAGGCAGTTTAAAATCAGGCAAATCAGCCATTACCCGGATGTCACCGTCACGATCCACCGTCACCGTATCAAGGGTATATTCAACAGTCCGGCCAAGCTGATTGAACCAGCTTTTCTTCCGTATCTGTTCGGCGACTGTCTTTGCGACAACTCTCACGCCACGGGGTCTCCAGTGCGTATCCTGCGACAGGTATAGCGAATCGCCGCATTCCTCATCACTTTTCCTGGACTCGGCGAGTGCAGAAAAAAGATCGATTGTTTCAATACCCCGTTCGTTTAATTCCCGCATCAATCGGAGCGAGTATCCTATTGTTCCCGCTTTATCCGGCGGCACCCGTCTGCTGAGGACATCAGGATAGATAGACGCTTTACCGGGTACAATCATAACCATCAATTCGATATCCCTTTTACCCAGCGTCTCTTTGAATGCTGCAATAGTGTCAAGTACATGGTCCGTTATCGGAACATCCTCCGGATCAACCACAACGGATCGAGGATCAAGCACATAGGGACGAAGCAGATATTCCATTCCCTGTTTGTAAAACAACCAGTTGTTCTCACCCTCAACGGCCTTCTCTCCCCAGTCATGAAGTAACACATACCGACAAAACTGCATATAGGGCCTGAGTGTGTTGGCAAATACGGACGTCTCTTCCAATTCATTCTCATATTTCCGCAGGTATTCACGGTTGAAAATGGTATAAAACACAAAATGCTTTATTACCAGAAATGGATATGAAACCGGTGTGGCTTTTTTGAAACGACTACGCATTTGTACGATGAAATCAGTAACTTCTTTATGCATTGTATATAATTTATCAAAGGAAGACTGATTCTGAACAGCCTCATACAATCCTTTCAGCAATTGAATACAGGAATCCAGCAGTACTACGGTACGACCCGTTGATTTACCGGTTCGATGGCGGTTTACTTTCAGAACACTCTTCTTTAAATCAGACACGGCATACATGGCCTCTTCGGCAGTCTCTTCGGCCCGTACCCATTGTTCGTAATCCTCAGTACTGTCGCTTTGCAATTGTTTCAGTTGATCGGCAACAGCGGCAATTTTTTTATTACACACGGCATAAAGCTCGGCTGATTTCTTCTTTTTCCTGACCGGTGTTATGAAAGTATCTTCAAGAGCGTCAAAAAACTGTATAGTCTCCCCTTTCTTCAGTTCCACAATTGCCTGTACTATCCCCACGGTAAAAATAGTGACAAGAAAGAGCATGGTAATTGTTATTTCAATTTTACGATTCACCTGAAAACAGTACCCTTCCTAAAATTGAAAGTAGAGAAACGGATTAAATGCCTGGGTGAACATGCTCACAATTGCATAGAGAAAAACAATCATCAATAATACGACTTTCACCGGAGTCAGCTTCTTCACCCATTCATGCGCCTGAATCGGTTGCCAGACCAGAAGGGCGCATATAACCATTTCAGCCATATATTTCATACTGAACATTTCAGTTCTTAAAATATCAGATGCCGGTACAGTTGCACCCAGTCCAAGCATTGCTTTCCAGTATAGCGCCGCCTGGTCAACACTGGGAGCCCGGAAAATCACCCACCCGAATATTACTATAACATTGGTAATCAGGATCTTTAAGACCGTGGGGAATTTTTTATATACCGGTTGGCGCCCCATAGTCCGTTCCCAGATAAGCAGAACGCCGTGAAATATACCCCACAACACAAACGTCATCTGCGCACCGTGCCAGAGCCCGCAGAGAAACATGGAGATACCCAGATTGAAATAGGTTCGCCCCGGTCCCTTCCTGTTTCCGCCAAGGCTGATATACAGGTAATCGCGTATCCAGGTGGAAAGAGAGATATGCCACCGGCTCCAGAAATCGGAGATACTTACCGAACGATAAGGCCCGTTGAAATTTTTTATAAATTCAAAACCCATCATCCGGCCCAAACCAACCGCCATATCGGAGTAAGCACAGAAATCAAAGTAAATCTGGAAGTGATAGCCGAGCGCTCCCCACCAGGCAGTGGCCATATCAGGAGCATCCGCCCGGAAGACCGCATTGGCAACGGCGCCAGCCGCATTGGCCAGAAGAATTTTCTTGGCAAATCCCAGCATGAAAATCGAGGCGCCGCTGCTGAACTTTTCGAAGGAATGCTCCCGCCCGGCAAGCTGCTCCGCTACCGTGTTGTATCGAATAATAGGTCCGGCAATGAGCTGTGGAAACAGGGCAACAAAGCAGGAAAAGGTTTTCATATCCTTCACCGGCGGCGCATCACCGCGCCATACATCTATGGTATAACTCAACGCCTGAAAGGTATAGAATGAAATACCAATAGGCAGCGCAACCTCCATGACATGGAAAAAATTGGATCCGGCACCACATAACTCAATCAACCTGTTTATACCGTTCATGGCAAACATGTAATATTTAAAAAACGCGAGAAATCCCAGGCTCACGGTAATCCCGACAACAAGGGCCGTATTTCTCTGCGCAGGAGTAGCTCCCGGTTTGGAAATTACCCTCCCGCACATATAATTGGTAAATGTTGTAATCCACATTAATATGATGAAATAAGGCTGAAACCAGCCGTAAAAAGCATAACTCGCAATGGTTACAAACAGATTTACCCAGCTGATATTGCAACGCAGCCTGACCATGACATAATAGCCAAGCAGCGTAAGCGGCAGGAAATAGAACAGGAAAATATGGGAAGAAAATACCATAGTTCTCTTTTACAGATTACTCTGGGCAACTATTTTAAGATGTCTGTTTTTAAAGCAAAATATTGTTCATCTTCAGAGTCAAAATAATCTGATTCAATTTGCTCGCTCCAGACTTTTTCAATAGGGGTAATCAGGACAAGCCTGTGCTTTGCGCCTACTTCAAATTTTTTCACATCGCCATCAACATACTTATCCATCTTATCTTTTATCTTATCGCGGGGAATCAGCGGATTATACTGCCCGACAAGAATTTCCTTCTTTGTATAAGCACCTTTTTCCACCTTTATAACACGGTATTTCATTATGTAAACGTAGTTATATAAATCGTTGGGCGGAAACGTACCCGGTATCTCAATCAGACGGGCGGTTATTACCAGCGTATCATTCTTATCAGCTTTTTTCTCCGGTTCTGTACGGTTGTCTTCTTTAATAACCTTTCCACCGGAGCCAACAACATATTTATCACTGGTAACATTCTGAAATGCGCAAAAAATAATTAAAAATATCATAGCAATTTTTAAAGTTCTCATAATTCATCCCCTTTTCAATGTCACAAAGACTGTTATTCCCACCTGGACGGGATTCCAGAAATTAAAACTATCTGGATTACCCGGTCAAGACGGGTAATGATATTTTATCTAAATTCTCGGAAAACACTCCTTTAAAAATTCTGTTACCTTTCTCGGTTTATATCCTAAATCTTCAATGGCCTCCTTCGGATCGAGATCGGCATCCTGTGTTATACCGGCTATTTTCTGCCAGTTAAGCGGCGGATTTTTCATTGTAACCTGCATAACTCCGGCTAATATTTTACAAAACCATACAGGCAAAGAGACGATTGGTTTATCCGGCTTGCCTGAATATTTCAGGCATAACAGGGAAAAATCTCTCATTGTGATCGCTTCCCCGCCACTGAAGTTGTATATCTTTCCCATAGCTGTTGTGTTATGACAAACCGCAATAAGTCCCTCGATGATATCACCGACAAATACCGGTCGCTTTAATGCATTTCCGCGACCAATAAAGGGAACCACAGGAAAGCGCTGCAAATATGATAAATATATATCAAATTCAAGTCCCCCTTTTCCTTTATCGTACACCAGTGTCGGTCGTATTATCGTATAGGATATACCTGATGCTGTTACTAACTCTTCACAGTACTTTTTCGATAGAGAATATGGTGTCGGTTTCGGGTATATTACCGATGCTGACGAGGTATAAATAAAATGCTTTACACCATCCTTTTTTGCCGCATTAATCAGATTCCGTGTACCGTGCACATTTATTGTTTTAAAGAGCGTCTCATCCCGGGTAACAATAATAGCCGCAAGATGATAGACAATTTCGATATCCCTGCAGACACCTGATATCTGAGACTCCTGCGAAATGTCTCCATACCGTATATCTACGCCGAGTTTTTCAACTCGTGACACATTCGGGTCGTCGGGTAAGGTCAGCACACGTACCGTTTTTCCGGCTTCGCAAAGCCGTTTAACCAGAATACTCCCCATAACCCCGGTGCCGCCGGTTACCAGAATCATGTTTCTCTCCGGTAATTACCGAGCAGATATTTTCCCATCACACCGACAACCCTCAGGCCATAGGTGACTGGATTCAAATATGACTTTTCATCCGCATACCGGGTAGGGATTGGCAGTTCTTTAACCGATAATCCTGATGCACACGCACACGCAATAACTTCCACATCAAAATCAAAACTACGGCTGAGACTGGAAAATGGAATAGTTTCCAAAGCATGTCTGCTGTAAAAGAGATACCCACTGTGATAATCAGTCAGTGCAAGACCGAACACACGATTTTCAAAGAACGTTAATATTTTACCGGCAAAATATTTATATAAAGGCATACCGCCTCGTAGTGCAGTCCCAGAAGCGATTCGCGAACCCTGTAAAATATCGCATCCCGTCGACTCCATATATTCGATGAACGACGGAATCGACTCCGGAGGATACTGTCCGTCTGCATGAAGACAGATCGCAAAATCACCGCTACTCTCCCGGCACTTTTTCAAACCAATCTGTACGGCGGTGCCATACCCTTTATTTACCGGTAAATGTAAAGCTATTATCTTATTATTATTTCTTTCAAGAACACTAATTACAGAACCGGTTTCATCTGTAGAACCGTCATTTATAATCCAGACTTTGACTATATAATCCCACACCTTGTCAGGTATACGATCAATTACTGCGTTTATATGAGATGCCGCATTGTACGCCGGTATGAAAATTGATATTTTTGCCATTGTTAAGCTGCATGTTTCTTACCATAGGATTCGACATAGGAAACCATCGTTTTTACCAGTGCCTCCTTAAGCCCTGTCACAGGTATCCAGCCAAGCAGCGTTTGTGCTTTTGTTATATCCGGAACCCGCCTATCACAGTCCTCGTAACCGGCACCATAAAATTCCTCTGCTGAAACCTCGCGTATCTCATATTTAGCCGAATGATGTGGATACAAATCATTATAGGTCCCAACCATTATATGCGCCAATTCCCGTATGGTAACTTCATTATCGGGATTGCCAATATTAAAGATCTGTTGACAGGATTGTTCAGGTTTTTCTATTATGCGCATAACAGCATCAACAGCATCATCGATATCTGTAAATGTTCTCCTGTTATGTCCTCCATCAACCAGCTTTAAAGGTTTTTCAAACAGCAGTGACTCCATAAAACACGCAATTACCCGTGGAATACCCTCTCCATCAATTCCAGGGATATAATCCATACGAGGACCGATAAAATTAAACGGTCTGACAATAGTATACTCAAGCCCTTTCTCGATACCGTACGCATATATCACCCGCTCTAGAAGCTGTTTTGCGCAGGCATAGGACCAGCGTTGTGCCTGAATAGGCCCCAGAATCAACGGTGTTACCTCTTCGGAAAGGAGATACTGTGATTCACGGTCCCTGTCCACCAGATTCTCTCCTGCAATACCCTGGACGGTCCTGCCGTACACCTCACTAGATGAAAAGTGTATAATTCTTCTTCCCGTATTGGTGCACCACTTCACCAGTTCAAGCGGGCGCTGAAAATTACTTTCAACAACATCGAGGGTTACGGTATTGTACAGGGCAGGATTACAGAGTGCCGCAAGAGAGACAATCGTATCACACGCTTCGAATATCCGGTCACGATTGTTCAGGGTATATATGTCACCCTTTACAAAGGTTAGCAACGGATGCGGCAATATATGTTCTATTTTAACCGAAACCGTGTCAACACCAACAACCGTATACCTGCCCGATTCAAGTAATCGCTCCAGCAGGTGCGAACCGATAAATCCACTGCAGCCGATAATCCCAATGTTTCTCATCATTGTTTTTCTTTCACGCTAAACCGTTACAATCATTTACGGACTGACAGTAAATAAGGGCGATGTGTCAAATTCGGTTGGTATTTCATAATTATATACCTTAATCCTGCAACCTGGTGAAACCGTCACGTAGTCCAGGGGATTAACCTCCTGGCCGATTGTCCACGAGCAGGTAAGCAACTGTCCGCCACCTCCCGATTTGGCGTACACCGCCTGTCCGGGAATATCATAGTATGATTTCCCGCTGTCCAAAGATATCTGAGGCATAGCACTGCTGATCTTATTGGCATTTATCTTGAACTGAATTGTCACTGTCTGGCCAACGGTAAATGATTCACCACCGGCAGGGTATACTACCTGAATATTTTTTCCGTTGGTAGGCATATTCTCATCAGGGTTGGTTGGGTTGTCACATCGGATAAAAACAAACGAAGAGGCAATAATACCAATTGAAAAAAGAAACACCTTTCGCATAATTGTTCCTTTCTTTTAAATAATACCTAAAACAATGCGGATTTTATGCCGATAGCCAGAATCCACTCGTTCTTAAAACTGTCCCAGTCAATGCCGTCCCATTTCCTGAGCGGTCTCCAATCATATTCATCGTCAGGATTAACGACTGATTTATCCTTTATCGGCTTTGCCACCGCCAGGAAAATCGGGAATTTATCCTTTGAAAATTCCAGACCATAGGTTAAAACAGCCTGCCAGGCCTTATGATCAGGATCCGGCCGGGGATCATAGATTGACGTGTTTTCGGAATGAATCCACGCGACACCGAGAGGCACCACAAAGGTCAGCCCGAATGAATGAACATACTCCGGAATACCCCGGTAGGCATATATCACACTGCCACTGATACCGGGTGGGGTATAGTCTCCCAGATCGCTCTCGCCGTAAGGTTTCGCTCGATAATAGAATCTGCTGCCGCTCTCGTGTTTATATGCCGAAAAGTACGAATCAAGGAATTCATTCTCTTGAGTAAAGGGGCGCATCATAAAGGGATAATTGTAAGTGCCGTCAAAAAGCCACATACCGTTTTCCACATCGCGGGTGTAGGTAAAGTTCAAACCCGCATTATATATACCGCCACCCATCTGTAAATTCGTCGGAAGAAATTTCTTTGCGCTTTCCGGTCCCCGCTTGATATCATACTGTCCGGTCGGAAAAGTCAGGGCAAGGGCAAGAGTAAATTGACCGCTGGAGCCGAAAAGCCGGGAAACATCCAGAGAAATATCACCCATACCGCCGGTCACTTCGGTCTGTTCAGGTTGATTGTCACGGTACTGGACCCCTGCAGTTTTTGAATAAAACGGCAGGGTTACTCCGACGGTGTAATTCCATCGTGTTTTAACGCTTATACGGGGCGCAATGGTAAGGAAATGAAAATTCTGACCGAAATTGTATTTCGGCAGGACTTCCACCTCGACATAGCCGCCGCTCACCCCTTCGCCGACCCATTTAATACCGTCGGTACCGCCGCCGGAACCGCCGGCTCCACAACCGCCGACACTCTGCCACGGCGTTAATGTCGGAAGCAACACCGATGCCTTATCCATGCAAGTGTAAAGTGCGCCTGTCGTAACAGTATTATGAAAAACAACCTTTATGAAAACAATAAAAATCAACAGTATAGCAAATACACAAAAAACCGTCACCGTAATACCTCTGTTAAAAACAGAATTCGCACAATTGTTGCCGTCTCTCTTTTTTTTCCTCACGTTCAACTCTCAATCCTTCATTTTCTATGGAAGTAAAAGTATATAGGTATACACATACCCGGTACAGAGATAAAGGCCGTCCGGTGAAAGACCGCCTTTAAACGGAAGCCTCGCGATGATCTCCGGAGCGGATGATGTTTCGACTTTCAAACCCATGTGTGCCGGTACATTACCGGCAGAGCCTTTCAGCTTCTGTTTATACGTAATACCGGCTGAAGCTTTCTCTTCAACCGACTGATCGGTGAAATCATATTGTACGACCTTACTACCAGTCAGGGTCACATACACGATATAGTATCCATGAGCGGGATCAACCGGATCGACCCACCAATGCGGTTCAAATGCGTCTTCCGAAACCAACACCGGCGCCCTTCCAGCACGCAGTCGTTGTATATAAATGCTACTGGTAAACACGTCTTCCGAACAGTTATAGGTTATCCAATTCCCCTCCGGTGAAATGAGCGGGCTCTCGCAATCCCATGCTTCTTTGCCGTCCGGCTTTACAAGTGCTATCGGCGCCGGTACGCTGTCATTATAATCAATATAAAACACCGTCAAACCGTTTTTCGGCAGGGAATAGACAACCTTAACACTGGTTGTCCCGAAAAACTCCTTTATCGAGTTCCGGTCAATAAATCCGGTCAAGGAGTTATATACGGGAGTACTAACCAGAGTACCGCCGGTAGCGGTATCCGATACCCAGATATGCGGCGTACTTACCGAACTCATACCTCCCGCGCATAATTTTAACGAGGCTTTATCTGAAATTCTGATTGCGTATGCATTCCATCCCGATGAATCCTCTCCCAGACAGGCAATATAGTCAGGATGTGCCGCCCATTCCGGATCCTGTATATGGCCGGTTACGCCCAGCTCATCCCGCATTATATACCACTTAACCGTATTGGAAAAATCCGTGATTGTGAGCCGATCGTGCTGAAGGACATTGGTAGTGGTATACCCGCTCATATTAACGGGAACCTTAACATTCAACTCCCCGGAAAATCCCAGCCACAGCATACATGCAGAGTAATTAACTGTATCCTGGGAAATTGAAGGATTACAGGTCTGTTTACCAGGGTTGATTTGATAAAGTGTTCCGCTTTCCGTGCTTTGAGACATAACTCCCGTATCAGGATAAGGCTCTTTTTCCGGTTCATAAGGCCAACTGCAATACAGTATTAATAATACAACAAGCATCCCTATCCACTTCACAAGCAGAACATTTCTATCTTTAGCCATAATAATAATCCTGTAAGAAAATCTCCTCCAACACTTCAGCGTTTAACCATTTTGTACCAGTAAAATAATATTACTCAACCTATCGATTAAACCTCTAACACATTTTTTCTTCATTACTTAATTTAAATATTGACCCGATAGTATTTCATAATTTAGGCCCTAACATAGAGTGGGATAACAACCACAAGATATAGTGTAGTGAAGAGATGTATTTTCAGGCCTACTGATGAGCTTACACAAAAAAGAGCTGAATCATCATCATTACATAGAACAGCTTTTTAGGAAGCTTCTGCAGAAAGAATAGGAGTCGGTTCTTACATGCACGTATCCTTCTCACACCTAAAAATAACTATAGAAAGACAGTAGAAAGACAGTCCCCCCTGTAAGTCTCTGCTTGTTTTAAATATACATATAAATTAAACTAAATGACTGTTTTTTTTAGAAACGGAAAATTACCTCACTGTACTTATAATAGTCTTACAAAATTAAAATTTTTCTTTTAATGCATTTTGAAACCCATTTACTATTACCACCGATATTATAAGCATCATTCGCTAATATACCTGTAGACCCGACAGGATGAATATCCAGAAAAGCTTTCTCTGTGATGGTAATTTTTTTTAATTACCGCACTTTAATAAAAAGAAAAATTTATCAAAAGAAATTTTATTGAAATCGTAATAATATCTATAGTCACCTACTAAAATCAAAATAATTAACAGAAAATATTACGAAATAATTACTTTTTGCCTTTTAAATATTTATTACCACATATCAGGAAAAGGTGAAAATCATATAAAAAAAATATAGTACAAAAAAAATTCTGTATATTAATGACAGGGAGTAGGGGTTAATAGGCTCATATGTATATATTAACTTTTACCTAACCTCGGGGGGGAGAATGATAAAATGCG
>CAZIYW010000004.1:0-25197 GCA_964543525.1 uncultured Fibrobacterota bacterium | reverse complement strand
AATGCGCCAGCCTTTTACGTACTAGCGACATAGTTACTAAATCATTTCCTTATATCTGAAACATACTTTCATAAAAGCTTTCGAAACCAGGATCCCACTTTCACTATCCGGTATAACACTCTTTGAGGGAAGTATGTCATAAAAACTGACTACCTGTTTTGTACTATTCACTCATATATGTAGGAAAGGGGAGGTTGTAACGATGAACGAGCAAATCCCGGCACGGAATAAATTTTTACTGTTTCTTCTTTTGGCGCTGTGTTTTTCACTGGACTCCTATGCAGACTCGATTCCGGGAGTACCGAGGGTATATGAAAGAAAAAACCACTGGTGCTGGGCCGCTGCTACCGAATGCATTGTAAAATATTACGATCCGTCATGCACCAAAACACAGTCACAAATAGCAGGCGTTATTACAACGCAGAATATTGCGCCGCCTCCGGAAGATATTGTTGAATGCCTCGAAGAAAACGGCAGTTCCGTGCAGCTCGAAGCTGAAATGGTTGACAGACCTCTGGAATGGGAGGAGATAAAAAGAGAGTCAGATGCACTGTGTCCTTTTATCATGCTCATCAGATGGAACAGCGGCGGATACCATTGTAATGTATGTGCCGGTTACATCGGGGGCGAATCAAAAATAAAATGGATGGATCCCATGCAGCCGCCTGGTAATTTTGTATATCGATCCTATAATAACAGCTTGGAGGTGAATAACAGGGGACACTGGGAAAGTACCTTTCTGACACATCTGGGAACAGATATTAAAAAAGGTATAACATCTCATATAAACGGAGTTCAACCCTTCAAAATACTGTTCCCAAATACATCATCACCAGGTAATAGTATTACTTTTATGTTCAATACCCAGGTACCAAGTCAAAAAACGTTCCAAGTATTCAATATGCGTGGAATCTGTGTTTTTTCTTCAACAATCGATGAAAACATCTCTACGCTAACCTGGGGTAATGCTCGTACTATCCCGTCAGGCAAGTATTTTGCAATACTGTGCATACCGGACACAAAGGGTATAAATGATAATTACACACAATCGTTTTCATTTTTAAAATAATTACAATCTGTCGTCACACCAACGCCCCGAATGCGGCTGGGTACTACTACTAGTGCATAGATATGAGAATCTCAACTCACTCTCTTACTATCTATACCATTTTTAATGCAACAAAGGAGTTCGTATAATGAGAGGGAAAAAATGTATTCATTGCAATGCCATGCTTGTAACGATTTCTGCAGCACTTATTCTTTGCGTACCAGGTTGTGATTCCACAAACCCTGAGGAGACTATCCCGGCAATTAAAATCCTGGTACCGGAATTTGGTATACCTTATGAATCGTATAATATTGTATATCTGGTCGCGCAGATGGATAAAGAACAGATTGGATCCTTTCTCGTATGGGAATACAGTACTGACAGCATGATGACCTGGAAACCGGTAACAATATCGGAATCACCGGTTGAAAATAAATATAGTGGAGATAATTTCACTTATGATGTAAAACCCTGGATACCTGAAAACGATTCGGTAAAAAATACCAACGTGTATATAAAAGCGTATGACTACGATATTCAAACCCTCTTCGATATTAAAGGGCCGATTAAAATCGATTAGCCGTTAAAATGTTTTAAATTATATATTAATACCTACAATTCGACCGCCACCGAGCGGATACCATTTTCAAATTAAACCAGTTATCACTATAGAATTATGCATGCAATTAAACACCATGAAATTCTTTTTATCATCTCCTTCTTAGCAGTAAACCTGTCTTATGCATCATTTACTACGACCATGTCATCCAGCAGCACTGAGATTCACGATTTCCTGCTCAACGGACAGGGCTCGCCGAGTGCAAAACTGGTCTATTCAAATATTTCAATAAAAGACAACACTATTGATTTGTGTTATATAGATTTCTCCGAGGCAGTCGATACACCGGTAGTCCATATCATTGAATCGGCCCGCGATGCCAAAGTACCGGTACTGTCACCCGACGGGAAATGGGTGGTCTTTGCCAGAGGCGGCGGTGTTGAAGCCGGCAGTCCGGTCGGCGAGCGCAGCTCGATATTCCTGTGCGAGCTTAGGCATGATGCTGTTCCCATCCTGCTGGTCAGCGACAGTGCCTGCGAGCCGCGTTTTCTGCAGCAGGCCGACCAGCTCACTGTTGTCTACGCTACTCTGGCCCCCAACTTTGCCTGGGAAGGTATCGGCAAAACAATGACCGTCACTATTGATACGACTGTTGATCCTCCTGCAGTCGGAACCCCGAAAGTACTGTTTGAACATGGCGGTTACACCGGAGGCCTCTCATCGGACGGTAAATATTTGTGTGCCGGCGGCGGCAATGTCGTAATGATTGACCTTACCAGTGGAAAAATAAGACCTGATACGGTATCAACATTTGCGCAATCCTGCAACGCATCAATTTCTTCAAGTTGTTACTTTACAAATATACTTATGTATCTTACCACCAGCGGCTCTCATCCCATTGTGAACGGTGGTACGCCATGGGATAAATGGCAGGTTATTCTTATAAATAACAGCGATGGTATGGTTTTAAAGGGATACAGCTATCCCACTGCCTATACGTTCCCTATCGAAACGAACCCAGAATCTTTCGTGAAAGCAAAATGGCATCATCCCGAATGGTCCAACCATCCCTACTTTGCCTGCGCAACATTGAATGCGGACCGTTACTTCAAGGTAGGAGGGGAATATATGAATACCCTCTACCAGGAACGACTCTATCTGATAAATATAAAAGATTCGTCGTACCTGGAAGTACTTCGGCCTGACACTATTGGTTTCAGCGGCATACCGGATGATTATTCAGGTTTACACTGGCCCTGGTTATGGGTGAAAATTCCCGAAGGTTTTGAAGAGGACTGTTCCTGGTTGAGCAATATTACTCCGATTGTTTCCCACCCGAAGAGTAAAACACCACCTGCAACTCAGACAGCCATTAAATATGACAGGATTATTTCAACCCTGCCGATTTATTCAATTGCTGTGTATACATCGAACGGTGTTTGTCTGCAGTTTATAAAACCGCAACGAGAGACCTTTACCTTTGCACTTGCCTATCTGAATACCCTCAGCAAAGGAATGTACTTCATTCGTGTGAAAACTTCACCCTATGAAACAAACACATTTCGCTATACCGTCCTGCGATAAATCTTCCCGGGATATATTATTCAATAATCACGTTAACAGATGGCTTGGATATCAGACAAAGGTAAGAAAAAAAGTACTATGCGCTAAAAGAAAGATTAAAGGAGCGAATGGTATCTTCATGATTCTTATACAGGTAAAACTGCTCCCACAGATAATAGTACCCTTCAAGAAGCTCATCCTCGGTAAAATGCGCTGGCTTAAAGACCACATTGGCCTGATTCCATAACGAATAATCCCGGTGAATAATTCTATCCTCTTTTTTGGCGAGCTCCCCGAAAGGAGTGCCGGGAAACGGCGTAGCAATAAAAAATTCGGCGAGATCAATACCGGTTTCATCGGAAAACCGGAGTATTCTATCGATAACTCCTTTATCCTGATCATCAAAACCGATACCATAGGAAGCAAAAAAATGGATATCATTGTCCTCAATCATTTTTACGATATCAACGTTTCGCCGCCACTCACTCTTTGAACATTCTTTGCTAAAGAGCCTCTGGGAGACTGAATCAAAGCCGAACACCGTATACATTGAAGTAACATTACCCTTTTTCAGATTTGTATAGAATGCATAATCATCCACCATCATGGTCATGGTGGACGAAAGGAAAATACTGATATCGAGATCGCCGGTTCGTTCAATAACCGAATGCAGAAACTTCCGACTTCTTTTACCAGGCAGCATAATCATGTCGTCAGAAAAGTAGAACTCACGATAGGGCATCTGCCTGATATCCTCAATTATTGCGTCAACCGGTCTGAATCTGAAAAGCGAACCTTCTTTATAGGGAATGGGACACGCTGCACACTTGACCGGGCACCCCCGCATGGTAAGCACCAGATGGGCGTTCCATTTATACTGTTTTCCTTGAAATATTTCCCTTTTTGGTATCGGCATTTTCTTCAAATCAAAAGGGTTCTTGGACGTATAGACTCGCTGCAATGAACCTGCCCTGACATCCTTGAGAATATCATGCCAGACCGGTTCTGCTTCACCGATACATACTGCATCTGCATGGAGAAGAGCTTCATCGGGACAGGTTGTCGGATGCATACCGCCGAGGATAACCCTGGCGCCGTGTTCCCGGTACGTATCGGCGATTTCATAAGCACGACTCGCCTGCGGGGTAAAACAGCTGATAGCAACCAGATCGACCGGCTCAGAATAATCTATCTCCTGGCCGATATTATCATCTGTCAGGTTTACTTCAATATCCTCAGGAGTTATGGCAGCGATAATGGGTAGTGCCAGAGACGGAGGCATGGTATAATCACCAACGACATAATCCTTTAAGGATTCCCGTAAAACAGGGTGTTCTTCAAGATACTTCTTAAAACGTGGGTATACAAAGCGCAGTTTCATGTCGTCCCAGTCTTCTTGGTAGGAGTATACGAAACGTTAATACCCGTGTAATTGAATCGCTGTAATATGAATACACGGCAGTATACCGCCTTTCCCTTATTACTCTCAGCAATACCACTGGTATCTTCCTTTTCGTGTTCATTCACCTGCTTTAAAAAAGAACATGCAGCCCATGCAGGGGATAGGCTCCTTAGTACAATTATATCTATCAAATATATATAAGGGGTCTGTTTGTTTCAATTCTATCTGCTTAGCGATGGTTTTAGGTGTACTACTATCTATATGGGTATCGGACATGACCACTTCGGTGTGAAGGCCGGGCGGAACCAATACATCATAAGTGAAGTTACACGCGACAAACTGTTCAAACTCGTCCTCGTTTGCATACGCATATACTTGAGGAAAATCGATCCTGTCAAACGAGACTATACTCGGTAAATTATACTGAGAAATATTAAAACGTGAATTTAAGGTAAATTTGAAATAGACCTCCTTACGCTCAGTAAGATATTTCTGAGCCAGTGCATATTACGGACTTGAATAGGCACAGGGAGAATTACCTGTAAAAAATACTATCAAACCAGTAAAGGCGCTCGTGACCATTCGCTTCGCTCATGTCCACTTGCACCACTCCGCGGCGGTGGCTTTATACCACCGCCTTGGCCAAAGCGGATGCTTCGCCCCCTTTGGAAACCCATAATAAGGTTCCCCCACTGGAAGTGGGGGCTTAAAGTTTAGTCAGATACCAGACCACGCATATAATTCCCAGAAACAACAAAATATTGACATAGTAAATTTCAGGAGACTGCAGGATGTCTTCCTTAAGATCTCTGTTGGTGTAAATGCCTGTCGAATGGGTAAATTGATTTACTTCAACAAATATAAGCAATATGTATAATGCAGATGCTAAAACTATGACAATAAATGATTCAGAACGGGGAAAAAACAGGCAGACCAGCGTAATATGAAAAAGATACATGAAAGCGGCATACGTTTCCAGGACACCAATGTGATATATTACAAAGGTGAGAACACTCAAGTCAACAATAATCTGTATCCATAGATTTACTTTTGCGTGAAGAATACTTCCGGTCCGTACAATATATAGCCTCGCATGAACCACATAGAACACATTGATACAGGTAAGAAAAAAAGATAAAATAAATGGCCATGTGCCGGGAGATTTCAAAACTAAAACGTGCATAAGAACCGGGACAAAATCTATAAAACCATACACAACCAGGACAAGAATAACCAGCCATCGAAGACGGCAGAACCAGCGGATATTGTTTAAGAGAAGCGGTAAGTCAAAGGTATTGGTGCTCTTACTATCTGCCGTGAGCGACTCAACAGCGTCA
Organism: uncultured Fibrobacterota bacterium; assembly: GCA_964543525.1. GTDB lineage: Bacteria > Fibrobacterota > Chitinivibrionia > Chitinivibrionales > JANQEN01 > CBDVBE01. The sequence goes on along the minus strand of CAZIYW010000004.1, from coordinate 19,288 downwards.
TCATCAGATGCTAATGTATAGACGGCGTTTTTCGGGGTATCCTTAGTAACGGCTTTGAGTGTATGATATCTATTTTTAAAGGGAACTATTGTAAAGATACATTGTCGATAATGAAAAATCTATTATCTTTCACCGGGAATGGAAAATATCCGGCATACCTATATAAAGTGAGATACTCTATAATCAATTTACCGACATATTATATTTTATATCGCTTAATTGTAAAAATAAAAAACACCGTACTATATTTACAATAGGTTAAATATGCAAACACCGGCACCGCCAAAAGGAACACGCGATTTTTACCCGGAGGACATGGCTCTCCGTGAGTTTATCTTTTCCTCATGGGAAAAAACCTGTCATCGATACGGATTTGAAAAATTTGACAGTCCGCAATTCGAACCTCTCGAACTCTATACCCAGAAGAGTGGTGAAGAAATTGAAAAACAGCTCTACACCTTTGTCGATAAAAGCGGCAGGCAATTGGCACTGCGGCCGGAAATGACACCGTCACTGGCACGCATGGTGGCCCGGAAAGGTTCTTCGTTAAAAATGCCGCTGCGCTGGTATTCCCTGCCGAGGCTTTTCCGATACGAGAAAATGCAGAAAGGACGGTTGCGTGAGTTTTTCCAGTTAAACGTCGATATACTAGGTGTACAACAGGTCACTGCTGACGCGGAATTAATAGCTGTTGCCATTGATTTGATGCGTGATATGGGTCTGGACAACACTGATTTTACCGTACATATTTCAAGCCGGGACCTACTGGAGGAATTGTTGCTCAGTCTTTCAATACGAAAAGAAGCAATCCCGTCATTATTCAATCTACTTGACAGAAAGCACAAAATACCACAAGAAGTGTTTCGGAAGGAGCTTGAAGATTTTCTGCATGATCCTCAGGTAGTGCAGAAAGTGCATGATGTTCTCAACGCGCAGTCTCTCGATACAATAAGGGATATCCACCCCACGTCACCGGCAATTACAGAATTGGATAAGTTGCTTTCCCTGCTCGAAAGTTACGGCCTTTCCGAATATGTTACTTTTGATATCGGTATTGTTCGCGGCCTTGCCTACTATACGGGGATTGTATTTGAGCTGCTGGACAAAAAGAGAAACCTTCGTGCAATAGCAGGCGGCGGACGGTACGATCGACTGGTTGCACTGTACGGCGGCCCTAAAACCCCTGCGACTGGTTTCGCAATAGGTGATGTTGTTTTAGCGGAACTGCTCAAGGCAAAATCGCTGATGCCGGCCCAGCGCCCTCGCTCAAATGTCTTTGTCGTCTCCTTTGAAAAAGAAAACCCCGCTAAAACCGTGGCAATCACTCAGAAGCTGCGGAACAACGGTATTAGTTGTGAATTCGCACTGAAACAGGCTACCGTTGGCAAACAGATGAAATTGGCGGATGCGGCGCGCGCCGACATTGTCGTTTTTATCGGCGGCGATGAAGAAAAAGCCGGGAATGTGAAAATACGCGATATGCGCACGGGAAATGAATCAATAATTTCTTCCGCGGCAATAGTTGATACAATCAAAGGAATTCTTAACAATCTTCTAATATAACAGAAAGATAGAAAACCGCCGGCACATTTCCGCTTCAGGCGACATGACGCGCATAGGAAAGCGCTACCTTCGACGTACTGCTTAAGCGGGACAGCTCATTCTTCACTTCACCGATTCTCCGGGCAAGTCTATCCTGTATTGTACTGTCAAGCGCTACTGCGGCGGAAATAAGCAGTTGAATCTCACTTTTTAACGTCGCCAGTCCCTGATCGACATTGCATTGTTCACGCCAATGCGCACAGAGACAATCAAGACTGTTTGCTTCCTGCTCAATCTCGGATAACAATCCGGCACGCTGCCTTAGAACCTTTTCACAGGTCTCTACAGCGGTATCAGCATCCAGTATTTCGGTCATCTCTCGAATACGGGCATACTTACTGCGAATACTTTGTAACGCTGCTTCAATTTTATTTATCTTCATTTTTCGCTCCCGGACACCGTTAACCGGTTACCGTAATACCCTGCGGCTGTCCATCACCACTTGCAGTCTGGGAATTTTGCGAGCGAAGACTCTGTATAGCATCGCTCCATGCTGTCCGCAACTCGACAAGGTATCCCAGCACCTCCTTTACGCAATCAGACTCACTCTTTGCGTTCGCATGGACCAGACGACGGAGCATATAATCGTATAATCGATATAAATTCCGCGCAACCTCGCCTACATCAAGCTTGAGCGAACCCATAAGTTCACTTATAGCGTCCTGTACTTTGTATAAATGCTTTGTTCGCTCTTCTATCAATTTCCTGTCTTTGAACTTCTCCAGCGCCAGCTTACAGTGTTTTATTGCAACATCGTAAGCGATAAGGATTAATTTCCCCTGATCGGCCGTATCAACATTTGCCGTCTTATAGGTTGAATATGCGTCCTTCATATTCTTCCCCTTTCTGTTATTACGAATAATATCCCAGCTGACTCATCATATTGCTGCTTTGTGCCTGCAACTGACTTAATACCTGCTCCATATTCGAAAATTCTTTAACGAGACGAAGACGATACGCTTCGATTCGTGATTCAAGCGTTACAATTCTGTCATCCAAGCGTTCCTGAGTCTTACGCCATGATTCCTGCCGCATGGTAATAGTCCCTTCACGGCTGTCGGTCAACTCTTTAACCAACTTTTCAAGATGACCGGAGAGTCCCTTTGAGAAAGTAAAGGTCGCGTCACCGCTCCCGACCGGCGCCGTAAGACTTAAACCGGTAACCGGACCATCATCAAAGCTGATAATGTCTCCCTGACGCGATACCGACATGTAGGCAGCGCTCGGTTGTGGTAATGTCCGTTGAATCTGATAATCGTTACCCATTTCAGTTAAGGTATATACTCCGTCAGCAGTATCCTCCGAATGGGTACCCAGAACAATATTAGGATTATCAGAATAACCACGGGTAATAAAGAGATTAACCACCTCATTAAAATTTTCCTTGAGAATCTCCTTAAAATCACCCGCCTCGAGCTTAAATTCACCGGTGTTGATATCCGTTTTAATTCCCACCATTGACAAAGTGTCATACGTGCTGTTGCCGTCAAGGTCAAAATTCAACTGAAATACTGACCGTACCTGACTAAGGATGGTACGAGCGGTCATATCACCGGCAAGAGCGCCTTTTGTCTCCCCCTCCTCTTCATCACCATATTCCGTACTACTCCTGACATAACGCACTAATGCATTAAAAGCATTCAACAACTCATTTACGTTATCGGTAATAGCATCATAATCCCGGTTCATCTCAATGGTAACGGCCTCATCATATGCCGCTTTATGAAAATCCAATGTTACCCCGGAAATGAATCCGCTCGCACTGTTTTTATCAGAGGACATGTTTATGTTATCCACACTGAAGTATGCGTCTTTACCGACTGTAAGAATATTCTGGCCGGAATACCCGACGTCAGTGGTATTAAACGCATAATCGGTACCACCCATATTAAATGTTGTCATTTCCATTGCGGAAAGACCACCTACGGTATTTTCCAGAGAAATGGTACCGTCACCGTTGAGTGTGACATCCACCATACCGTGAAATGTCTGCTCTATCTGGCTGAGAAGGTCATCAATGGCGCTGGTTGCAGTTACGACGAACGTGTTATTCACTGTGTTGCCGTCATGGTCGATACCACTGTAATTAATCTGTTCACCAACCGCTAATCCGCCAAACACAGTATTCAAATCATCAACCGATTGTAACTTCTGTGTAATAATTCCCTTATCGCCCGCGGCATCCATGATGATACCCAGATCCTGAAGAACGGTATCTCCGCCAATATCCAGATATTCTACCCCCGTACTGCCGGTTTCATTAGCGGTGAGAACCAGACGATAGTTATCGTCGGCAATCTTTAACACCGTTGCGGTAACCCCCGGTCTTTTTCCGTCAGCATCCGTTGCATTATTAATTTTACTCCGCAGATCCTGAATAGTATCTGTAGCCGTGACATCAATTTCAACCCCGTTAATACTGAATTTACCGGGGGTAATCCCAAAGGAGGATAACTGCGCAGTTTGCGAGGTAATTAAATTGTCTGCAGTTATCATTTTTTCCCGCTGCGCTGTCTGAAAAACCCTGATATCATAAGTACCTGCAACTCCTCCGGTACCTGCGGTAAAAGTAACAATGTCCTCATTTGATGATGTAGCGCTGAAAAGATTAAAATCCTCTTGATCCTGCAATTTTGCCGCTGCAGTACCAATATCTTTAATAAAAGTCATTAATTTCGAGTAGGCGTTAATCTTTTCCTGATAGGCATCTTTCTTTACCTGAACTCTCGTTACCTTTTCGTATTCAAGATTTACGAGGGAATCAATTATATACCCGGTATCAATCCCGGACGGCCCATTCATTGAAATTCCCATAATACACCCCTTGATTGTCATCTATTCCAGCATCTATATATATGTATCGGTTGATTTCATGAAAATCTTGATACTTTAGCGCTGAAATACTGAAATACTATTTAATTTGTTAAATATATCGTGCCACTTTTCCGGATTCAGACTTCTTTAAACTGTTTTTGATTACATTCCATCGGTTGCAGCTTGATTATTTACTTACTATTACCTATCTTCTCAATATGAACGATAAGCGCTTTGGATATGTCATTCTCTTATTTCTCTTTGCCGCATTTCTTTCCATCCTCGGATATGTGCTCTGGGTTCTTGCCTTTCCTAAAGAGACACGTATTATCTCCTTCGATCGTATCAGTAACCTTCGTGTGGATGATCCTATGAAAGTAAAAGGAGTTACTGTTGCCACGATTACAGACATTTCGGGAAAAGGGGAACGGGTTCCGGTAACGGTAAAATTTGATGAACCATTTACTATTTATAAAGGTTATACTATTTACAGCTCTGACAAAGGGATACTCGGAGACCGGATAATTATTCTCCAAAACGGCGATAGCAATAATCCTGTAATACCCAAAAAGGATACACTCATAGGAACATTTAACCTTGGTGTTTCCGAGGCTCTGGGAAGAGCGTGGCGATTAAAGGATTTAATTGTCTCATTTAAAGAAGATGCAAGTATCTTCCTCTCAGGTTCACAGGAAAAACCGTCATTTGTGTCAACCTTTGCATCAATTATTTCGGAAATAGATTCATTCAGTTTGCGATTGCACAGTGCAGCGGCTTTTCTTAATTCTGAAGTTGGTGTAAAAGTAGACACACTACAGAGGATACTAGCGGAGGCGAAAAATATCTCAGATCAAATTGAAGGTATCGTACCGGGTAAAATCAAGGCTCTTGATAACCAACTTGATACGATTATTACCTATGTGGATAAACTCAATCCAATAATACATTCCCTTACCGATATTGTAGAAAAAATTAAAGACAATAAACTGATCCAGGATAATGATATCAGCAGACTGGTGGCGCAACTAAAGGACTTGCAGAAATTGATATCTATTATTCAGGAAGGAACTGCCCGATTAAAATTGCGCATTAAACTGGGCTTCAATGAAAAAATCCCGGAATAACGTGTATTCCGGGAAATTAAAAAGAGAAGAGTGCTTACCGGTATTTTACTACTATGCCTGAGCAACTGCCTCCCCGGTTTCAATACCCTGCTCTACAGCCCAGGCTTCCAGCTTCTGCATCGCCAGTTCGTAAGTACGGTTTGCAAGATTATTTACTTCATCGGGCAGTTCACCAAGCATACCCATCGCCTGATTAAATCCCTCTTCAATTGCATTCCGCATCATCTCATAATACTCTTTTCCGGAACTCTCAGCAACATCATAAAAAGAAACGGCAAAATCAACAATGCGCTGTGATGTGTTTTCAGCATTCCAATAGGCAGGTAAACCTTCAATTTCTTCAGACTCTGCTGTGATTCCTTCTGTTTTTTCTCCTGTATTTCCGTTGATGTTATCAAGAAACTCCTTAATTATTTTTTCCTGCAACTGCAAATATTCTTCCTTTACTTTGTCAACTATCTGTTGCCACTCTTCCGATCCTGCTTTACCGCTATAGGCTATCATAGCTTTCTGGCACTCAATATGCCCCATGCTTAGTGAAACTGAATCACCGTCTTTATTGGTGTAGTTCACTGTCAGGGAATCTTTTGACAAATAGGTTGTTTTAAGCACAGCATGCGTATTTCCGTTTGTTAAATTATATTTTGGTTTTCCCGAAGCCGGGAGATTCGTTTGGGGAAATGAATGATTTAATACCTGTGAATTATACCCCGCAACCGGTTGGAGTACCATGAGTTCCTCCTTGATTTTTTGTGCAGCTTCTGTCCTTTATCAAACTTTTCGGTAAATCTGAAAATTTTCTTTAGGTTTTTCTTTAACTTTCTTTAAAAGATTCTAATACTATAATAAACAGGTTTCTTACAGAATAAAAACACTATTCTAGCATAATGACCCCAACGTATTTTTTAAAAACGGCAATTTAAAAAATTAAATAATTTTTTTGTTTTTTTTTCTTTGATATTTTACCAAAGTTTATTATATTGGGTGCTGTAATTTCAACGAAAAAAATGTTGATAACTTTGTGTTAATAACTCGTTGAAACGATGTGAACAAGTTGTTTAAAACTTGTTCACATCGTTTCAAAGACGCGTGTGTATCCACTATAACTACTTTATTTTCAACAGGTTATAAAAATTAAAAGATGCGCAATTTTTGTGTTTTCGAGGTGGGGCTCCTGTTTTTTCTTCAATAGAGCTATGACAGCCAAGGACTGTTGATAACATGTTGACAACTCAGAAAACATTGGACAACACTCTCGATTCTTTCTGGGAACAATGCCTTGAAAAAATTGAAGATAAGGTAGGGCCACATAGCTTCGAAACATGGTTCAGAACCACCAGTTTCAGTTATACTTCCGACGGTACTCCCTGCATTGAAGTACCCAATCAATTTTTTGCCGACTTCATTGAAGAACATTTCTGTGAGCTGATAAAAGATATACTGTCAGCTTGTGGTATCAATACAAAATGTCTTGTTTTTGTTCCGACAGAGAAAGACTGGAACATAATACAACCAATGAGTGAAACTATCACGAAAACCCGGGATAGTTTAATCCCTAAAAAAGTAATTAATACAACCGCTTTTCATCCTGAATACACTTTTGATTCTTTCGTGGTAGGTGATAATAACCGTTTTGCCTTTGCACCTTGTCTGGCTGTTGCAGAAGCTCCCGGAAAAACTTCATTCAATCCGCTTACTATTTATGGCGGTACCGGTCTTGGTAAAACACACCTTCTTCAGGCAATCGGACACTTCGCTCAGACAGAGAGTACCGCAGAAAATATTATATATATAACCAGCCAGGAATTTATCAATCAGTATATGAATTACATCAGAAACAGGAAAGATTCTACCTCCTTTTATAAAAGGTTTGCTGATGTTGAACTTCTTCTCATCGATGATATTCATTTTTTTAGTGGCAAGCCGAGCACGCAAAAGGAATTTTATCGGATTTTTAATCGGTTATTACTTCAAAAAAAACAAATTGTTCTTTCATCCGATCGTCCTCCGGAAAAAATCCCCGATATGATGGAACATATTATCAACCGTTTTATGGGTGGCCTTATCGCCGATATCCAACCTCCCAACTTCGAAACCCGCATTGCCATTCTGAAGAAAAAGGCTGAATCAGACGGTATCGCACTGCCGGAGGAAGTGCTTCAGTATATTGCCGGTCACATTACCTCAAATGTCCGGGAACTGGAAGGCACTCTTATTAAACTGATCGCCTCGGCGTCATTCACGGGGAAAGTAATATCGCTTGAAGCAGCTCAGGAGATATTCGGCGACGTTATATCCCGCAAAGATCATCGCCTTTCTATCTCGACCATCCAGAATAAAGTTGCCGATCACTTTGGTATCAGCGTCCACCAGCTTCGTGCCCATACCAGAAAGCGCAATGTCACCTATCCACGGAATATTGCTATGTACTTATGTAAAAAATGGACAAAACAGGCTTTGCGAACCATTGGACTGGATTTCGGGGGACGCGATTATTCAACGGTGATCCATGCATGCAGGAAGATTGAAGAAGAAATGGAACAGGACTTGGAACTGAGAAACCATATTGAAATTCTGAACGCAGTACTCAAACCGATGGCCTGAGCAGCGTCTCGAAAAAATCTTAAGCGGTAAACCTCTTTTTATACTCACCTATAGCGTTCCTGGTAGAGAATTCTATTGGCATTTGGAAAGTATTCTCAAGGGCTACCCAGGTATACTCCTGAGCTTCATTATTGAGGGCAACCTCTGTTGTGTCCGTTTTGCAGGCAAAATCGAAAAAAATATAATGTCTTTTTTTCCAGAACGACTCACCGTAGATAAACTCCTGATAGCAGAGAAAAACCGCATTATAAATATCGAGATTTGTTTCCTCCTTAACCTCTCTCACTAAGGCCTCTTTTATGGACTCACCGAGTTCAATATGGCCGCCGGGCATAACGTATAATCCTTTCCACTTATGCGATTTCATGAGAAACAGTTTTCCGTCAGGGCCTATGATTAAGGCGCCGACGGTAGGTTCCGGATAGTTCTGCTTTGACATAAAAACATCCTTGAATAGTTTTAGGCGCCACGCAGTATTTACCGCCTTCTGGTAAACACCGCACCCTATACTTACCCGATACTTACTCTTCAATTCCTTTTCGAGCCTGCACCCCTCGTTTATAATAATGTTTGATCTCTTTCATTTCCGTCACCAGATCGGCATACTCAATAAGTTCCACGGGTGCATTCCTGCCGGTGATAACCAGTTCAACCTGTGCAGGTTTTACTTTCAGGACATCGAGCAGCTCATCAACGGAAAAAAGGTTGAAATGCAGGGCAATACATACCTCATCCAGAATGATCATGTCATAAAAGGTGCCCTTTTCCAGTACTGCAGCAACTTCTTTCAATCCATCCCGTGCAGCACGAAAATCCTTTTCTTCAGGCGCGCCTTTGATAAAACAGGTTCTGCCGAATCTTTTTACTGTTATGCAGTCTTCAAATCGTTTCAATGCCCGGTGTTCGGAATATTCTCTTCCCTTAACAAATTGCCCTATCCACACCTGTAATCCCGCTCCGGCGGCCCGAATCGCCAGCCCGAGCGCTGCGGTGGTTTTACCCTTTCCATTACCGGTGTACAGATGAATATACCCTTTTTCCATATCCTCCTCTTGTTAAAAAGCTCCTGTATATTCTTCAGGAATGAACCCTTTTAAAATATATGAATTACGATCGGATGATCAGTGAGACACTAACATTTAAATGCATCCGATATCTTTTCCAGCAGTGAATCTATCCGGTAGGGTTTCTGGACAAATGACAATGCCCCATCATCCAATATTTTCTGCATCTCATTATCGATGCTGTATCCGGAAGACACAATAACTTTTACGCGCGGATTAATTGTGCGAATTTCCCGATAAATATCCTTGCCGTTAAGCCCGGGCATAACCATATCTAAAACGACCAAATCGATCTCACGCCATAATTTACTATATTGCCGAACCGCATCGTTACCGTCCTGGCTGGTGGTAACCCGGTATCCCATATCATTAAGAATATCAGTCATAATTTCAACAACCATATCTTCGTCATCAATGAAAAAGATATGGGCAGAGCATTCCGAAGCCGGAGGTGGTGAAAGTGTGTCGCTCCGCTTGACCGGTTTTTCTTCATTCACGGGTAAGTAGATAGTAAAGACAGCCCCCTTGCCTTCTTCACTGATTACCCGGATGGTACCGTTGTGATTCCGAATAGTACCATAAACCGCTGCAAGCCCCATACCGGTACCTTTCCCCTCCTTTTTTGTCGTATAAAAAGGCTCGAAAATAAGATCCTGAACATCTTTCTGTATACCCACCCCGGTATCACTGATTTCAATCTTAACATACCTGCCGGGAGTTATTTCTTTAAAGGTACGGTCTTTTTTTTCACTGTCAACGATAACTGTTTCTGTAGTAAAAGTGCATTCTCCGCCTTCGGGCATTGCATCGCGCGCATTAATCGTCATATTGAGAAAGGCATTTTGTAATTGTGTCGGATCCCCGAGCGTAACCGGTACCTCGGCATGGAGCTCCTGTTTAACGGTAATCCGCTTATCAAAAGTATGTTCAACAAGACAAATAACTTCTTTTATAACATCATGTATATTCACCGGAACAATCTGATATTTCCCCTTTCGTGCAAAGGCCAGTAACTGGGCAGTGAGACCACTGGCACGATTCACCACACCTTGTATTTTGTCAACATAGGCATACAGATGTCTATCGGCAACTATTCGCCTTCGAATAATGTCTGTATAACCGACAATGCCTGCCAACTGGTTGTTGAAATCATGGGCAATACCGCCGGCAAGCTGGCCAATCGCCCGTGTCTTCTCAGACTGCCGCAATTCCTCCTCAAGCAGAAGCTTTTCCTCCTCAGCTTTGACGCGCTCGGTAATATCATGCGAGATGACAAAAAAGAGCCTCTGAGACGACGTGTTCAACTCCCGCACCGTAGTCTCAAGATAGATATACACACCCCGTGCCGTTCGATAACGATACTCAAGATTGGTGATATCACTTGTCCCCTCAGTCATTAATTTCCAGGCAGTCGTAAAACGATTCTTATCATCCGGATGTATTTCCTGAAAAGGATCGGTGAGTGTTTCCGGAAGATACCCCAGCTTATCGCGCCAGCTTGCATTACCCCATAGGATAGTATTGTTGCTGTCAAGGATGGTTATCAGGTCATGCGAACTCTCAAACATGATCCGAAAGCGCTCTTCGTTCTCCCGCAGGATTTCTACCGCATCATTTTTCTCCCGCAAAACAGCGTCAAAATCCTGTTTGATAAGCGCAATTGATTCATAGATGGCTCGTAAAGGATGGTTTTCAATAATTTGCTCATTATACGCATCAATACCGTCATGCTCCCAGTTAATGGTACCAAGAAAGTAAAGCAGCTTCGAGATATACTCCTGTAGCGTGTTATCAGTTATTTCATGCTTGACAGGTTCTTTTTTCTGCACCGGAATTTTATTCTGTTTCTTCCGCTCAATTATTTCCAACGCCTCTTCAAAAGTACCGGTCGCAATGACTTCAAAGGGAATAAATTGGTGGGTTATATTGGTCATAACACGCATGAATTTATTCAATCCAAAAATAACCGAATATCTGCACGGATATTCTTTCTGTAAAGTTTTTATCCCTTCAACATAGAGACTTCTTGCTTTCCAGGTACTCTTTTTAATATTACTCCAATTTGCAATCCTGTAATATTTCCCGTCCGGCAATCGAAGCTCCGCAAGGATTTTCCTAAGTAATGAAAAAAAAGGTTTCACATGGTGCTCTTCAAGAGCACCGGCATCTTCAGTGTATATTATGTCGTTATCAATAATCTTGAAATCTACTGAAAATCCATCCAACGCCAGTCGCCAGTCATCCCTGACAGCAGTATGTACCAGGGAGGAAGTACTGATTAAATTGTTTTCCTTGAGAATTGTTACCGCGTTTTCAATCGCTTCTTTATAGGTGTTTACGATAACCACCGGAAAGGTGATTTTCGTTATCTTAAGGCCTACATTGAAGGCTAATTTAACAAACCAAGAGGCATTATACCCCCAATAACCCAATAGATTTCCCGATTCTCTTTCCTTTATCATATTACGGGTAAACTGCTGACGTCCCTCGCGAGTTGTCGCACCTGTTATTCTGCTATAATCTTTAATCTCAACATATTTTTCACCAATCAGGCCCGCTTCCCGTAAAACTTCCGCCCGCTTCTCAAACAGTCGGTTCATGCCGTTCTTCCCGCTGTTTCCTGCAGGACTATTTATAAGGATTCTCTCACCAACAAGTCGAAAGGTAACCGAATATGATTCCCCGCAATCCATATCGGTCCATTCGGGCTTCTTATAAACAGGTAAACCGGTAACAGGACAAACTGTAGTCTGTGGTGTGATAAGAGTCTTTACAGTAACCATATCGATGTCTCTGAATAGTGAATATTTTTAACTACATTTTCAACAACTACAGGTAAAAACGGAAAGAACTGCAGGGCAGAAGAGATCGTTTCAACGATGGTGTAAATATAATACTTTCCCACCTAAGAGGATAGAGTGCGGCTGTATTGGCAATATAATGCAGGTAGGGAAAGGAATGGTTTTATTGATTCGGCATTCTTCTTTTTAGAGCATCGATAGCGTCCTCCACGTTATCATATACCTCTAATTTTTTAACCAGTTCAGTAACTTCAAATAAATTCATAATAAGGTGATTCACGTTTGCAAATAGTACGTCGCCGCCGTTTTCATTGGCTTTTCGTTTTACCGCTAAAATAACTGAAATACCCATACTGCTGATATAATTGGCATCCAGCATATCAAAAACAATCCAGTATTTTTTTTTGGCAAGGACATCATTGAGTCGCTCCCGAAACATAGGAACATGCTCCTGAAGCACACTGCTGTCAACGGAGATGACAATAACCGATTCTTTTTCACGGACATTAATTTTCACAACAACTCCCGGTTACTCCTTTACGGAAATTATCTTATTCGATAGCATGTGATAATAAAAGCTTGAGAAATACGTCGACCACTTCCGGTGAAAACTGAATACCGCTTCCACACTGCAACTCTTTTATTGCGGCGTCTTTCGACAATTTCTGTTTAAATTCTCTATCGGTTGTCATGGCATCATACGCATCGGCAACCGCCATTATCTGGGCGCCAAGCGGTATTTCGCGCCCTTTTAATCCCTGTGGATACCCGCTGCCGTCATACCATTCATGATGGTGCTTTATTATGGGTATCTCCTTTTCAAGAAACTTTACATCCTTGATAATATTCACTCCGATCATAGGATGTTTTTTCAATATTTCAAACTCCCCTTTTGTCAGAGGATCTTTTTTTACCAATATCGCTTTATCAATACCGATTTTTCCTATATCATGCAGCAGCCCTGCATTCTTTATAATCTCTATCTCTTCGTCATCGATATTCATCTCCCTGGCGATAGCCACTGAATAGCGGGAAACATTCTCGGAATGCTCAAGCGTATAATGATCCTTGACATCCACCGCCTTTAGCAGGGCATTGGTCGATTCCATATATGTAGCACGCATCTGATTTGAAAGGGAAAGCATTTCAGTCTTCAAACTGGAAATACTGTCAAGATCCAGCGTACTCATATCATGCTTCTGCTCCTCTTTCCAGACTCGTATCAGATTTCGGCCGTCCCGTTTTGCTTGATATAAGGCAAGATCTGAACGCTCAATCATTTCCTGTTTTGATGTTATCTCGCTTTTATATTCTGAAATACCGATACTTACCGTAATATGAACCGAATGGCGCTCATTCTGAAACACATGGTTCTCAACGGCTTTATGTAATTTTGATGCGTGCATCATCGCGCCTTCAACATTCTGAGTGGTAATAATCAGAAACTCTTCTCCACCGTATCTGCCGCAGATGTCAACTTCACGGGTATTCTGTCTGATTATTGTCGAGATCTCGCGCAGGACCAAATCACCGAACTGATGTCCATATGTATCATTGACTTTTTTAAAATGATCAATATCCAGCATCATACAGGATAGTGGTACATGATATCTTTTTGCCCGCTTGAATTCAAAATCAAAACGCTCCTGAATAAAACGATGATTAAACAGTCCCGTTAATCCGTCGGTGATCGAGAGCTCAACCAGATCCTTATTCTTCTTGTCAAGTTCCTCCAGCAATACTTTTTCCGAGGCAAGAGCGAATTTCAGCTCTTCGAGCGCAGTCTTCAATCCCTCTTCAGCTTCTTTACGATCGGTAATATCCCGCAAAGAACCGGCAAGCCTTGTAGGCTTTTTATCATCCCCCAATACCGCCGTTCCCCGTACTACAACCCAACGGAAAGTACCATTACGGTGGCACAAACGATGCTCGTTCTCAATAGTCGCAATATTACCTTCCAGGTGGGCCTCTATTTGTGACCGGAGTTGGGAAAGATCGTCCGGATGCACACGATTAAACCATTCATCAGGATCGGCGCTGATTTCATCTTCTTTGTATCCTAAAATATTTTTCCATTCCGGTGAAAAGTATACTTCGCCGGCTACCAGATCCCAATCCCAGACGCCGTCCTGCGAACCTTTAATTGCCAACGCGTACCGCTCCTCATTCTCCTTCAAACGAGTTTCAGCGCTTTTACGTTCAGTTATATCTCTCACCGATATTAAATAGGCTCTATTCCCTTCCCATTGAGTTGAAACGGCACGTAGTTCAACGACCCTGTCAGCGCCATCACTTTTCGAAAGAGTGACCTCACCGCTTCTTTCCGTATCAAACGGGAACTCAAATTCCTGTTCAAGAAATGTCGAAGCTGTCTTATGGAATATTTTTTCAGCGGCAGGATTAACGAAACGGACCTTTTTATTTTCATCAACAACTATAATGCCATCAGCATTGTTAATAATGACATTCAGCAGTCGTGCTTCGTTCGCCTGAAACTCCAGGGTCCGCTGCTCAAGCTTAATCATTAGATTCTGACGTTCAATCGCAGAACGTACAATGCGGACAAATGACTTGGCGTCAAAATGATCTTTTATGATATAATCCTGCGCACCGGAACGTATGAGTTCAATAGCCTGAGTTTCCTGCTCAGGTAGTGCAATTATCAATATGGGTAAGTCATGAATTGTCTTTTTAAGCATGGTAAAATCGAAATCATTCTGCATATATCCAAGCTCATAGATAAGCGCATCAACAGAATTTGATCTGATGATCGCCGAAATATCAAGGTAATTGTTCGCACCGAAAAAAGAAATAGATTCCTGAAACGAATCTGCACATAGTTCCCGAAGCAAATTCAAGTAATAATATTCTTTTTCATATACTAGAATTGATAAAGATTCTTTTCCCATACATTCAACCGCAAAATTCATCTGCAACGGAATAAACCGATGATTTTTTAAATATTAATCATAATCCAGAGCTTAATTATATTATTAAAAAAGTAAAAAGTGAACCACTTTCATGTAGAATTACCAGACTACCATAAATACGCCGTTCTCTGGTGATATCAGCCATGTGGAAGTTATAGAGAATTAACAGTAAAGGCGCTCGTGACCATTCGCTTCGCTCATGTCCACTCGCACCACTCCGCGGCGGTGGCTTTATACCACCGCCTTGGCCAAAGGGGATGCTTCGCCCCCTTTGGAAACCCCATAATAAGGTTCCCCCACTGGAAGTGGGGGCTTAAAGTTTAGTCAGTCAATACAGAAAGAGCAACTTCTGCAGCTTTGCCTACGACCGCAGGATTACAGAAATAGCGCTGTCAGAGGGTAACGGCAAATCAAGAGACTATCTTTTCCCGGGGAAACCGGCAGGCAGGAGGTTATTGTCTTTTTAACCACTGATAAATAGATGGATCACTGAATACCTTCTGATACATGGAATGATCATCTTCGGGATAAATAGAAAATTTTATTTTTTTTCCACCACACTCTTTTACCGCATTTACCATTTCCTGAGTAATTTCCAAAGGAACAATCCTGTTTTTCGCACCGTGAAACGCCCAGATCGATACGTTGGTAAGAGTACAGGCTTTTTCTTCCTCCCCACCGCCGTTTATCGGCACTATTGCGGTAATATATTCAGGAAAAGTACTGGCAAGGTGCCAGGCGGTAAAAGCGCCCATACCGGTTCCGGTGATAAAAATTTTCCTCTTTTTGAACCTCCCCGATGCCAGAAAGGTATCAAGGAGCCTCTTTAAAATATGCGGTTCCCACAAGGTATTATAACGACACAGAGGGGTAATAACGGCAAAGGGAAAATCGGTAACCTCCTGGGCATAACCGCCAGGTCCGAATTTTTTTATTGCATTAATATCATACCCCCTGATATCCGCACCGGATAAGGCCAGTATCAGAGGTATTCGTTTCCTTTGTTTGGCAATGCTTTTCGGCAGAAACAGCCAGAATCGATATTCAGACGCATTACTGATAGAATGCGGCAGCTTATACCGCTCAGGATATTTATAATTCAACCACCGGGATGCTTCATATTCGGCAGAATCACCGACAGCTTCCCGGCCGACATCGGGCAGATATAAGGGATAGACTTTTCCTCCGGCCAACTCTTTTCCGTCAAGGATGGAATTGACTATTTCCGCACTTGTTTGCACATATCCTAATTGCCGAACCTGTTCGTCAATCGAAAGGGAATCAGATATAGTGAACCAGTCAGCGCCCCAATTATAAATACCGGCTACGAACAATTTGACAAACGGATTTACCGGGGCATCACGGTTCTGCCCGGGATCCAATTTCTTAAAGATCTCCCGCAAAGAGTCTTTTGTTTTTCCGAAATTACCCCTCCAGACATATCTCGTCGTAACTAACGAGCGTTCTTTGTCCGGTTTTGCCTGTGCACTAATAGCCAGCACCCTTTGAAAAGAATCGGGAATCGAAACAGCAAACGGTTTGTTAACCGGCACCGAATACGACATAACATTCCGCCGTGCCGCAGCATCCATTGCATCTTTGTAAAGTTTTATTTCCCCGGTAAAAAAATGTGCCGGTACCGGAACATTGAAACGTATTGTTGTGGTTATCGAGTCTTCTGCCGAATTCACTTCAAAGGTATCTAAGTCACAATGCAGGGATGTGATCCGTTTCTGAAACGGAATGAGACTGTCCCGAAGGTCCCATACTGCAAAGGTAAAACGCTGATGCGGTTTTTTGTCGGTAAATTTAATCAGTACCGAGTTATAGCCCTGGTTAAAAAAAGCATCAACATACTTACTTACCGGCAGACAGGTATCACAGCAATCCCATTTATTTTTTTTTAACAAACCATTAAGCCACAGTTTTGCTCCTCCATCTACTCCCCAGTAACAGCGCACACTGCAGGGAATAAATGCCTCAACCATACAAAACGCATAGATGGTTTCACCACTCGTATCAGTGAAAAATGAGTCGAGAGAAACGATCCCACCGGAATCGGCAATAACTTTTTTTACCCTGATAAATTTCCGTTTTCCCTCAACACCTTTAACTCTTATTGCGGAGTAATTTTTAATTATTGCCTTTTCCTCGCCACCCATTGCCCGAAGAAAATCATAGGCAAGGCCCGCACTGTCATCTTTCGCATTGGGGAACGGTCCAAGTACCAGCCACTCTGCTACAAAACCGCCGTCCTTATGGGGATGGATAACCGTTCTGGGTGCCTTTGGTACCTGTTCGGCACGTAAAAGAAACGGGGTATACAAAATACCAGTACCGACAACAAGACAAATCATTATACTGGAATATAACCGGCTCATACAACCAACTTATACGGGGGAAACTGTTTCGAGTGTTCCGTTTTCAGCATCTCGCTCTCTTTTTCAATTCCCAAACCAGACGTGCACGCGCTTTTTCAAGCAATTCCTGAACACCTTTTTCTTTATAATCCGGATAGGTCCATGAAAAATACCTGAATCGCCCTTTCCGGTAATGGAGGGTTACCTCTCCATAAATTCCTTCACTAATATAAATTCGATGATAAAAATCTTTTGTTGTCGCCAACACCAGTTTATCCCTGGCGATATAACCCGGATCAAGGTTGATTTGTCTGCGGTTATTTATCAAAAAGTGTTGTTCAACAGTATTAGTAAAAGTTTTTATCAAGGTCAATTCTTCTCTCTTTATTAACGGCGTAAAAACGAAATACCGTTTTTGAATCGTAGCGCCCATTTCAGCGGTATAATAATCCGTAAATCGACTCACTGCGAGGGGACCATATGCATATTCTATGTCGCCAAATCGGGCTGTACATTGGGCAAGAGCATCTTCCTTAACTGTGTCGTTGGTATACATGATACCCAGAAAAAGTTTTACAACACCCGGATTCCCGGCAGTTCCCACAACTGACTCCTTCTCTGGCTATTTTAATTAAAGCAGTAATACCGAAGGCTTTGAAATCAATAAAATATATAAGGTATTTTTAAGGAAAAAATCTCATTTGAATAATAAAGATATTTTACTTGACTTCAAAACCAATTCAGAATCATTTTATCTTTCGTTCCACCAGAGGAAACGAGTCTGTTTTTTGTTGCGAATAAACTTTTATCGTCATTTGAGGAAGCATTCATTGTTCAGAAAGCCAAGTTTTAAAGGTGGTGTCCACCCTCCAGATAATAAACACTTTACTTCGGCAACGCCCATAGAAGAATTGCCGCCTCCGGAGCGAGTAATTATTCCCTTATCAATGCATATTGGCGCACCGGCTCAAATAGCCGTTAAACGAGGTGATCCGGTAAAAATCGGCCAGATAATAGGTGAATCCGGCGGATTCATTTCCTCACCTGTTCATGCATCTGTTTCCGGGGAAGTTGCCTCTGTAGGACCACTTCCCCACCCTTCGGGAAAACATAGTACCGCTGTGGAGATTGCCAATAACTGTAAGGATGAAATTACACGCTTCAAACCGTTGGATAAAAGCTGGCGTGAAGCTGCACCGGGAGAAATAATACAGAAAATCGCCTCGTGCGGTATTGTCGGTATGGGTGGAGCAGGCTTCCCGACTCATGTCAAACTCTCTCCACCGAGCGAAAAAAAGATAGATACTCTGATTATTAACTGTGCAGAATGTGAGCCCTACCTGACTTCTGACTACCGTCTTATTCTTGAAAAAACAAATGAAATACTGTGTGGTATGCTTATTCTGAAAAAGACACTTGGCGCGAAGACTGCCTATATCGGGATAGAGGATAATAAGCCGGAAGCTATTGAGGCGATTAAAAAAGCAATGGCTGATGCCAGGTTCGATGGCGTCAAGATTGCTAAACTGCAGACTAAATATCCCCAGGGAGGCGAGAAACAGCTTATTAACGCGATCACAAAAAGGGAAGTACCGTCAGGCGGTCTGCCGATGGATGTCGGATGTGTCGTACAAAACACCGGGACATCTTACGCAGTATGGGACGCGGTATGCAACGGGACTCCTTTGTATCAACGTATCGTTACGATAGCCGGTAGCGGTGTGGCAAAACCTGCCAACCTTCTTGTTCGCATCGGCACCCCTATCAGTCATGTGCTCAATCATTGCGGCGCCGACCTTTCCCGATGTAAAAAAGTTATCATGGGCGGCCCGATGATGGGTATAACCATTTCCGAGCTTGATGCACCGGTTATTAAATCGACATCCGGATTAATACTATATGATGATATTCAACCCGGGGTAGGTGAATTTGAATGTATCAATTGTGGTCGCTGTGTTAAAGCATGACCGATTCAAATGTCTCCCTATG
>CAZIYW010000003.1:0-108641 GCA_964543525.1 uncultured Fibrobacterota bacterium | reverse complement strand
TTTTTTTCTGAAAGATGCAACCCTTGATTATATTCCTAACATAGTTAACCTCGTCCTTCATCCTCGAAACATTCTTAAAAGACCGAGGACGAGGAGAAGGAGGAGGACGAGGATGATTGTTGATTAATAAGAAAAACGGTTCAGTACTCTCATTCAGTTAGAATATTCTTCACAATCCTCTCTAACTCTTTCTCCTTCTCCTCAATAGACTCCACCAGCTTGAACTGGTTACGGCATCTATCAAGGTTGTGTGTCCCGTTCTGGGTTTTATAATAGGTGTCTCCTTCAAGATAGTCGGTAAGAAAACGGATTCCCTGTTCAAAGGTAATCAGTTTCCCGCTGAATACAAGGTATTCTCGTTCTATGTCTGTTAAAAATTCCAGTGCTTCAGATAAATAGCCCTGAGCCAGTGCTTCAAACCAGGAGACATTCAGGTTAATTTTACTTAAATCAGTCTCATCCTCAGCAGCAGAGCAGGTTGATGTTCTGACCATGTCACCGAAATCATACAGTACAGTTCCAGGCATAACAGTATCTAGGTCTATAACACACAGTGCCTCCTCTGTCTGATCATCAAGCATAACATTGTTCAATTTACTATCGTTATGGGTTATACGTTCCGGAAGTTCTCCTGAATGCAAAAGGTTAATAAGAACGGAAGCATATTCCTTTCGTCTCAGCGCAAAATCAATCTCATCCTTACATTGCCGAGCGCGATCATTTACATCCGCATTAATAGCCGCCATCAAGGCATTAAACCTCTTTTGGGTATTATGGAAATCGGGAATTGTCTCATGCAGCTTTCCGTCAGGAAGGTCAACCAGCAGTTTTTGAAACTGCGCAAAAGCTTTACCAGCGGCAAAGGCATGCGATTCACTCTCAACTATATCGCGGGTATGTGCCCCCTCAATACAAAGAAAACAACGCCAGTACCTGTTATCTTCATCTATGAAACATGAAGCACCGCTCTTTGAGGGAATCAATTGCATACAGGCACGCGCTAAATCTTCTACGCCTTTCTCATTCAGCTTCTGGAGAATATGCAGGGTAACCCTCTGCACATTCTCCATGACTTTACCCGGCTCTTTAAACACATGATCGTTTATACGCTGGAGAATGTACCGGCTTGCTGCGCCCTGGCAGGTATAGGTTACAATGTAGGTATCGTGTATGTGGCCTGAACCGAAAGGCTTTTCGCCGACATATTCGCCAGGTATGACAAATTGCTGTGCTATTGAAATACCTGTCTCCTTGATCCATTTCGAGTGCTTTATATAATCCTCCTTTACTTTCAGACTAAAAACCGCGATGAACCATCATCCATCCTGAAGAAACCTTATTGTGACCTGTTAAATAAACCGTTTAGAAAGATGTTCTCAGGTAATAATGCTGATGCCTGAGAATAATATTGCCGGATCTGTGCGTCTATTTCCGGAGGACATTGCCCGGTTACTGAGAGCAATTCCTTATACGTACACGCAGCATGTCCCATCATCAGGTACTGTTTCCCTATATACAATTTTGCCAACCGGTTTTTCAGTGAATCGTTATTTTCGATAAAATTGTTTTGTACATAGTAATACGGATCCTCAGAATTTTTCCCGAGCAGCTCGATCAATTTGATTTTGCTCATGATTGCCGATTGCATCAGATCCCCGGTTCGGTTATAGAATTCTACAACTGGATGGTTATCGGTATTAATTCTTTTAATAGAAGCCGTAATACTTCTTAAGCTTTTTTCTCCCATGGCAAACATCGAAATAAATTCTTCAGGTGTCCGAAATCCCGATTCTTCGAGACGATTAATATCCTGCCTGATGCCCGATCGATTCAGTTGATTGGCAATTCTCTGATAATCAGGACGAACTGCCTCGTCCGATCCAATCAGATAAGCCAATCCTATGGACACTTCGGTTTGCGGGGGATGCCACAGTGAAACATGTGGATATACTTCTATGAATGTTTTAACTATGGTAAGGAATTCTTCAGGGCTATACATGTGCAGGGGTATCCAGAGGCACTGGAATCCGCCTTTGTTAAGCTTTTTTTTGCAATCGGTAAAAAATTCCTTTGTAAAAAGGCCTGCGCTTCCCTGATTTGCCTGTGGTAAACTCGGACAGGAGTAAATCACATCGAAGTAAGTATCGGTCATGGTAATAAAATTTTTCCCGTCTTGAATAATCAGATTAAGCTTGTTATTCGCAAAGACGTTATTATTCGCTTCTGAAAAATATTTCTTTGCCGGTTCCAGTATACCCCTGTTAATTTCAACACCGGTAAGACTGGTCACCTCATCATAGAGCAGCATTGAACCGCTGGTAATACCGCATCCGAAGCCTATCACACAAATCTCTCGCGGACCTTTTAAAAGTAACGAGATCAAATGAGCGGGGAATATATGGGAAAAGAGGTTCTGTCCGGCAGATGCCGCAACAATAACGCCATCGTTAAACATGGCCTTTCCCGCAACAGGACTCTCGGTAACCAGAATCTCTCCGTCCGCATGTTCTTTACTATAGACTATTTTTTCACGGCCACCTGATGACGACAAGGTAGATTTTAAAAAATGAGAATAATCCAATTCTGCCATCACTAGTGATACTACCGCTATGCTACCAATCAATCCTGCGGTCACCCATTTGATTGTTCCTTTCTCTTCGGTGATAAATAAAATAGCAAGTGAAATAATAAAGTATATACAGGCTGCTAATGCTATAGCTGGAAACAGGCCAATAAAAGGAATTAACACAAAACCGGAAAGAAGTGATCCACAAATTCCGCCCACAGTATTAGCCGAATAGATCACACCAACACATTTCCCCATACTACCCGCCACATCGTAAAAAGCAATTGCGAACAGGGGGAAGGCAACTCCCATCAGCACCGCAGGGACAAAGATGACAATCAAGGCAAACAACAATTGCATCATTGCTTGTACGCCCAGCAGTTGAATAAAAAGAGAAGTCACACCAGAGAGTAACGGCATATTTACAAAAGAAATAAGTGCTTTCTGGAAACCGAGTGGGTTTTGGAGTATAAAAATCGACGCAATAACCGACACACCCAGGAATACCTGTGTTCCGCATAACCACCGTCGGCAATTTTGTATTCTGAGAACAAACACAGAAACCAGATAACTGCCAACGCCGATTCCGGAAAGCAATGTGCCAAGCATAACCACATACGCATACGCATCCATAGTATACGTCCAAGCCATTTGAAAGGTCCTGGCCAATGCTTTAATCCAGACGATTTCAAGGGACAGAGCGGCAAAACCCGAAAGACCGCAGGCTGATACTAACACGTACGAATGCAAACCCTCCGGTAATATTTTAGTTTGAGACACAGCTCTTTGTTGCTCCTTTTCTGCACCTGAAGGTATCTCTTTTTTATTTAGTCCCTGTGCTGTCCCTTTTTTAAATAGTATAAACGCTCCAGCTGCAACGATACAATTTCCAATAGCTGCAATCATATTTGTTTGCCAAATACCAACTGCTTTAATAAGCACAAATCCCGCCGCAAAACAGCCGATGACCGCTCCAATAGTATTTACTCCATACAATTTCCCAGGAATAATGTTCGTGCTAACATGACTGTTTGAGATATATTTTGTCACAATCGGAAGGGTCGCGCCCATACACATGCAGGGAATAAACAAAATGATGAATGCCAGACAAAATCGAAAAATCGTCAGCACTTCAAATGATGCATGAAAAGTCTGATAGGTCCACCCATACAGGCCCGATACTACTTTTAATGCAACAGGTATCATAATTGCGTAGATTCCGATTAAGACTTCAACAAACGCATACAGTCGAAGTCCATCATTCCGATGCGTCAGGTATTTTCCGGAAAAAAAACTCCCGGCTGCCAATCCAGCCATAAATGAACTTAATACGGTACTTGATGCGAACAAGGTATTACCGAAAACCAATCCAAACATCCGTACCCAGATGACTTGATATACCAATCCACACATTCCGGAAATAAAGAATAACAGTAAAATGGCCTGTAAGAATATTTTTTTTTTCATATATCGAATGATGGTGATCGACTTACACCAAACCTTGATGACATATCAACCAATATTCATCTTAAAAAAACGACCTGAGATCAGTTTACTTATGTAAATCTACAGTCATTGTCACTGACGCGGGAGGAGCTCCCTGTATTAATCCCAACGAGTTCCAATTGAGCAGTCGCATAGCGAAATCTATTGTCATGCGTTTTTTTACATAGCCAAAACCGAAGAATATCGCCATTCCCTCCAAGTCTCCATTCATAGTGGAAATAGATTCTATAGTTTCTTCAACACTCCCGTTTACCATTTCAACAGTTTCAGTTACTCGCCCAAAACTATAACGTAGAGAACCTCGAGGTGTGAATTTATCACACCACGATCTATTCACTTCAAGAGGTTTCTCCATCGCAACAATGATATCATTATAAAAGGTTGTTACCGCAGTATCATTCTCAGATTTATCATCATAATATCGATCAATAATATTAAATCCACCCTGATATTCAAATCCAATAAGAAAATCATCGAAAATATTAGGAGTAATCGATGCAAAATAATCGTAATATTTATTATCCCAACGTGCAGATAAATCAATTTTTCTATCATCGTAAACGGAAGTACCATTTACTGTTGAGTATTCGTGTACATCTGATTTGAACTGGAAGGTTTCATTTCTATACCATCCACCAATAATTGCCCATCCCCAGTCACCGAATGTATAATCCAAACAAGAACCGAAGGTTAACATCCTATCTGCACCCTCCATTGTATACTTAGCATCAATAACTGAGAGTGTAACCGTATCAGTTCCGGTAATTTTACTGGACAACAACTCATCTCGTGCGGATCCGGCTAGAAAAGGCACTCCATAAGAAAACCATGGGTTCCAGGCAAAATTTCCAAAAGCAAAACGGGCACTTATTTTCCCGCCGACATTGTGAACTGATGTATTCAGTTTATATTCACTATTGCTGGTCATATTTGCCAAGGTGTCAATACTCGTTCCACTTCTTCTCTTTCCATAATTCTGTGTTTCATAAAAAGCATCAATACCTATCTTCTGCTCCCCAATTTTAAACCCTAAATGGAGCTGTGGCCAGTTAGGAAATTTATCCTGCTTTGTATCAGGTTCCGGCGTTATTAAAATTGCTTCCTTCAAGAAACCGGTACTAGCAAGTACACTTCCTCCGGTCCTGCGATCAAAAGTGTTTAGAGTTGTGCCGATAGCAACATTTTCACCTAAGGATTTAACTATAACCACAGGACCAGGTTTTCCCCTTGGTCCG
This sequence comes from uncultured Fibrobacterota bacterium, assembly GCA_964543525.1. Taxonomy (GTDB): domain Bacteria; phylum Fibrobacterota; class Chitinivibrionia; order Chitinivibrionales; family JANQEN01; genus CBDVBE01. Next base: position 103,334 of record CAZIYW010000003.1, on the reverse strand, counting down.
GTAAAATCAGCAGAACCTTGTATTTGATCAGGATAACCAAGCATTTGCCACCCTTGTCCGACGGAATTAAGAATATCACCTAAAAAATATGCTGATCCCAGAGCATATATCCTCGCATTTGTTGCAGCATTTATGGAAATAAAAATTCCTGAAATACAAACCAGTGAGTACACGAATTTAAGCATTTTTCTCCTTTTAGCCATTTCTTCCTTCCTTTTTTGAAAAGTATAGAACAAATTCACAAATCAATTTAAAATTAATTGCGGGCAGTAAATTTCCTGAAAACCATTCTTCCTTTGTACTCGAGCTTCAATATATAGATTCCACTCACTTCTGTGTCCCACACTTCAGCTTTACTTTGCTCAACATGTATCATTTTCTGTGTTATTAACCTACCATTCAGGTTGTAAATAGACGCTTTCATTTCGCCTGTAAACATATTTTCAAAAGAAAGCCTTAATTTACCCGCATTACAAAAAAGTGAAAATTTATTAAGTAATTCTTTTTTTGTTATATCAACATCAGAATTAACACCAGTCATGTCTAAATCAACAACCATCTCAACTGAAGAGCTTGTTGACACTTCCTGTGTTTTAACGTAAACAACTCCGTTCTTTATCCTATTCCACCACCAGCCTTCAGATGAAGATACCAAACTTGCGGAATCCGCTTTTTCAGAGACAACAACACCATTTATTTTCACACCATTTGAGAGTGGTTTTTTCTTGGGGGATATTATTCCTGTATGTATAGTAGCTATATAAGTTTTTTTCACTGGCTTGCCTGTATAATCACCAATAGTAGCACCAATATTTACAATAAAGCGTCCGCTAGCCTGAGTTGCGTCGCTGGTAATCAGAGTTCGAGCAAATTTGTTATTCTTATAATCTCTTGTTAAACCATCATCTTCGTACATGGAGAAATTGGTAGCTTTTTTACGACTTGGATAAATATCAAAGGTCCACGGGCCGGTAACAGCCGTGGTGGAATTTTTTAATGTATTACCTAAGTTATTAGGCTTTATCAGCACATTGCTGGAATTGTAATATTGGGCCGGCCACATAGGTACAATGGCGCCTTCGCGCACCCATACAGGGATAGCCGGTGGTTTATTTGCGTCATAGGTATTGGGCGCTAACCCAACTTCGCATTGAACATTCTGAGCTCCGGCAGCGACCTGTCCGGTATAATACTGTATCCAGTTCTCATCTGAAGTTCCTGGCAGCCACATCGTAATCTGGGTTGAGTTTGAAACTTTTTCATATACAGGTCGGATCAAAAACCATGGACCAAGCATATATTCCTGTTTGCATTTCGTATCTGATGATGTCCCTTCATCCCAAGTTGTACGATCATCAGGGAATTCAAGCATCGGCGGGCGCTGGGCCGGGACACCCGTTTGATAAGCATCGGCGCACAATGTATACATATAGGGAGTAAGACGTGTTTTTAATTTCATACTTGGTTTAAGAACCGGATCGATATATGACGGGCAACGATCCCAAGGCATTCTGTGAAGCGGTGGGGACCAACCGTCCATAAGATACAAATATGGCATCCACATTTGCCATTGCCAGCAGCGGATATAGAGCGTGGCTCCTTTTGCTTCCGGTTCATTGCCATCAAAAATAGCAGCCAGGTCCACTGTTGTCCCATTCATTGCGGACATGCAGGCTCCAGTGATGGTTGGAATATGCCACCTGAGCCACTCCATCGTACCGTACTGGTCCCCGGTCCATGCATGTGAAAACCGTTGTGAACCTGCCCACCCGGCAGTGGTCCACTGAAAACTACGTGCTGAATCAGAAGAAAGAGCTTCAAGGCCACCGGGCCCGGTTGATTGAAGAGTGTTAAAGCAAAATTTCCCACCGGAACCAATCCAGGAACAATCCAGTTTAAAACCTCGTATCCCCCAATCCCTTACACACTTTGTAGCATTGTTAATATCCTCAAATACTTTTCCGCACCATGCTCCCGTCCACATATTAAGTGCTTTTAATTTAGGAACGGCCGGCTCAACATCGTTAAGCTGAGCATAGTAGCTGTCATTGGGGAACCACCAGCCAATAGGGATACCACTTTCCGCCCATCTCTTGGCACAATCAATGGCGAGACCGAATTCGGAACTCGCATTGGTATAATAACCCGCAATACCAATTTCAAGACCCCATATAGGAGTCATATAGGGCTTCCCTGTAATATCCGTATAACCACGAAGCACTTTTTTCAGGGAAGGGCCATAAAAATAGTAGCAGTCAAAGCGGTTTTCGCCATGGGACGTTGTAACCGTTGATTTAAACACATAGCTTCCGGTATTATTCCAGGTGTTTCTGAAAGCCCCATACCCTAGACGCGACACATAAAACGGGGCAGGATTCGGACTTCCGTTTATTTCATATTTCTGTACATATCTGGCCGGAACAGTCAAATCCGTTAGGCAATAGTGACCATTATATGCTCCACATCCATAAAAATGTTCATCCGTTTTACGGGTGAGAGTTTGAACTGTTGAGGAACCGAGGTTAATAGGGGACGCTTCCTCAAAAACCGGATTACTATTATTAGCATCAAATAAACCGAATTTGCAAGGAGTTTTATAAACCCTTAATGCGCAATCAGATGTTTTAATTAGATAATATGAAGTGTTGGATGATTCGATAGTCGGTTTTATCGGTTCCCCTTTATAAATTACAAGTTCTTTGGGTGGTTCTTCACTCCATGAGCCCGAGGAAGACGAGGTCCAAATCCTGAAAATATCATCTTTATAAAAGATAATCCGTACTTTTGGTGTTCCGCAAGAGATATCCACCCTCTTTTCTGCATCGTTCCACTCAAAACTCTGAATATCGCCAAGAGGTACTGCAAAAGAACTATTAAACGCTAATAGTAAGATTAAATTTATTATAGGTAATCTCCACATTATTATAGGTAATCTCCACACCCAATATTTTCCCATAAAAAATTTAGGTTTTCTCATAAACCCCTCCCTTTACTTTTAGGTTAAATTTTACTTTTGTAATTTTCGCAGCAATTGAACCGTTCAAACACCCTCATAGTAGCATTACCTGCTTTATTATCTAATATAGAAGAAGCAAGGTGTCTAAGCATGAAAAATCGGATGATAAAGATATTTTTCGCTTAATATATTGAGCAATTAGAAAGGCAATTTAAAATATCTTATATATTTTAACATATTGTTTTTTATACAGTTATGAAACCAGCAAAATAATTATACAAAGCAATAATATAATAATTTTACAAATTTTAATTGAGCAGAATTGAGAAGAAAAAAATATTTATCCAAATCCAACTTTTTTGTGTGTCTCTAAACATTTATTATTGTGAGGTTCACAGAAATCTCATGTGTGGCAGCTATTTTTTATCTACTTATTATTCTCCAATTAACGCCCATGTTAAAAACATACACGTAATCAAAAGTATTCCACCATTTAATTTAGAAAATATTAAAAAGCCAGGATGATAATGAATCATCTATTTCCACCTAGCATAATTTAATAGGAAAATCAAATACGCAAACTGCTTCACCTTGCTATTTCTTCATATCAAGTATTGCTCTTGTGTCAGAAGTCTCAATTGTTGAGCCTCCATAGTCATCGCTTACAACTAATTTAGGAGTAAAAGTTCCGGTCGCAACACCTATAACCGTGAGATACTGTTCCCCACTACCAGTTATATCACCCGATGAAGGCGTGTATTTTACTACGCCTCCGTCCGAACTTTCATATAGCATTTGCCAATGCATTACATCTCCATCATTGTCTCTTATTTTAAATGTAAATTGACTTTCCGTGCTAAGTGTAACATAAGTAAAATTCATCACTAATTCTTCAACTATTGGAGCATTGTTTGTCAATTCAATAAAGTTGGCAGTCACTATCTTGTCCCTGTCCATTGTAACCGTAGTAGATGAATTGTTTCCAGATGCATCACCTGTCCAATTATTAAAAGCATAGTGATTTACATTTGCTGAAGTTGCCTTTAATCTTACAACTGTCCCTGCGTCAAAAGCAGTACCACTTGCAGGTGTAACTGTTCCATAACCTGTCGGGGAAACATAAATTGTTAATACGTAGGTAGTCTTTTCCCACTTTGCATGAAGTGTAATAGTACTGGTTACACGATCATTATCAAAATCCCAATCGTCTGTATACGCTTGATCTTTATACCATCCCATAAAGGTATATTGTGAAAGAGTTGGAGGTGTTGGTTCTTTTATTGTACTGTTATATGGTACATTATTATAAGAATCAACATAGGTGCCTCCGTGAGAATTAAAATTAACAGTAAATGTGTTTATTGTCCACTTAGCAAAAACAGTTATATTACCAGTTACAATTGTGTAAGCAGTAAATGCCGTTCCGCCTCCATTGATTGCTGTAAACCATCCGCCGAATGTATACCCGGTCTTTATTGGATTGGACGGTAAACTACCGATTGTTGTAGCTGGTGAGGTAACGGTTATACTTGCAGGATCAGGATCTGTTGTGGCACCTTGCCCGTCAAAAGTTACCGTGTAGCTCCAACCCCATTTGGCATACAGCTCAATATCGCCTGTACTGCCAGCCGGAATTCCTGTTACCTGGTTATTGAATCCTGGATCAGAATACCATCCTTCAAATATAAAACCGGATTTTGATGGATTCTGAAAGGTTATCAGATGTGACTCAATAGTGTATGAATCTGGATTGCCGGAAGGATTGTTACCACCATCAAGGTGATATGTTATTGAATAAATGACAGCTGTCCACTTAGCAAATAAGACTACATTAGAAATTATTTTATCACTGTTGAATAACCATGAGTTGGAACACGCTGGTTCTTTAAACCATCCGCCGAATGTATATCCTGTATAGGTGGGGTCTATGGGTTTTGTGGCAACCCCGCCTGAATCAACACTTTGGGAATCTACAAGACTACCGCCTTGTGAATTAAATTTTACTGTAAACACAGGGTATTTTGACCACTTTGCGTATAAGGTTATGTCTGAAGTAACCCTTTCACTTGAAAATAACCAGGCGTTAATACAAGTAGATTCTTTGAACCAACCTACGAAATTGTAACCTGTATACGTTGGAGCTACAGGTTCAGCTACCAATCCCCCAGAGTCCACTGTCTGTGAAACAACAGCACTACCGCCCTTTGAGTCAAATGTTACTGTATACTTAGGATTGGTATTGTTCAATCGAAGATTATGCTTGTTGCTGGTATCTGATCCAAAAACATTCATAACAAAGCATTGGTAAACACCAGAATCAGATAATCCCAAAGTAGAAAACTTTAGGGAATCGTCAGTATTGCCAGCCATAGGCGAATTATTCTTATACCATTGGTATTTCAGCGTATCACTGCCTATCGCCTGTATATACATTACAAAAGATGAGTCAAGCTTAGGTGTCCCCGAAGTAAGAATTGCTTTATTATTAAGAATCACTGGAGGAGTACTGTCTGATACAACATGCAGGGTATAGGCCAAGCTAGTATCGGAACCTAATTTATTGGAGACAATGCAATGATATACACCAGAATCTGCATATTCCAGAGCAGAGAATTTCATTGAGTCACTTTCAAATCTGCTGATAATAGTATCATTCTTATACCACAGAAAGTTCAGAGTATCTCTGCCAACAGCATCCACATACAATACAAAAAATGAATCCAGTTTTGGTACACCTGATGTTTGTATTACTTTTCCATGTAATATGGTTGGAACACTATCAGTAACTGTTATCTGTAGTTTATTCGTGAGACTGGTATCTGAACCATAGGGATTGGTAACAATACATTGATAAGTACCGGTATCTGAGAAAGTTAAACCGGTAAACAACAGCGTATCATCTGTCTCATTTGAAACAGCAGCACCATTCTTGTACCACTGATATTTTAACGTGTCACTCCCTATAGCCTGAATATACATAAAATAGGCAGAATCAAATTCTGGTATTCCTGACGTCTGGATCGCTTGCCCATTAAGAATGCTTGGTGGGGTATTGTCTGATATGGTGTATGTAATAGTATCGGTCAAGCTCGTATCCGAGCCAAAGGCGTTAGTCACTATACAGTGGTAGACACCCGTATCCGATACCAGCAGCGGTGAGAATTCAAGAGAATCATCTTTTGCATTTGTAACAGCTGAATTATTCTTATACCACTGATAGGTTAAGGTTCCACCTCCAACAGCCTGGATATAAATGGTATATAATGAATCAAACTGTTGAGATCCGGAATGCAACACAGCTTTTTTATTAAGAATCAGCGGTGGACTATTATCCGGTATTGTGATCCGTAACGTATCGGTTAAACTGGTATCGGAACCATATTCGTTTGAGACAATACAATAATACATTCCTGTATCTGAGAAGGACAGTGCCGGAAATACAAGAGTGTCGTGTGTTGCGCCGGTTATGGCATCACTATTTTTGTACCATTGATAGGTCAAGGTGCCCAAACCGGTTGCCTCTATATACATAAGATAAGCGGAATCAAGCTCAAGAGCCCCGGAGGTTACTATCGCTTTCCCATTTTCTATTTCCGGTGGCCGATCAAAATCGGGTTTTGTCGGATCACCGCAAAAAAACAACATAAGATGAAGTATACCGGTTATTAAGGGTATTATGAAGATGCATTTTTTTAAAGACATTGTAATTTCCTTTATAAGTAAAATTATCAGTTACATTTTTCCATACAACTTCTTTATTTTACAAATAGATAATCATCATGTTATACAATATAATAAGGTAATGGTTACTTTGTCTGTGATCACTGTCACAAATTCATGCTTTTTATCGAATACAAATAATGCATAATTATAGTGCATAATTTACCAAATAAACAGAAAAAAAAGGGGAGGAAGGCATACACCTTAAACCACCCCCACACCTTTAGTCAATTTACAAAAATATATTAAAAATATCCAGATATTTTCAAAAATTTATATATACCCGATATACAGTATCAGGATTCACTAAATATGCTTCTCCTGCCTGTTCTGTCACGTCATATCCAGCCAAATCTTTTCACTATTATTTATTTGGATACAAATAAAAAGTTTATTCTCAGCCAAATACTGTCACATTCGCACAATCACACATTACTTAAAAATCCATACCCACGCGATACAAAGTATCCTGATTCGCAAACCACGCTTCACCGACTTTATTCAGAGGCATCCAGGAATAGGCGGTATCCTGCCCATTTACAGCTTGTATGAGGAAATTAGTATATATAACAGTATCTTTACCGGTCGCTGAATACGGATTCCCCGGGAATTGAAACACCCCGTCAGCATCGGTTGTACCGGTGAGGATAGCAGTATCAGTGACAGCCCACGAATCCCATCTGACCGGGTAGCAGTGTATTACTGAGCCGGACAGGGGTGTACCGGTTGCGGACCTGGCTATCACCCCGAGAGATGCCGGGATTGCCTGCGGAAGAAGCACATTTTCCGAAAAGACTTCATCGGTATAATAATTTATCAGATGAATACTGTACCTGTCCCATATCCTGCTTTCATGGCACTTATACATGAAACCGGGATCCGTGGTGTAGCTTTCACCGTTTATGGGATTGTTGCCGGCAAGGACATCCAGGTGCTGGAGAATTATCGCTCCCCGGGCAAGGCCGAATTCCCAGGCGAGATTTTCCATGGAGTAGGTACCTGTTAGGCCACTGTCCACATCGGGGCGATAGTAGTGGTAAATCGAGCGTGCCGTGTTGTACCAGTAGTTCTGGTCCGGCGGCGGCGCTTCATCATGGATAACCCGGTAATCGTATCCTGGGGGCGGCAAGGCGATTTGATCACTGCCATCGCCGGTAAACTCATAGAAGGAATCTATGGCAAATTCAAAGGTGCCGTTAAACACGCCAAGCTCATTATAGACGTTATTCACCGAATCCATCTGATTGGTCAGCAGAATTTTTACCGCTTCCATTCCGCCATAGAACCGCACAATCGAATCGGAAACACCCACAATTACTGAAAAACGCCATATCGGCTTTAACCCGTTATCAACGACTTCATAGTATCTGACGGAAGAGAAATCCTTGCCGGTATACCAGTCCGGAATCTGGTCGGCATTATACTTTTTAGGAATGATTGAAAAGCTATAGTTCAGCTCGTGAGGGTATACACTGTATACATTATCGGCATCTTTTATATCAAAGGCGAACCGGACATCCCTGATATAGGCGGTATCATTGCGGGATGCATTCTCAATGGTTATCGGAAGATAATTAACTATACTGTCACAGAGAAAAGTAAGGGCATACTGTCCCTGCGGCACATCCGTAAGCGTATAAAAGCCGTCACCGTCAACCGTGGTACCTCTTTGAATACCGGGGATAAAAACCTTGACGTTTCCGAAACCGACGGCACTTGTTGACTTGATAAGAACACGACCCCGTATAGTCGTTGCCGATCTGAGCTGCATCCGGTTAATCGTCACTAAAGAATCTTCATCAATGGTAAGCTCCGCCTCAATTGCAGCGGTGGTGGTATGACTGTCACGGCAATAGACAACCCCGGTACCTTCCGGGACACGCTCAACAAGAAAATTGCCGTTTGCATCGGTATACACGGACTTCTCAAAAATGACCTTTTCACCTGCAGCGGTTAGTGTAACGGTGCGAATGGTTACTGCTACAGATTCGGCAGGTGCAATGGATTCGGTTACCACAGCACCCATTACTTTTGCTTCACCCTCTGAAGCACTGCCTCCGGCAACAGGCTCCATACTGCAGGAATGGCACATTACGACAAGAAGCAACGATCCCCACCATATTGTTCGAATCATTTACTCCCCCTCGAATCTCCCTTCTTATAGGGCCTGGAAAGCGGAAATACCTGAAAATTGAAAAGATAGGCCCTGTCCGGATTCTGATCCTGATCAACGATAGACATCATTTTCCTCCGGGAAGCACGAAGCTCTTCAACAATTTTCTTATACCCGTCTTGTGATATACTCAATGCAACCCAGGAAAAATTTCGTTCCTCACGTTTAAAACGATCAATTGCAGTTTCAGCAAGTGTAAGAGAATTTAAGATATGGTTATTGATACAAACCGCCTGTACACCGTATCCCGTGGTGATCAGCGTATCAGTAAGCGTATAAATGCCGTCATCGTTACGGGCAATAAGATTAAGCCGTTCGAGCAATTCAATGGCCTGTCGCGCCTCCGACGGGGTAATTACCGGAGTTACCAGTTTTGCCAGCTCGGGATAGTCGCCCTTGAACGGATAGAAATTAAGCACTTCACGGACAGCCGTATAATACCATTTGTCATAAAACTCATACTGCGCGGCACTGACAGTCTTTACTTTTGCCTCTTTAAAGGCCATCATTTTTTCAAAATAGCGTTTTTTATCCTGATGATTCTTCGCCTGGTTAAACAGAACCATATTCTGGAAATAACTCGTTTCCCGTTTGTTCAGTTTGAGAAATTCCGCAAACTTTTCAATAAACGTGATGGAGATATTGGCCTTGCCGCTGATGATCTGTGAAAAATGACCCCCCTGATTTAAATCCGACACGGTCGGCAATAAAACGATGTGAAAAAGCTTTATTAGCCGCTTTTTTATCGTTATAATAATCCTGCAGAAATAATCGATAATCGGTATATTCAAAAACAGATTTCATATGATTCACTCCTCAGAAACAATCTCTTTCATAAAAACAATATACACATATTCTACCGAAAATTTGCATAAATTTTATTAAAAATCTTAAAATGCCGCTTAATATATTGAGCGATTACCATATCTCATACATTATTCATAATTATTATAAGACACTATTAAATAATAAGTTAAATCACTCCAACATCAGCTTGATACAATATTGCATCATAGAAAAGAGTCTTTATTATATTAAGCAGTACCGAGAACTGCACAGAGAAGAATCGTAATCTGTACCTGCGGGGGCCACGGGAATCCATATTATGAAGGAGTATGGTCATTTTAAACCTGCAAGGCATGGTTGAAATGACACCCCCGGTACTTCCGGTAATATAGCATAAAGAGCAGACCTCCCCATATCTGCATTCGCTGTGTTACGGCATGTCGTAACAATCCAGTATTTCACCGAAATAGAGCGTATGATAATCTTTTTTGGGATAGTGCTTTTCATAGGTAAACACCAGATTAACCGGCTCCATGGCTGTTTTAAACACAATCCTGCACTCAAAATGTATGCCATCCAGTTTTAATATCGGCGATTCAACTACCCGACCGTCAATGGCCTCCAGATTGCACTTTTGTAATTTATCGCAATTCCGGCCGGACCGGGTACCACAGAACGTGAGCTCTTTTTCCATACCTCCGGCAGGGACAGAAACAGTAAAATTGTTTATCTTTTCAATTAACGTATAGGTGTACCTTGTCGAACGAATCGCGACCATCAGGATGGGTTTCTGCCAGACAATACCGAACATGGCCCAGCCGATAGTCATGATATTTATCTCATCCAGAAAACTGACCGTCAGGAACGCTCCCTTTTCGATTCGTTTCATGGCTTTCTGCATAACGGACATAGGATCCAACTGATTCATAACTCACCCCTTTTCCTTTTCAACTTACTGTGATCTGAATGCTTTCCGAACACAAGCCACCTCCCGGCCGTTTAGCGGTTTATCGCATGCCGACAAATTCATAATCACCTGTTCCCGATTTCTGAATCCCGGAATAACCCCGGCCACGTAGTCATGATAGAGAACATACTGCAGAGCCATTCTCACCAGCTCTTCACGACTGCCGCCGAGTTCCTCCGACACGGCCCTGATACCGTTCTCCGCTCCGGCCAGATACGCCGGTTTAAACTTTTCAGAATTACTCCGGTGATCCCCGTCGGGAAAGTGCGGCGGATCGTCACTTGAATACTTGCCGAGCAAAATGCCCTGATTCAGCGGGCTGAACGCGACAAATGACATAGCATACTCTTTACAGAGATTCATACACGCTGAGCCCGGCGCTATAAAATGGTAGTCCATGGCATGCGCCCAGGACTGAATTACCGACGGCTTCATTTTCGGGACCAGCCGTTTAAAATCCTTTTCAGAGTATGCGGACAGTCCAATGCATCGAATCTTACCCTCTGCTTTCAGACGCCCCATTGTCTCACAGGCATCATCAAGGTAGCAGTCCTTTTCACCGAAATTACCGTGATGGAAATAGTAAATATCGATATACTCCCGTTTCAGGTTTCTCAGTGACTGCTCGCATTGGTGTCTGATATGCTGCGGTTCATAGGCATGTGCTGCCGTTCCCCTGAACCAGCCTACTTTACTTGCAATAATAACGTTGTTATTTTTCATGCCGAGTGATTCTGCGAGCATACGTTCGGACAGGCCGTTCCCGTATACATCAGCCGTATCGAAATGGTTTACTCCGTTGTCCAGCGCGAATGCAACAGCCTCCCGTGCCTCTGCAGGATCAACCGGTGACCATCCGTTGGCGATTCGCCCCTCTTCCCAGTTCAGTCCGCCAAGGGTCCAGCAGCCGAGGCCGATTTCAGAAATTTCTATACCGGTTGTACCGATCTCACGAAAATACATTGGGTATCCCTCATACGTGCACGTGGCACCCAATTAGCTTATGTTAACGATTAACAGATGGTCCTCATCCTCATTCTCGTCCTCGAATTTCTTAAAACAGTTGTAATTCCGAGGAAGAAGAGTATTACTAAAATAGTTACTATTTAACAAGAACTGATTCTTTCCCCGGAGAGTGTCTCCCCACCCGACCGAATGAGATTGAGCCGTTACCGCAATCCAAGTATAGAAGCACATGTGTCGAAAGCAAACTCTGACAACAGACGATCCACCCGTCCCTCTGTTTTGTCGAGGTTGACATAATGCCTGATCTTTTTTAACAACGGGACATGCGTCATCCGCGGCTGGTTTGGATCTATCTCCCAGGGATGAATATATATCACTGCAGGCCGGTTATCCTTATTGCACCGGGTAATTCCGTACGCAGTATAGCGGTACGGAAACATGCGGAGATACCCTCCCCCGCTGCAGGGAAAGGTGATACCGAACTGGCGGAAACAGCTCAACGGGAACTCAACTATTGACTCCGTAATGTTATACACGGAAAGAGACGTCCCTGCCGCGGCATAATCGGGGTGCAGTCCTATGGGGAATATTGACGAATCATATTTGATACCGTTCGCGGCAAGAATATCGAAAATCCAGGGTTTGTTGGCAACAACGGAAAACGACGGCGCGCGATAGCCGATAACATCCGTATTCACACACTGTTGTATTGCCCGTAATGAGGCAACCAGATCACGTTCAAATTCCTCCGGTGTAACGTCCTTGACAATGATATGCCCATACCCGTGGGTTGCTATCTCATGCCCCGCAGCAGCGATTTCTCTGATAAGGTCGGGACACCGCTCCGCTATCCATCCGAGTACAAAAAAGGTGGCTTTGGTTTCATGTTTATCAAGGAGTGTAAGCAATCGTGCCGTGTTTTGGACGACACGCAGCTCACAGCGGTCCCATTCCGAATAGTTAATAACCTGTGCAAAATTATAAACACAGAACCAGTCTTCGAGATCAATGCTGAATGCGTTTTTCATTATCGGTTCACCTGCAACCTGTCGCAATGCCGATGCATTGCTGGTCTGTCATAATTTTCGATCCGTTCTCTTTCCGCCGGTCGACAAATAACTACTTTCCGGCTACCGTATTTTCCTGCCCCTTCTTTTAAATTCCCGCACCTCTGCCGGCGTTGGAAATGTCTGGTACGATCCCCCGGCAGGCATCGGTGTCGAGGTTACCGTACCACGGGCTGTCTCTTCCAGTGTTTCATGCATAAGACGGGCGCTTATTCTTTTCGTTTTAAGAATCATTTCATGCAGCGTTTCATTTCCGACCGGCACCCGCTCCTGTTTAATAATCTCGCCGGCATCCAGCGCCTCGACCATGTAGTGAATGGTAACGCCGATTTCCGGCGCTCCTTTATACATGCCCCAGAACACGGGCATCATTCCTTTATTCTCGGGCAGCAGGGCTGAATGGGAATTGATGCAGCCACGGGGTGCCGCCTGCAATATCTCGCTTTTAAATATCTGCGGTGCCGCAACAGAGACAATAACATCCGTATCCAAATCTTTAATTTTCTTTATATATCCGGGAGCATTTATACTACCGGCAGCAATCAACGGTATACCGTATTTTTCCGCCAGCCGGGACACGGTTCGTCCGGTGCTTTTACTGAACAGATACCGCATACCCATGATGACAAACTGTAACGGGCCGTAAAAACCATACATCTGCTTTGCCAGCGCCAATGATGATTTTTTGTTGAATGGGGCGCAGACTGTAATCCCCCGAACGGTATACACCGCTTTCTCTGTGAGCGGGAAAAAGGTCTTAAAGAATTCATAGACGTAGAACACATCCTCTTCAGTGATAATAAGAACATTCATGGTGCGATCCTTTCCGTGCTCTCCCATACGGCGCTTTTTATCCCCCGCAGATACCGGAAGAAACCGGCCAGTATTGCCACATTCATAGAGACGAAATGGTACACGGATGAAATCAGCGGAACGGCGATTCGCATCCTGGAAAAGAGATACCCGATACCTGCGAGGAAATAAAAACCTGCCTGCAGGTAACACAAAATATTATAGGGAAATTCTTTCCATAGTAATAAATTAGCAATTAAGACCGTCAGCAGGATAAATGGAGAGAACCACCGCAGCACCTTATGGGACATATAGAGAAAGAATGTCTTTACCTTGAAAGGATTCAACACGCTTAGGAGCAGGAAAAACGATTGAAAGTTTCCCGCGCCGATTCGAACCCGTCTGCCGAATTCCTCTTCAACACTCCGGCCCGTATCCTCTGTGGAGACCGCCTCGCTGTCAAACAGTACCTGGTACCCGCTGCTTAGTATTTTCATTGGAATGATAAGATCATCGTTTGAATAGGCGTTTGGCGGCAGGGGGATGAATAATTCTTTACGGATAGAATAAAACCCGCCGAAAGCGCCGATTGCGGCACCCAGTAAACCTTCATGGTATTTCAAATCAGCCTCAAAATCGCGATAGACAACCTCTTTCTGCAGTCCCAGGCCCTCTTCGGGAACGACCAGTTTGACCTGCCCGAGTACCGCACCTACCTTCTCTGAGGTATAGAGACTGACCAGTTTAGAGATCCCGTCAGGCTGTATCATGGTGTTCGCATCGGTCAATACTACAATATCACCCCGGGCTTTCGGCACCGACTTGTTCAACACACCGGTTTTCCCGCTCCGCTTACGATAATCGATGAACGTGATACCATCCCGCCAATTATCCTTAACGATTTCCGCTGTCCGGTCACTGCTGCAATCCGAACAGATCAGCACCTCAAGCAATTCCTGCGGGTAGTCCTGGGTAAAACAATTTTCAATCTTTTTTGCAATAACCTTCTCTTCGTTATATACCGGTATCAGAATGGTAACCAGCGGCCTGTACTCATCTGTCCGGGTATACTTTTCCCCTGAAAGCCGGACAATGCCTTTCAATACGATCGGATACAACCCATAGGCATACACAAGAAGAAAGAGGAAGCTGAAAAAGAGAATTTTATAAAGGATTGAAAAAGTCATACCACCTGTACTAACTGAAAAGATATTTATAAAAAGTACCGAATGCCTTGAATATCCTCTTCGCTTCTGCCGGACGGGTAACAATCTGCATTACTTTTGCCGCTATATACTTAGGGCGCAAATAGAACTCTTTCCGCGCCCTGTCGCAGAAAGCAACCAGCTCTGCATAGGTGAGATCCGGGTTGGATACGACTGAGGAATGCAGTCCTTCTTCAGTAATCCATCTGCGATAGTTTTGTGTGGTTATCCACCCTTTGCTTTTAAAATACTCGTAGGCTTCTGTTCCCGGATACACCATAATCGGATAAAACTGTGCAGTATCGGGATCGAGTTGTTTTGCGAATCTGAGTGTTTTCTTAAGCGGTTCTTCAGCCTCACCTTTGTTGCCTACCATGAAACAGCCGTGCACAAGGATACCCGCTTTTTTCGCATTCTTCCGGAAAGCAATCATTGTCTCGAGCCTGATTGACTTCTTTATATTATCAAGTATCTGCTGATCGCCGCTCTCAAAACCGACACAGAAGAGGCGGCAATTTGCCTTTTTCATGAGTTTCATTGTTTCCAGGTCAACATCAGCCCGTGAATTGGCCGACCAGGGAATTTTCGTCGCCTTTGCCTCGATAAGAGCCTGGGCGAACTCCCGGCAACGCTTCTTATCAGCCGTGAGCGTATCATCCTCGATCATAATTTCTTTGACTTCAGGGAAATTATCAATGATATAGCGGAACTCCTGCACCACATTCTGCACGGAGCGCTTGCGATATTTATGACCGTGCATTGTCTGCGGGATGACACAATACGTACAATGAAACGGACACCCCCGCCCTGTGACAATCACGATAAGCGGATGCCTGCTGTGACCGTAAAAATAGGGCTTAATGTCCAGGTGTTTTTTATAAACCGATGAGACCAGCGGCAATGTATCCAGGTCCTCCATATAGGGACGAACCTCATTGCGGACAACCGCACCGCCGGTATCTTTAAAGGCTATCCCTTTTATGCTTTTCAGGATTTCATCGCGCCCCGTATTTTGACCAGGTAATTTCTCGGCAAGTTCGGCAAGCGTTGCTTCATACTCATGTACCGCTACCGCATCCAGACCGGAAGGCGCCTCCTCCAGGGTTTGCTCCGGTACCGCAGAAACATGCACACCCACCAGAATAGTAAAAAGCTCCGGTATCTCCTTTTTTAATGCGCATGCAACAGCAACATCGTTATAGATACTCGGGGTAGATGCTTCCAGAACCGCCATGGCGGGCTTGAACGATACCGCCTTTTTACAAACATCTTCCTTGCTTAATCCGGTGGCGGGTGCATCAAGAAAGAGCACTTCATGACCGCATTTCTCCAAATAACCGACAGCATACGCAAGCCACATCGGATAGTAGAGCGTTCCACTCTTGGTAACGGCGGGAGATCGAGATTCACGTGAAAATCGTGGAAGAAATGGTGGATTCAGTACAAGAATTCTCATCACGTTCCTTTTTTTAAAGAAAGGGCATGATACATGCCCCCCGGTTACTGTTCAACAGCATCTCCACTTTTCTGACTGCTCCCCTGCATATCAGAACCATAACGGGTGAAGGCCGCTTTTATATGCGTGCAATCACTGTAATGACAGGTGCGAATCGGCTATCAGGTATGATATATAAGTCTACTATTACGATTCGAGTACTGCATCTATTTTCGCTTTGAGCGGATCTTTTGCCAACAGGCCAATCTGGGAATCAACAATCTCACCGTTTTTAACCATAAATATGGTCGGTATGCTTTGGATACCATATTTTGACGCGGTCTGAGGATTATCATCGATATTCAGCTTGCCAAAGGTAACCTTTCCTGCATACTCCCCGGCAACATCCTCAATAATCGGTCCGAGCATCTTACAAGGGCCGCACCAGGGAGCCCATATATCAACGACAACAGGTACTTCAGACTGCAGCACATCCGTTTCAAAATTATCATCAGTAAACTCTTTTACGTATTCACTCGACATGGCTCACTCCTTTTCTTCCTTTTCAGGAGGTTTATTTATCATTTCAACAACCGACTCTATCAATTGCAACCATTTTTCCGGCGTGTTTTCATATCTTTTTGCGTAGTCATTTGCTTTTTCTGCTGTAAAACCGGTTATTTCAACAAGTTTGTTATAGTAGGCAACCTTCTCTTCACGGGAAAAATTATTTGCCGCCTCCAGATACTTAATACCGACGAGATAGCGTTTGAAATGCTCCTTTTTTGATATCTGCCGTTGCTCCGGTTCTGCAGCGGAAATCGCCAGAACAGCGATTAAAAATGTTGCTATAGTAATAATGAAATTATTCATATTCCTAGATCATAAAATACATGATGGAAGGATGATTTTGAGCGGATAATGTCAATTAAAAAGGGTGCATCCCCGTATGGATGACACTCATTACCTCTTGATAAGATTGTTCAGTCCATTAATCACCATATCCACGGAAATGTTTTTCAGACATGGTCTAGAAAATCTCCAGCAAAAATGACCGCCGTGAGCATGGCAGGGGCGACACAATTGATTTGACTGGAACACCATGAAAGGAGGTTCCCCATAGGGAAAGAAGCCGAAATGGCGGGTCGTGGCGCCATAGACAATACCTGTTTTTACCCCGCAGGCGCGGGCAAGATGAGAAAGGCCGGTATCCCCGCCAAGAGCGAGCGTACAGCGTTTCAGAAAACAGCCGATCTCATACAGACTCAGGGTTCCGGCAAGGGATATGGCAGAACCACCGATTTCATTTTTCAGGACTGCAGCCCGTGCAACGTCATTCGGACCGCCGAAAAGGACAACATGCCACTTTTTATCGCGAAAACACTTTCCTACAGAAACGTACCTGGACAGTGGCCATTGTTTATTCCGCCATGCACAGAATGGAAACAGGGCTATGGTCGGTTTTGCCGGGTCACCGCCATGGGCAGTCAACTGTTTTTCGTAGATGGTTGTATCATTAAAGTAAAGTTTTACCGGTGGAATATCCTGAACATCCGTGTGCCCCGGATGCATCGCTGTCTGAATATACCGTCCGGCAACACTGCTTTGTTGTGCATAGGTATTTATCCTGAGAAATAACAGCAGCAGCCGCCTGCCGTGCAGTTTATTGAAAGTACCGGTATCCACACCCGGCAGGTATCGTTTAATATATCTCCTGCTCCGGCGGTTATTCTGCAGATCAATACAATAATCCCATGCCTGAGCGGCGAGGTCGGAAAATATGGTATGGGCATTGTTACGCTCGAAAGCGATGACCTGTGAAAGACGCGGATCCTCTTTAAAAAGGTCGGCATACAGCGAATTGGTGAGCAACACACACTCCGCATCAGGATACTTTTTTTCAAGAAAGGAAAAAAGTGCCGCAGCTAAAATCACATCGCCCATTGAAGAAAAACGTATAATCAGTATTCTCATGGTTTAATCTGCTGCAGTTACCGTAAGGGTATCGGGGAAGAAATAGAGTTCAGGATCAATCGGTTTACCGTTATGATGGATTTCGTAATGCAGATGCGGGCCGGAAGTCAATCCGGAGATACCGATAGTAGCGATAACATCACCACGTTTTACCCGCTTGCCGTTTTTCACTTTGACGGTACCGAGATGTGCATAGAGTGTTGTAAAACCGAAGCGGTGGCGAATTCGGACCCGCCGTCCCCAGTAGTTATGATTATCTACTTTATCAACCGTGCCACAGGCAGTCGCAATGACCGGCGTTTCACGTTCAGCACTGAAATCAACCCCGTTATGCCATTTCATATCTCCGGTAAAGGGATCCCGCCGCTTACCGAAACGGGCAGTGATAACATGGGGATCGACCACCGGTTTTATCAGTGGGATATAATCGATATAAACCGGATTTTCGTTGACCATCTCGGAAAAAGCATTAATAAAAGAGTCGGTAGCTTCCAGATAGTGAAGAATATCATCCAAGGACATCTTTTCAATCCTCTCCCGGAGGGCTTTATTCTGCATAATCACTTTTTCATCAATAGCGACCAGTTCCTTAATATTTTCTTTTGTCTTATTGAGCGTATCGACTTTGCTTTTTAACAGAAAGAACATTTCACGCATGGTCCGGATTTTTTCGAGAAGCTTGCGGTTTTGCTCGGTAAGATTTTTTTTCTGATTGAGCTGCACAACATCAAGCGTCAGGGCATTAAAAGGGATAAAAAAGCCGGCGACACCACCTAAAAATACGATGCCCAGAAAAATAATAAGGCTCAGCCGGAATTTAAAATACCGGGTACGTTTGCCTTTAGGTGGTATCGCCAGTAATGTAAAGCCTCTTTTCGGCATCAGACACCCGTTACTTCTTCATCCTCATCAGTGTCCTTCTGTCTGGCTTCTTCAGAGACCTCCTGTATCTTTTTGTCAAGTTCGACCAGTTCTTCGCGCAGGGTTTTAATATTATCCACCGCATTGCAGACCAGAATGTCCTTTTCAATTTCACCGGCTTTGTCATCCGTCAACAGCTCATAGACCCGCTCGCCGATATCGACAAAGTTCCGTTCAACTTTCCGTTTTGCCGCAAACTCTTCAATCTTGAGTTTTCCAACCTTGGTATACTCTTCAATCTTCTCCATTGAAAGAGCCGCACCGTCTTTCAAGCCCTTTTTAATTCGTTCCCACACATTATCCATATCCACAGAGACCTCCTTGGATTAAAGGTTAGAAAAAGTGTTTTTTTAACAAGGTAATCTGCTATAACTAAAATGGTTATATCTAAAATATATCTATTTAATCCGCTATAATGATAAAATAGTCTCAAAGTGCAGGTCAAGACCCATATTGTCTTCACCACAGTTTATTTTGAAAATATAAGGGACCGCTAAACCTGTTTTGAGCGGGTATTATTTATCTTTCTTACCCGGTTAACACGATAATGGCCTCTAACACCAGGACTTCAATGCAAAAGTACTTTCTTTTAACCCACAGCGCACGAGATCTGCACGGTCATTTTGAGATACGTCTTTACGGCGTATCTTCCACGGGAGAGCCGGCAAAGATTATCATTACCGGTTTTCGCCCCCTCTTTTTTGTACCGCACAATACTCCCCGCCACCTGACAGAAGCGGCAGCGGAGCGGAAACAGTTACCTCTTCAATCGCTGGATCATACAACAGTGGATTGTCTCTATTTTAGCACCTACAGCGCCATGCTCAACACAGCACGGTATTTAAAGGAGAAAGCAATACGCACCTATGAAGCCGATGTGCACCCGATGGAGCGATTTCTCATGGAACGAATGGTAACCGGCGGATTCTCGGTTGAAGGAACGCCCGTTAAAAAAAACAATCGCACTACCTATACCAATCCCAGAATTCGCGGCGCCGACACCAGTGTTTCCCTGAAGGTACTCTCCCTTGATATCGAAACTGATGCAGCGACAGAGCACCTGTACAGCATTGCCTGCAGCGGTAAAACCGATAAAGTATTTATTATCGGGAATGAGCGGAATACAGACACGGTCATCTTCTGCCGTAATGAAGCAGAGGCGCTGGTTCAATTTTTTAACCATCTGAAACGCGAGGATCCGGATGTCATAATTGGCTGGAATGTTATCAATTTTGATCTGCGTATACTGCAGAACCGGTGTAAAGTACATGCGATGGTTTTTGAACCCGGCCGGGAGAACGGTACGACGCTTACCCCCAGAAAAGAAGGCTCCGGCCAATATATAGCCCATATACCGGGACGGGTAGTCATAGATGTCCCGGTTATGCTCAGAGCAAATAACTACTCTTTCGAGCGCTATTCCCTCGATTATGTCGCGTCTGCCATGCTGGGAAAAAGTAAAGTAATTGACGAAACCGGTGCAGAGAAGATCGAAGAGATAAACCGGTTGTTTCGGGAAGACAAGACTGCTCTGGCGGCTTATAACCTCGAAGATACCAGACTCACCCGTGAAGTCTTTGATGCCGCCAACCTTCTGGAAAACAGTATTGAGCGCTCCAGACGATCCGGCCACCTTCTTGACCAGTATGGCGGCAGTATTGCCGCTTTTGATTATCTGTATCTGCCCAGACTGCACCGGGAGGGATATGTTGCCGGGAATGTTGACGATGTCGGTATGCCCGCCACTCCCCTCTCAGGCGGGTATGTAATGGAATCGCAGCCGGGTATCTATGAAAATGTTCTGCTGCTGGATTTTAAAAGTCTGTACCCGACAATAATAATGACCTTTTGTATCGATCCCCTGGGTGCTGTCGTGAAAACCGGGGAGACGGTTACCGGACCGACAGGACTTGCTTTTTCGCGTGAGAAATCAATCCTGCCGGGTATCATCAGGGAGCTGATGCAGGCCCGTGCCGAAGCAAAACGTACTGACAATCAACCGCTCTCCTATGCAATTAAAATCCTCATGAACAGCTTTTACGGTGTCCTGGGATCTCCCGGCTGCCGCTTCTTTCTGCCGGATATCGCTCAGGCAATTACCGGTATCGGACAATATATCCTTAAGTCCACTATTACCTACATTGAAGAACACACACCGTACAGAGTCATCTACGGTGACACTGATTCTCTGTTTGTCCTTCTTGGACGTGATTTTGAATCCCGGGCTGAAGCAATCGGCAGACAGATCGTACAGGAGGTAAACACCTGGCTTGCCGCCCACTGCCGGGAACAATTCAATACGGAATCCGCGCTGGAGCTTGAATTCGAGACCCATTTCCGCCATTTTTTCATGCCCACGATTCGCGGCAGTACCCAGGGAAGCAAAAAACGCTACTGCGGCGCCACCGAGAAAGACGGTGAGCTCCACCTGCATTTTAAAGGGCTTGAATCCGCCCGCTCCGACTGGACGCCGCTTGCCAAGGAATTCCAGCGCACGCTCTATAAAAAGGTATTCACTCATGAACCGGTCGAGGAGTACATTATCTCAACAGTAAACCAGGTAAAATACGGTGCGGCAGACGAAAAGCTGGTATATCAGAAACAACTGCGTAAACCGGTGCACGAATACACCGCCGCCATTCCACCCCACGCCCAGGCGGCAAATCTCCTTGACAACCCCGGTCATTACATACGCTACTATATTACGATCGAAGGACCGCAGCCCGTGGAAAAACGGTCGGCGCCGCTCGATTATGAGCATTATATCGAAGCACAGTTACGACCGGTGGCGGAGGCAATTCTGGAATGGATTAACCTTGATTTTGAGAGTATTGTTTCGGGGCAGCAGGATCTGTTTGGGTGAGTGGAGTAATTACTCCTGTTTTCTCTTCTTAAACATCCCCTTTATCTCCTGCCCGAGAGACTTGAACACACTCCGCACCGCTCGCTTGGCTATTCTTCTATCGAGGCTGACACCGGGTCTTTCCGGCGTGCCGTAGATCGAACATTTAAAGAGGCGACGACCGTCTTTCTCCGGCAGCATGGCATTCCAGGCAACGGCGGAAATGCTGTCTTCATAATACGCTTCGAATAATCCTTTCATCTCAAAATCAAAATAGACATCCGCGGGACGCAGCCAGCCGGCGATATCCACGGTTAAGGGATCACCCGTGCCATTAATATTATCGCTGTATATTTTCCCCTCTTTAATGAGAAAATCGCCGGATAATTCTTTAAATGTCAAATGGGACAACGCTTCAAGCCCGGTGAGCATTGCAATAACCGTAACCAGGGGCAGGCTGTCGGCGGTAACGTCAGTCATGGTAAAACGCCCTTTTCCTTTAAAACCGGAAAAAGAGAGGTCTGTTGTATCAAAGGTGATGGAAAACATCCCCGTGCCGGCGAGTGAGCCGATAGTATCACCCAGGATGGGGTACCACTGCGCAAGGTCGAAATCGCTCAGCGTAAACTCCCCGTTGGTTATCTTATCCTGCATACAGAGAATGTCACAACTCGCTTTACACTTGCCGTCATATATACTACCGGTCGCTTTCTCAACCGTGCAATGCGGCCCGTTGACGAGTACGCGTACCACTGGTTGCTCAATCTGCACGGTCTTACTCTGTATACTTTTGGCTTTAAACTTCACTTTCATCTGTGGTGGAGAACTTTCTAAAATCGATACTGCTCCATATCCCTTTTCAACAAACGCAGTCGTGACATTGATACTGTCAACAGTCACCCGGATATTTTTACCGGTGATGGATTTAACACATGCAAGCAACAGGGTATCGGTGCTAATCACCCGGGAATACAGGGCGCTGAAAAGCGAGCGGGTATGCCATTGAATCCTGTTTTTCCTTTTACCTCCGGCTGCCGGGTTAAGCGAGTGCTTTACCTTTTTCCAGCGTGAGACAATACTGAAAAACCGGTACGGTATCTTCAGTGAAGAAATGAAAACGGTAAGATTCTCCCGTGCATTAAGCCTCTTGCAACAAACCAGCTCTGTGACGGTAATCCCGCGAAAAGGTACGATTGTTACCTTTCCGGCATGGCAGGAATCCAGCCCCGTTTTTTTTCTGATCAGTGTTTCTGCTCGCCGGTGTAATGAGGGATGTGAGATCGGTGCGAAAAAACCGGTCAGTACGCATCCGGCAATAAAAACAACAATCAATGCAACGATACGGTCTTTTATTCGTCCTCTTACCATGTATCCTGTGCCACCGTCTGACTGATAACAATTTCTCTTAATAATAAAAATATGTTATACCAGTTACATGTTATGCGCCGACAACATCATTTATTTTATTTTAACAACGTAAAATTGTATTATTGTAACGATGAACAGTTTTATAATCAATCGTACTCATTATCATGGACCAGAAAAAGACAATAAAGACAATTCTGATACTCACTGCCGATAGTGATTTTTCCCGGGAAATGGAAAAATCCTTGTGCCTTAAAAATTTCAAAGTAACGACGACCTCCTCATATCCGCAGGCGCTGTCATTTTTCGAAAAACAGTTACCTGAAATTGTATTTATTGATATAGAAGATAAATCCGAGCACGAGATGGATCTGGTCAGTTATATAAAAACCCGTTCACCCACGACCGAGATAATAATACTGACCAGCGTGAATGAGCTCGAGCATGCGACATACGAGTTACGGCACGGCGCATCGTTTTATTTAATGAAACCGGTAACCTGTGCCGACATGAAATTTGTCATTGAGAAACTCTCCCGGAAGTTAACCAGGAACAGTGAATATCTTGAATACGAGCAGCAGGTGCTGAGCGATCTTATGTCGGGCAGCCCGGCCATGGAGAAGGTGCTGAAGCTTTCCATGAAAATCGCCCCGACAACTTCGACGGTGCTTATCGGCGGGGAAAGCGGCACGGGTAAGGAATTTTTTGCAAAGATCATACACCGTATGTCGCAGCGTATCGAAGGTCAGTTTGTGGCAATGAACTGCGGTGCCATTCCAGACACCCTCTTTGAGAGTGAGATGTTCGGCCATAAAAAAGGTTCTTTTACCGGCGCCGACCGTGACAAACAGGGACTGGTGGAGGAGGCCCACATGGGCACCCTGTTCCTTGACGAGGTAGGAGAGTTGTCCCCGCAGGCACAGGTGAAACTGCTCCGGTTTCTGCAGGAACACACGTTCCGCCGGGTCGGTGATCCCAATCAACGCAAAGTGGATGTCCGCATCATTGCCGCCTCGAACAAGGACCTGGCACAACTGGTTTCTGAAGGTATGTTCCGGGAGGATTTGTATTACCGGCTGAACGTATTCTATCTACACCTGCCGCCACTCCGCGAACGCAAAGAGACCATCCCAAACCTGGTGCGTCTCTTCGTCACGAGAAATAATGCAATAATGGATAAAAACATAAATAAAATATCCAAGGCTGCCGAGGTCATCCTGGCAGAATATCACTATCCCGGCAATGTACGCGAGCTTGAGAACATAATCGAACATGCCATGATACTTGCCGAAGGTAACGAGATAACTGAAAAGGATCTGCCCGAATTCATGTTTAAAGACCGCCTCAGATTAACCGCCCCGCAGACTACAGCCCCGAAATCTTTTAAAGCCGGACCGGATTCGGTAGAAATACTCCCACTGTCGGAAGTCGAAAAGCGGCATATTCAGACGGCACTTTCCATACTCAACCACAACTACAGCGAAACGGCAAAGAAGCTCGGGATTTCCCGCTCCACGCTGTGGAGAAAAATGAAAGAATACAATATTGCAAAGGAATAACCAACAGTGAAAATTCGTATCTACTATGAAGATACCGACTGCGGTAATGTTGTCTATTATGCGAACTATCTGAAATACATGGAGCGCGGTAGAACCGAGTACCTGCGCGAACGCGGTATAGAGCTGGACACGTACCACCGGCGCGGCGTTCTTTTCGCAGTAGCGGAAGTCAATGTTAAATACCGGCGTCCGGCGCGGTACAACGACCTTATCGATATGGAAACAACGCTTACCGACACCTCTTCAATCACCTTTGTGTTCGAAACCAGTTTTTACAACCAGAAAGGCGAACTGCTTGCCAACGGTACGGCCAAGATGGTATGTATTGACGCCGGGACAAACAGGGCGTGCAAGATACCCAAAGAACTGGCTGAACGTATCCAGGCAGGGTAGGGTTAAGGATAATACTGTTGATTTAAGGTTTTTATGATGCAGGCTTGACTCAATACAACTTGCAGTCATTCGGCAAACAACGAATAAGAATCGCTCATCGAGTGATGCACTGTGCTGCCACACAGAGCCTGTCGAAGTGCTGCATAAGTGTTAAGATGAGCGATGGGCTTAAGTCAACAGCATTACGGTATTTCCCACGGTGAATCAGAACACATCTTTCTTTCGTCGTAATGCTGCGAAGACTTTGGCATTGGGTGCCCTGAGAAAGACATTAGTCAGCTTTTCTTCGGCAATAGTGGAGGGAACCGTATGGCCGCCGCGTGAAATAGTCTCTCTGATTGCTTTACCGGCAGCATGAATCACATATATGTAGTTGTCGTAACAGGGTATGATACCGACCGAAGCCACGGTTGGATACCTTCTTTGCTAATACCGGATGGCAAAGGAGCTCTGGAAAAATTGTGATTTATGAACTTCATTTACTGTTCCGCCGCCATAGGGCGGGTACGAATCTATCTCCCAAAATCGAAACCCATACGAAAAGTCAAAGGAGAGGCCATGCCTGCTCATAAATGCCAGCCCGGCGGTTATGAGGTGTTCATTCTTTTTTGTATCAATATGGACATCCGGATTGAAGCCCGCAGGCGGAGTATCATATTCGATGAGCATGGGATAGCGATCCAGTTCCTGCCATGAATACCCGGCGCGAATAAAGAATAATTTTACAAAAAGCGGGATCTCGATACCGGCGCCACAACCGACTTTCCAGAAGGAATATACAGTTTCATCATCAGCATCGGGAATTGGGGTACGCGCTTTGACCTCGGCACTGACCAGCATGAACGGGAACCGGTAGGATACGCCGAAAGCGCCTGCTGTTCCGGTTTTAAGTCTGCCGTTATTCTGCTCTTCAACGCTGCTGTCAAGGGCCATCTCCACGGTATACTCTTCATCGAAAATAAGAAACTGCGGCAGCTCAATACGCAGACCAATTTTCATCCTGTCAAACATTGAATAGAGAATACCGGCACGCACATCCGCACCCAGATACGACTGCTCTATCCCTGATTCATAAAAGAGCATATTGGGAGCGATTCTCATGGTATTCCGCCCGGTAATCAGTGATACTGCGGCACCGGCGCCGAAATCAGGTGCGACCTGCAGGCCGAATGACGCGGTCCAGAGATTGAGCTGTCCGAAAGCCCGATAATTCATAAGGTCCCACTCACCCGAAACGCGGTAATTGTACTTAAGAATATCATCACAGATATAGGGATTCTGAAAGCCGAATGCCATGGCAAAACCGCCGCGGCTCGTGGGAATTGCCCGCAGAAGAGCAATAAGGTTCGGCCGTACACGCGGTTTATTGGAAGAGTTTGGCGACGCCAACCCGTTCTCCTTAAACTCCGTCTCAATCCCGTTTGAAAAACCACTCATTGCAGCATAAAACTCCCGAACCGGCGTAAAGGCCAGTCCCGCCGGATTCCAGAACATGGCCGACGCATCATCAGACAGGGCTACATAATTATTGCCCATGGCAAATGCACGGGTACCTACCCCGACAGTTGATCGGGCAGGGACACCAAAATCCTGGGCTGTGGCAATGCAGAGACATCCTGTAAGTAACCAGTACACTGTTTTCTTCATAGTTCTATTATTTCCCCCTGAGCGAACGGCGTTTGCGTGTTTTCTCCTTATCGGTTTGAAGTTGCTGTTGTTTTTCCTGTTTCGCGTTATTAATGTTTATCAATTTTTCCTTTGTCGTAACCTTCGGCGGGGGCGCACTCTCCTGTAACACTCCCTTCTTTTGTACATTTACGGCCTCATTGCCGGTGGTTACCTTCTCTTTCTTTTTCACCGCGGTTTTCGGTCGCATTGAAGGACGGCCGAGCGGCGACGGCGACTCATCAGGCATAACAATGATATTCTGCCCGGCTCCCTGTGATGAATTGTTATCCACCCCTGT
This sequence comes from uncultured Fibrobacterota bacterium, assembly GCA_964543525.1. Lineage (GTDB taxonomy): Bacteria > Fibrobacterota > Chitinivibrionia > Chitinivibrionales > JANQEN01 > CBDVBE01. The sequence goes on along the minus strand of CAZIYW010000003.1, from coordinate 76,247 downwards.
TTCTGTAACGGAAAGGTCCTTCTTGGGTACCGTGGAAACCGCACCACCGCCGGTACCGGCAGCACTTCCCTGTGAACCCGGCCGAATCGGCGGCCGCGCCGACTTCTTCCCGGAACCGGTATTGATCCCCGTACCAATGGTACTTCCCGTATCAATAATGTGATGAATAAAAAAGTGATTGTGATACTTGTTGCAGTAATACCAGCAGTATTCACAGTGGGGATTGAACATGATATGGTAGGGGCAACTGCAGTCATAAAAATAGTACGAGGACTGATTATACCACCACGGCTGGTGATAGTAGGAGTACCATTCATCCGGATAATTGGTCTCGTAACAGCGCAGCTCCCAGTCCCCGAAGAAGGTCCGGTGCCAGTAGCAGGTCTCACGCTCCTTTACCACAACCGTATCCGGAACAGGTTCTCCGGTACTGTCCACCGCAATCCCGCGTGATTCCCCCTGATACTGATCCTGCAGGGTCGCAAACTGGGTGTAACACCCCTGGAGTAATAAAAACATACCGACAAAAACGAGTATTTTTTCCGGTTTCATAGTCACTTCCTTTTTTATAAAGTACTTAAAATTACACTCTGCTATAAATATACACTAAATATTAACGTTTGTTTAAAAGGAAGGTATGGTTTATTTTACAATACAATAAACCTGATCTATTAATATTATAATATTACGTTGAAAAGAAGGGGATATTTATGCAAATCAGATATTTACCGCTCCTTGCGATGTTGTTCAGTGGAATAGTACTATCGAGTAGTGCTCAGAATATCATAAATATCGGTATCGGACCGACCTGGCCAAAGGGGCTGCGGGATACTGAAAAACCGACTGCGTGGAATGGTACTGTTGAATATGCCAAACTATTTGACAATGTTATTGGTGTGGGCGCTGATCTTGATTTTTCATGGAATACGATTGTTAATGATACAACATACCAGGATACAAATACTGTAACGGGAGCTATCATCACAAAAACGCGAAAATACAAGGATAAAAAGCTGTTCATGTTTCCCCTGTCGGTGTTTCTCATGGTTGATCCTATTCCAAAGTATAAGCTTCATCCGGTTATCAAGGCGCAGATTGGCGTGAATATGATGGTAAAATCGGAAACACAGTTTGACTCAACAGGAAGTGAGATAACGATCCCCAAGCAGTATGATGAAGGCGGGTTTTATATCGGAGTGCTGGGAAAGGTGTCTGCCGACGCTGTATTTGACTTTGGGGAACATGCCGCTCTGTATGGAGGCTTTGAACTGCAATGGGGCAAATTGAAAAAGAAGGTTAAGGATACGGAGAACGAATACTTCGAATATAACTGCCTGGCGCCGGGTATCAGGATGGGGCTGAGTTTTTTGTTTTGATTGACTTCCGGTAAACATAGACGATTCAAATCATTCTCTTCCTCGAATTATTAAATAGAGCTGAATTTCAGATGACGATGGAGGAGGAAGAAGAGGACGAGTATAACGTATTAATAATAGCTGCATATTATGAAACTGGTTATACAGAGAGTAAAACGCGCGAAAGTAACCGTTGACGGAACCGTAACCGGCTCAATTGACCAGGGGCTGCTTATCCTGCTTGGTGTACACCGGGACGACACTGAGGAGCAGGCTGATTTTCTTGCCAAAAAATGCGTTGAGCTCCGCATTTTCCCGGATGACGAATATAAAATGAACCTGTCCCTGCATGAGGTGAACGGCGCCGTGCTTGTCGTATCACAGTTCACCCTTTACGGCAACTGTAATAAGGGACGACGCCCCAGCTATGTTCATGCGGCGCCGCCTGAAAAGGGCAACCGGCTCTATGAATACTTTGTCAATAAAATGAAAGAGTATGTTGCCGTGGTAGAAACCGGTATTTTCGGGGCAATGATGGATGTTGAGCTGGTGAATGACGGGCCGGTGACGATTATTCTGGAGAGGGTTTAAAGGTTCAAAGTTCAAGGTTCAAGGTTCAAAGTTCAAGGTTCAAGGTTCAGGGATTGAGAGCAATGTGCGTGGTGGATAGTAGATATTGATAAAAGAGTGATATTGGATATTAGATATTGGCAAAAAAATCGTCCTTCTCATCCTTCATCCTCGAAAAGGCAGATGGGGCATATTGGTTAAATTTCTCGCGCAATAGTTCAGAGAACGCAAAGGAGAATTTTTGATATAACATCTCTTTTCTTTTTTTTATAATGCATATAGAATTCAAGTGTCCGTCGATTAACTGGAAATTTATATTATTTTCAGGTTGAAAATACCGGTAATTTTATCTTTTAAATCTCAGCGATGACAGAAGATATTTGATACCGGCCAAAAAAGTAATAGTGGGTATTGGTTCAGTAGACAACAGCAAAAAAGACTTTCGGATCTTCAATTTGTATTTACAATTTGAAATTTAACCTGATAAATTCAGACGGTGATACAACCTTTGTTGTGCCGATTTTCTCTGGAAAATGGGAACTGTTTCCAGTTATTAAATAATCCGCTCCTGAAATAGATGCGACTTCCAAAAAAGGAAGATCACCCGGGTCTTTTATAGTCAGATTGGATTTTATAGCAACAACTATGTTACCTGTTTCTTTCAGAAAATCAATTAATGAATTTACTTCAACTTCATTAAATCCGAATTTCTTCCGTTTAAGGACCTGTTCATATTCAATTAACATTCTCGAATCATAACACAATTCGATTTTTTCTTCTAAAATCAATCCCAATACAGAAGCCGGAGCACCATAAGGATTGATAAGCGCAGAAACTATTACATTCGTGTCAACAACGACCCGCACTAAATTCTCCCTTTTCTCACAGCTGCAATTTCCTTATTAATCTCATTGATTTTCAGTTTGTCGTTTCCTCTTTCTGCAGATCGTAATTGCATTGCGGTAACAGCTGCCATAGCTTTCACTTTTCGAACTGTTTTCAATGTTTCCTCCAGATTTTCATCAGAGAGAGATGTCAGCAGTGCAACCGGTTTTCCATTTGAGGTTATCACCATCTCATCTTCTTTCTTCAGCTGCTTCCACACCTGGGCTGATTTACTTCTGAAATCTCTTACAGAAACAAATTTCATAACGTCTCCCTGAATTTGTGTATTAAAGGTGATTTGGTTCTTAATATATATTATACACAATTGTCACACAATTAACACCCAATTGGTCATTTTTCTGTCGATAATTTCTAAAGAAATCGGCTTAACGCTTTTTAACTTTTATAAACGCAGCCACTGTTTTCCACTGCACATCAGTATTATCCAACTGCACATGCAGCATCTTGCTAATCTCTTCGAATTCTTCTTCAGAAACGGTTGCGCGGATATAGTCACCCAGTGACTGCCGCTCCCCTTTTTCAGTCTCCCGGAGCCAGAATTCGATATCGTCCGGTGTAATGCGACGGGTAGTGGTAAAAGGTACATCTGTAATCTTTATGTCAATTTTTTTAATTGAATTCAACTCTTTGTTCAACAATTGAACACTCCAGCCCACAAGAGGATCGCCGTTGTTCGAAAAAAACGACTTCTCTGCGGAGAGGAATTTTTGCTCCAATAAAGAGGATCCGAACCTGATACATTCTGAAATCCGCTGCGACGATCGATGAACCGTCTCCGCAAAAACCATAGTGCCGCTTCGGGCCAGACACCCGGCAAACTGCTCAACAAGCGCCGCTTTATTCAGTGTCCGGTTGAGGATATTTCTCCCGATAATGGCATCAAACAGGACATCCTCGCCTGCTGCGCTGCGGATATCAGTCACACAGGTATCTATGCTGCTTAAAACAATCTGCGGCTGCTCAAAGGGTGAAAACCGCTGTGCCATGGTGTGCAGTGTTTCATACGCTTTTTTGTCGTGTACCAGAGCCCAGACACTTCCCTCAGGAGCATGGCGAACCGCTTCAAAGGTAAGCAGCCCGGTACGGGCATGGATGTCGAGAACCAGGCTGTCACACTTTACATCCGCGAGCTCGAAAATTCGATCACGAATCCGTGCGAGCTGAGACCCGGTAGAACCTGAAGTACGTTTTTCCCACATCCGCTGACTGTGTTTCCTGCTGCCGGATTTACCGACATCGGCACTGAATGCTTCACCATCTTCACTGTCGACCATTGCCTCGAGCTGCGCTTCCCGTTTTGCGGTGACCTCCTGTTTAACGGACCGCTCATATCCCTGGTCCGACGGCGTATAGAACATCCGTCCCTGCATCATGGCGGGCAGGTACTGCTGGGCAACCCAGTGATCGCGATACGCATGGGGATAGAGATACCCTTCACCGTGGCCGAATCCGTTTCGATCCCGCGAAGAATCTTTCAGACGATCCGGCACCTCATCCTCCCTTTCTTCGCCGACAGTCTTTATTGCGTCAAAAAATGAAAGGGTGGTATTACTTTTAGGCGCCGTGGCGCAATAGAGACACGCCAGGGATAAATGGAACCGCCCTTCAGGCATTCCCACATAGTCAAAGGCCTGTGCATTGGCAACCACGACCTGAATGCCGTGGGGATCGGCAAGACCGATATCCTCACCGGCAAAAATAATCATGCGCCTGAAAATGAAGCGGGGATCCTCACCTGCATAGAGCATCTTTGCCATCCAGTAAAGCGCAGCATCGGGGTCGGACCCGCGCAGTGACTTGATAAATGCCGATACCGTATCGTAATGCGCATCACCGTCCTTGTCATACAGCACCGCCCGCTGCTGAATTGAATCCTCTATCACACCGCGGGTGATATGGATACTGCCGTCCTGTTCCGGCTCAGTGGTTTCAACGGCCAGCTCAAGGGCATTGAGCACGCCGCGGGCATCACCGTTTGCCGCCTTGATTAAATGACGCATCGCATCGTCATCCATGTTTACCGGCCTTTCGCCGTACCCGCGCTCCCTGTCGGAAAGTGCATTCCAAGCCACCTTCTCCAAATCTTTTTCAGTCAGTTTTTTCAATTGAAAGATACGGGACCTGGACACCAGCGCCTTGTTCACCTCAAAGTAGGGATTCTCCGTGGTCGCACCGATAAGAATCAGCGTACCGTTTTCCACATGGGGCAGGAGCGCATCCTGCTGCGCTTTATTGAACCGGTGCACCTCATCAATAAAAAGGATAGTTCGCTTGGAATAGAGCGCCAGGGTTTCCTGCGCCTCCTTGATTGCCCGGCGGATATCATTGACACCCGCGAGTACTGCATTGATACTGAGAAACTGCGCTTTCGTGGTATTCGCTATTATCCGCGCGAGCGTGGTCTTGCCGGTGCCGGGCGGACCGTAGAAAATAAGACTCGAAAGCTGGTCTATCTGAATGGCACGGCGCAGCAGCCGTCCCGGCCCGATAATATGCTCCTGGCCGTAAAAATCATCAAGCGTAAGCGGCCGCATACGATCCGCGAGCGGCGCGTTTTTACCGGTTATTTCTTTGCGGTGGTGATCAAAGATATCCATAGTGGAAAAATAGTTCGTGGTGAATACGAGGTATAGAGTAACGGATAAATTACCAAAAGAGCATGGGAAAGAGAGGAAAGGCGCAATCAACCTCTATGAAGCTTCCAATCGGGTGAGTCCTATTTTTTTTCCTGTAAAAATCCCATTAACCAGTTAAATTTAAACAAAAATTACATCAAAATAGTGAATTTTTAAAGACTAACAGCTACCCGACCTTAACCCGGATAAATTTATCAATAAACCTTTCCTGAAACAAAATAGTTTTATATTTATAATTACCTTGCAATTTTAATCAAAATATGCAAAAATGGCATCATTTTTGCGATTAAATTAAATAAAAAATTAATGGAATTATTCAACCGTTATATGTATATTAGCTCCAATAGTTATTCATCCTTAATTTCAGATATCTTTTTTTATTTTTTTTTCTTGCAATTATAATAATTTAGTAATGACATATATAGCGTTTCTGGTACTCAGGTACTAAAATATACCTGACACTCTTGCATCATCACCAATTGTTCCATCAAGTAAAAAAGTGTCGGGGGAATGTTTAAAAAATAACGCAATATCTTAACCAGGTTTTATTGCTACGGAATGGGAAGCAGATTTCTCACATACCTGGTAAGACCCAGTAATTATTGAGTACTGTAGCATGTAATGCATATTAAAGACTATATTTGTATTCTATATTATTACACCACTTGCTCATTTTATGTCTTTTAACTATACTGATTATTTTAAAAGCCGGATCTTATAGAACATTATATAAAACCTCACCTGGAGGAATAATGCGTAAAAAAATCTCTACCCTGTTTTTAATGGTACCGATAGTCCCGATTACCGCGTTTTTTCTTTTCTGTGATCTGGGTGACCAGCCTCTTGGCCCTGAGGTTTCGGGAAAAGACACGGCCACCATTGATGATGTTATAATAGACAGTGTCACTGTATGGAAATCGGGTACCATGGAGATTTTTGTAAATCCCTCGGAGATTCCTGCAAGCAGTGGTAAAACAGCCGTTGTTACGGTGCGGCTTTTTAACAATCTTCACAATCCCATTGTCGGTCGGTCAATTTTCTTTGCCGCATCGCACGGCCTGATTGAAGCCAGTGCGGTTACCGATACCAACGGCATTGCCACGGCTGCATTTACCAGCGAACCGATCAATACCGAGGCGTCAATCTATGCATATCTGTATGAAGTGGATAAAAAAGGCGATACATCTACAGTAATTGTAAAGCAGACAGTGACCATTTCAGGAATTGATGTCCAGATTATTCCATCAGCAACTCATGTTCTCCTGAACACGGTTGTGCCGGTAACTATTACAGTGACTGATGCAGAGGGTAAACCGGTTGCAAATAAGCCAGTGTATATTACCGGTACAGTTACTGATACGTTAACAACACTCGGGAATGGAAACGCTGCGACAACGGTTACCAGTTCCAGCATTACTACATTCACTTTATATGTCCAGTCTCAGGGTGCGTATGCAACTGAAACAATTCTCTTTGATACATCCATATCAGATATTGTTGATACCACGACCGATGTACGCTCGTTACGAATCTTCTCCTCAAAATCCCAGTTAAAAGCGGACAACACGGACTATGCCATTATTACCGCGATTTTAATAAATGAGAAAAACAATCCTGCTGTTGGAGATACGATCATGTTTGAAATCTCCGACAAGGGAGATAACCAGATAGGTATTATCGGGGAGTTCGGTATCATCGATTCGACCGGCAGGACATCGGTTATTCTGAGAAGTGCCCCGGTAAACGGCACCTGTAAGATATACGGATTTACCCCGGATCAGACGTTAAAGGATTCAACCACGGTACTGTTCAGCGGTGTCTCTCTTCAGTTGACTGCGGTTCCGACTGATCTCAAAACCGGCGAATACTCAACGATACAGGCCCTTCTCACCGATGCGTCGGGCCATCCCATTGAAGGCGACGAAGTCACCTTTTTTCTCAGCTCCACCAATACGGCCGGGAAGTTTGATAATGACTCGTCCATGAAGGTTGTTACGCTGAACACCAGCGGTATAGCAGAGGTACGAGTCACCTCAACCTCAGCGCAATCATTGGTCGTGTATGCTACGGCACTGAACTGCAGAGACTCTACGGCCGTTAATTATACCAACAATATCTTAACCCTTGCTGCATCACCGACCATTATTTCCATAGGCGGCTCCGCCTATTCAACGCTGACTGCCACCTATCGTAACGCCAGCGACCAGCTCGTCAACGGTGCCTGGATTCATTTTTACACTAATGCCGGATCGCTTTCCGCGGATTCGGCAATCACCGCCGGGGGTATTGCAAAAGTAAACCTCTACAGCGGCCAGTTTACCACCACAGCCACGGTCAAGGCGGTGGCACCCAACGGCAGTGCTGAAACCACTGTCCAGTTTGCCTCAATTAATGCGGCTTCAATTGAGTTGAAAATCAGTCCGGACAATATCAATGTCAATGGCGGCGTGGCAACCCTGACTGCCACAGTACGGGACCCCAAGAGCAATATGGTCTCGGGTGCACCGGTCAATTTCAGGATTCTGCAGGGACCGGGCGGTAGTGAATATATCAACAATCCCATGGTCATATCAAAGGACGGCATTGCCCGTTCAAAGCTGTATGCAGGTACAGTGCCAGGCAACTACCGGGCAGTCGAGGTATCGGCCTATATCGGCTCTATCGCAGATACCACTAAAATGACCATCTCAGGAGAACCGTATGTAGTGACGGTTTCCCGGCCCCAGGATGATACGGTAGTAGTAAGCAATGTGGGACAGATCGACGAATCGACCTTCAAGTATTTTGCCGGCGCTGTTGTGCAGGATGTTAATGGAAACAACGTTGCCGACGGTATCGAGGTGCATTTCAGTGCAGTGGTGTCCGGTGAGATTGTTGGATTGCGAAGATTTGTGCGCTGGGCTGGGGAAGGGAACAATATTGAAGATATACGGGCTATCATGGAATATGTAGAATACGATATCCCCTTCGAGGATATAAACAACAATTTCAAGATGGATCCCAATATTGACTTTGATCTCGATTTTAATCCGACCGTCGCTACCCGAGGCGATGATGTGGACGGCAACGGTACGATGGATTATAATAAAAATTCCTACGATCTCTTTTTCGATTATAATCTAAATGGGGTGTGTGACGTAAAAAATCCGGAACCCTGCTACGAGGCATCAAAAAAGTATATCACGGATTCTGTAGGTGTTGACACCGTAATTACCGTTACCGTGGATACTATAAAAACATTTCTCGGCCTGACTGACCCGGACACGGTTATTACCGGCTATGTTGATACGACAATAATACCGATACAGGTGGGAAACACCATTACCTGGGACACGACAGTGGTGGTGAAATACGATACGGTCATTCACCCTCCAGAACCGATATATCAGTATGATTATACGTATCACTCTGATACGGTAATAACTATTAAAATCGGGGTTGTGGATTCAACCTATGAAATATGGGCTGATTTAAATAAAAACGGCGTGTGGGACAAATCCGAGCTCTATATCGATCATAACGGCGACGGTATCTGTGACATGCCGGCGAGCGGTGATTTCAGCCACTGGCTGTGGGAGATGCGCCCACAATTTGAGGATGACATTTTTGATTTCTCAACCAATGATTTTGCCGTGGTTATTGAGGCTTCAGCAGTAACAAAGGATGGAGTGGCCTATGCGGCCCTTACCTATCCGCGCCAGATGGCAAACCGGCTCATTGTCACGGTAAATGCAGAATGTAACGGCATCAGGGATAAGGATGGTGAACGCTTCGGGTTGCCGGTGCTCATTGAAGCGAGATGATAAGCAGGTTAAAGGTTATAAATTAAAGTCTGAAAGTTGAAAAGAAAGAAAAGATTAAAAAAGAAATATTAAAAAGAAAGGTTCTCAGCGTATGAAAACAACGGTAACTACCCTGATTTTCATTAGTATTCTCGGTGCCACAATATCGGCAAAAGCACCGGTGCGGTATATGTCGCCGACCTCACTGGGGATTGAATATACCAGTCTGTGGCGCGGTCAGAATATTACCGAAGCAGTAGTCCCTTCGCACGAGCAGATTCAGCAGTTCTGTTTAAACTACGCTCCGGTGGAGTATATTCAGTTTCTTTTCGGACTGGGTATGGATCGGTTTGAGGTGGACGTATTTCAGAAGACACAGTTTCTGGGGAATTACGGTTTTTCATTCTCCGCAGGTGCATATCTGAACTCTCCCGCGTTTGTAGTGAACAACCGGGACTTCCTGCGCCTCACCGGCGGGACCGATTTCCTGTATCTGAACAGCAAGGACGATTACGACTACAAATACAGCGGACCCATTGTGAATCCGAGTGTTGGCCTTCTTGTTCACGCCGGTCCCTATTTTGATATCGAGGCCGGGGTTAAGTGGCATTTTATTATCGGCACTATGGAATATCCGGTAAAAAATCAGTCCAGTAAATTCTCCAACAATAATACTATGCGCGGATACTATTCCATGGCGTTGACGTCATTGACCGGCGCCTATTTCAGACTTAATATGGACGTATCACCGGAAAGCACCAGCAACTGGAAAGACGGTCCGGTGGAAGCAACAATAGGATTTTCAGTCGGGTTTATGCTAGAGACGAAAAAAGCACAAAAAAAAGAAAACATGGAAAAAAGTGAGTATTTCCCTGACTATGAGGAGATGAGAAAGAAACAGGATAAAATGGCGGAGGAGATTGGGGAATAAGGTTTCAGAAACCCTCACCCCGGCAATCAGTTTCATATGATTGCCACCCCTCTCCCAATTGACAGGAGAGGGTAAAAAAAACTAAAATAATACAGAAAAACCGATATATAAGGTACATTCAACTATGCCACGTTTTGAATACAAAGTACGCGACCAGCAGAACCGGATTATGACCGGCTCCATGGATGGGGCGAATGTCGATGATGTCATTGACAAACTCGACGAAAAGAACCTCTCTCCCCTGTCCATTGAAGAACTCAACTTTGACGGTACCCGTAAAAATCAGACCTTTTCAGAAAAGATACATGAAGCTTTCCAGCGGTACAGGAATAAAGTACCCTACAAGAACATGGTATTCTTCACCCGACAGCTTGCCACCATGCTTGAAGGCGGTGTCCCGCTTACCCGCGCGCTGGAGCAGCTTGCCAGGGCTGAAAAACCGGCGCTCCAGAAAATTGTCAACCAGATAGCGGAGGATATCAGTATCGGTCACACCTTTTCCGATGCCATATCCCGGCACCCGGGCGCATTCAACAATATGTATGTCTCGGTTGTCCATTCCGGTGAAATCTCGGGATCACTGAATGAGGTCCTTGACCAGCTCTCCACCTATATGGAAAATGTGGAAGCACTGAAATCCAAGGTAAAAGCCGCCATGCGCTATCCCATGTTTATAGCAGGTTTCGTTATTATACTAATTATCGGCATATTATGGAAACTGGTGCCGGTATTTGCCGAAATATATGGCAGTTTCGGTGCCAAATTACCGGGACCGACCCTTATGCTAATATCGGCCTCTAACCTCGTCAGACACCAGTTTCTTTTAATGGTTCTTTTTCTTCTTTTACTAATAGTAGGATTCAGGACACTGATGATGACTGAAGGATTCAAGCTTTTTATACATACCCACATCCTGAAATTTCCGGTTTTCGGCGGTATTCTGAAGAAAAATATTCTGGCCGTATTCTGCCGCACCATGGCCCTGCTTATGGACAGCGGTACCCCGATACTGCAGGCAATAGAGATCGGTGCAGCAGTAGTGAACAATAAGCTCTATTCAAACAGTCTTCAAACCGTGTATGCAAGCCTGCGTCAGGGAGAGCTGCTCAGCGCCTCCCTGGAAAATTCTGGTCACTTTCCTCCTCTTATCACCCAACTGGTTGCAACCGGGGAGGAGAGCGGAAGGGTTGATGAGCTGTTACGTAAGGCCGCAGAATTTTATGAGCGGGAGATACGGAATATTGTCGATTCTCTGGCCGCTATTATAGAGCCGTTTTTAATTATCTTACTTGGTGGTGTAGTAGGGCTTATTCTTATCGCCCTCTATCTGCCAATTTTTATGATAGGAAGGTTAATTGGAACTTAATTGTATCACGGAAGAATAGATATAGTAACAGTAAACCATAAGTTCCCTGTTAAGGGAAGGAAAGGGGGAAACAGTACTAAGGAATATAAGACTTTTTCAAAAACACTGGTTCCAAAGGTAGTAATAATTTATTTAATACTTCCTGTCAACTTAACAAGGAGGAGCTTAAATGCTTAACCAGTTAAAGAATAATAAGGGTTTTACTCTTGTTGAAGTTATCGTTGTTGCCGTTATTGTTGCGGTATTGGCACTTATTGCTATTCAATTATATCAGGGTTATGTTACTGAATCCAGGCAAAATACTGCTGAGAACCTTGGAGCTTCAGCAGCTTCATATTTACAGACTATAGTAAATGCAATAGATGAGGGTACTGCTGACACCGATGCTGAAAGTGGGCTTCAGCCTACAGAAAATTGGTCTCATGAACTTCCTTCAACAGGACAGACTGTTGTATTTACCTGTCCGGCAAACGCAAGTATTGCACAAGGTGAAGATACTCCTTCAGGGGGCAAAACTGTCAATGCAACTGTCAAAGGACAAACATCGCAGGATTATGCATACCGGTAGGATTTATACAAAAAAGGGGAAGTACCATCTGATGCTTCCCCTTGATTCTAATATGTGTTTACTAAATAAATTTAATTGTATCTCAACCTCGTATAAAGGATTTACTTTAGTTGAGGTAATTGTTGTGGCAGTAATAGTTGCCATATTAAGCATTACAGCAGGGATGATGTATAGAGGATATGTTGAAGAGGCCCGGTTAAACACAGCAAACAATACCGCTGCAGCAGCAGCGACTTTTTTACATACTGCAATAAATATGGGTGAAAATGTAGGAGATTATCCGAATCTTAATGGCAATGGTCAATGGACAATTAATCTTTCATCTGGATCCCAATCAATTTTTAAATGTCCAAAAAAAGTAATTTTAACTCTTGACCATACTAATTATACGGTTAAAGCAATTTATAATGGTATTGAGTCGGAAACATATAAATATAATGAGCAATAAATTCTCTTTTAGGTAATAAGGCAATAAAGGTTGAAATAATATAATGTCCGGCTGGTATAACAATATAAATAAACAACACTGAAAAGACTATAAAGGCTATTATAAAAGGTACGGAATCGGAGGAATATAAATACGATAAGAAATAGAATTTAATATAAATATCTTAAGCGAAAATTTAACATGAAATCACAAAAAGGCTTTACACTCATTGAGGCAGTTGTTGCAGCCTTGATTATCGCTGTTCTTGCATTAATTGGTGTTCAGGTATATAACGGGTATGTTTTGGAAACACGTCAGCAGACAGTGGAAAGTCTCGCACAAACCGCAGCAACAGCAGCGAATGCCTTCTGGAGGAAAACCGGAAGTACTCCGAGTACTGATCCGGCTACTTTTTTAACACAGACAAATGTTTTTCTGGATCAGGCAAAATATACATTAAGTCATAATTCCGGAACAAAGACAGTTACTATAACAGATAAAAAAAATAATACTATTACCGCGTCTGCTAGTTATTAGAACAATTTAGAACGCATATTAAAAGAAAGATATAGCATGTGACTACTAAAAAAGAAGCTGCTAAAAAAAGTTTTCGGGGCTATTCCATCGTAGAGCTCCTGGTAGCGGCAATAATCCTTTCCATTGCAATCACCGCCATAATCGCGGTGATACGAAAGGGGCGGGAGCTTGAGATTATTGATAAGCATAGGCGGCAGGCGAGGTCAGTAATTACCAATTTATTGGAAACAAAGTATGACGATAGAAACTTCCTAGCACTTGCAGTAGCACCGTATGACTCAACAACAAGAATACCATTGGATACGTCATATACACCAGATTTAATGGCAAATCTCAGAAGGCAGGTTATGGTCGGGCAGTGGCCGATAAATATTGGCACTGGTTCAACCACAATACCTCTTGTTATAATCAAAGTTTCAGTTAACTGGGCAGAACTAGACGGCAATCAAGATACTATTATAATAACAAAACGGATTACGCAGGCACGATAATGAAAAAAAAAGAAGCGGTTGGATTTACTCTGGTTGAAGCACTTGTTACTGCGATAATACTCAGTATTATTGCAGTGATTGGTGTCACGATATTTACTATGCATAACAATCAACTGAGGGAAAGCAATGCAATGGAAAAGATGCAGCGTCAGTATGATAATGTTGTTGAACAGATAGCATTGAGTGTTCGGAAGGCAAACAGGGTCCTTATGTTCGATCCGTCAACACCATCAAATTCTGATCCTGTTCCCACTTCTTTTACACAATTTCCAATACCGGCAACTCCCCTTACCAATGTAAAAAATATTCGAATTTATGACAGCAATGGTGCTGTAATCAGCGAGTATTCTGTTGCTGGCAGCACTTTTAAGGAAAGTGTAAACGGCGCATTAGTTGACTTTGAAGCCGGCGGTAGTAAGGTTGAAATAGATCCAGCATCAAGCAGTTTCTCACTCAATAACTATCGGACTTATGTTGAGATAACCCTTAGTTTGAAAACATCCTCGGCAGGAAACATATATTATTTACCCCCGAGAAAGGATGGGTTCACATGTCGAAATTCTCCCTTATGAAAACATTGTGTAAATCACAAGGATCTGTTCTGGTGGGCGCTGTCGCATTTACCCTGATTATGGCAATTGGAGGCGCCGGCTATCTTGCAGTTACCGGAAACACGGTGAACCACGAAGCTGCGGCTCTTGATAATGAAAGGGCATTCTTTGCAGCAGAATCAGGTCTGCTTATTGCAACTCGATGGTTACGGGAGCAGACGAATTATTCGATGATAGAAAACCTCGCAAAGGGTAATTCATTAACGATTCTTAACTGGGACCAACCAGGTGAGTTGTTAAATAATATGACGGTGAAGGTCGATATTGAAAAAACATCCGACGATATATTTACAATAAGGTCGGAAGCAACAGGAGGAATATTAAAGTATCGAAAAATTTTAAGTTGGGCGGCACGAAAAGGCGGAGGAGAAACAAGCATGCTTATAGATGATATGTCAGGTATGAAAACAAAAGGACTGGCCAATATTATTTTTGACGGCAGAGTTCACATTAATAACGATTTTAAATTTTTTGCCGGTATCGGAAATAATCCGACATTTTTTAATGGACCTGTCACTGTTACTAATTCCAACACTCAATGGGGTAATGACCAGAATGGCTCCCCTCCTTATTATAATAATTTTGACTGGGGAATTTATGAGGACAATACAGAACCGGGTAAATTGGATATTAAAGTTGGAAATCCGAACGGTATTGATGCACACTTTAAAACATCTTATTTTCATCATAAACCAAAGTTGACAAACACCATATCGTGGAACACACCGTCACATCTGCTCGACGTGAAGGACCCTAATAATGCATTTCTCCTGTTTTTGCCTGAAGACTCTAGTAGTGATGTAATTTTTAACGATGGCCAGAGTGCAAATCAGGAAATAACCTTCAATGATGGTGATGTCTTTTTTGTTCTTAATGAACAGAGTATTAAAGTAAGTGGCATCGTTAATGGCAAATGCTCAGTAATTACTCAGGGAGCGGGTAATATTATAATTGAGGGAAATCTGGTATATGATGACTGGAATTGGGATGTAGATGGTGTTATTGCAACCGGTAATGGAAAGAACAATACTGTTTTTAATTTTAATTTCAATGATAATTATGGATTGCAACATAATGAAAACATGATTTCTCTTATTTGTGCCGACAATGGAAATATTGTACTCAATATTCCAGATGATGATCCGGAATATTGTATGTCTGGATTTTTCTATACAAAAGATGGGATGCTTGATTTAAGTAACGCAAAACAGAATATAGACGTTTATTTTGTAGGCGCCAGGTCATCTAAAACAATCAATAACGAGCATTGGGATCCTGGAAACGGTATTGGGGCATATCTTTTCGACCGTAGGATAAATAACACTACTCTTGCACAGACAGGCATCTCGATAGAAACTACATGTTCTAGTGGTTCCGGGCAATTGCTAATTGTACTTGATCTTGAATGGAAGGAAGAAAACGTTAAATTATAATTCAGTTGAGTACTTTTTTTTATAAATCCAATTATTCCCTTATGGGAGCGCGGCATGGCAAAAAAACAGACTACTGCAATCGGTATTGAATATGACAATCTCGGTATACGTGCGGCAGAGGTGACTGCAACACCCCGTGGAAAGGATACCCAGTTTAATATTAACAAACTGGAGGAGTTTTCCGGTAATATAACAAAGGATGAAGATCTTATCAAGGCGTTGAAAAAAGTACGCGATAAAATATCCCCCGGAAAGGGGGATCGTATTGTGTCCTGTGTTTCCGGGAAACAACTGTATTCTGCACAGCTCCCTTTCAAGCGGCTTCCCGACGATGAGATTCGTAATGCACTGCGCTTTGAAATCAGGAAGAATCTCCCCTTTGAAGTTTCCGGCTCAACTATTGAATATCAGTTTCTCGGAGGGAGCGACAAGAAGGGTGAAAATGCCGATATTCTCGTCGCGGCAGTGGCGAATATACTGCTGAACCGGCATGTGCGAAACCTTGAAAAGGGCGGCTTCAAACCCGGTACTGTTGATATTCTGCCCCTTGCAGCGGCCAATGCGTTCTGGGCGGCACACAAGAACGGCAACCTGCCGCATGCAAATATTATTCTCCATGTGGGACCGGAGATAAGCTCAGTGATAATTGACGGTGAAGATTCAACTTACTACCATCGGACTATATATTTCTCTGCAAAGGAGCTCTTCGGTCCGAGCGCCGATCCTGAGCTTCCCATGCGGGAAAAGGAGCGTCGTATTACGGGGTTGACCGATGAACTGGTGCGATCGCTCTCCTTTTATGAAACCAATTTCCATGCTGCATCATTTTCTGTGGTCCATGTACTCGGTAATTTCCTGCAGCAGGAGCTGCTCAATGTCATTGAATTAAAAACAGGACTGAATGTTAAAAAACTGGATCTGGTTAAAGCGTTAAACCCGGAGATGGAAAGTGAAGCGGGGAAATATGATCTTGCTGTTTCACTGGCATTGAGGGAGTAAAGGATTTGGATATTGGAGATTAGATATTAGAAATTAGAAATTAGAAATTGGAAATTGGATATTGGAAATTAGATAGTGGATAGTGGATATTAGAGATTGGATATTAGAAATTGGGAATTAGAAATTAGAAATTGGGAATTAGATATTGGATATTAGAAATTAGATATTGGGAATTAGATATTGGATATTAGAAATTAGATATTGGGAATTAGGAAAACAGTAATCGGGAATAGGAGTAAAAGTTGAAATTGGTATATGAACTCGATGTATATAAATTAGCTGAAGAATTATCTGATATGATCTGGTATGACTTTGATACATGGAGTAATAAAGCTCAAAATACCATCGGATATCAGGTAATACGGTCATCCGACAGTATAGCTGCAAATATTGCGGAAGGATATGGCCGTTATACCCCTGCTGACCGAAAAAGGTTCTACCGTTATGCGAGGGGTTCTTTTGAAGAGACAAAATCGTGGTTGAGAAAATTAAGCAGGAGAAAGGTTTTAACTGATTCAAGAACGAGAGAATACACGGTAATAATTGATACGATTGGCCCGAAACTAAATGCGTTTATAAACAGCACGAAATTATGAAGAGAACAAATTTCAAATTTCTAATTTCCAATTTCATTTTATAGTATCCGTGAATAAATATGATAAATGAATATGTAAATAATGAATATATAAATTAAGAAAGGCACTCCATGAAGTACTCTATTAACCTTGTTCGAAAACTGAGAGAAGAGGAAAAGCGAGCTGAAGCAAGACGCCTGAGGACTGTTGTCCTGAGCTTTATCTGCTTTGGTGCGCTCTGTCTTGCACTCATATATTCTGCGTTTCAGGTGCTGGATATGGAACGGGTACTGCAGGATGAGCGGAATAAACTTGCACGTATCGAAGCGGAATACCGCAAGTATCAGAAGACCAGGATGATAGTCACCAAGGCTGATATAGAGCTACTGGACGGGCTGCAGAACGGCCGTATTTTCTGGACAAAAAAGCTGGCTGCCATGGCATTTCATCTGCCGGAGAATTACTGGATCACCCGGTTCGGTTACAAAAGCCCAACGTATAAAGTTGACGGATTCGGTTATATTTCACCGGAGCAGGAGCAGCTTATCACCCTGGATAATTACCTCAACAAACTCCGTAACGACTCAACCTTTGCCGATAAATTTATCGTGACCTTTCTGAATTCAACTGTCCGTGAAGATGAGCGGGGAAAAATGCGGGTCAGTTTTGATTTCTCATCTGAAAACAGAGGAGTAAAAAAACAATGAAAGCAGGGGATATTCTCACACTGATAATGGTACTGGCAATAATAGGCACTATTGCAGCGGACCGTTATTATGTGTCGCAGTTTGAAAAGGATTTCCGGGAGCTGGAGAAACAGCGCATCATTACCTCGAATAAACTGGCCACCGCTAAAATAGTTCACGAAAACCTCAACCACGTCCGTGATCTGGTCTTTAAAAACATGGATTTTCCCGGACATAAAGATTCAGTTACCCATGAAACGCACTTCTTTGAATTTATCACTACCTGTGTGAATGATTTGAAGCTGAAACTCGTATCAGTAAATCCACAAAGACCTGTAGTTAAGGATAGAATTACCACCTATGGATACGATATTGTGATAGAGGGTGATTTTTTTAAATTCGGTGAGCTGTGCGCGAAATTCGAGAACAGCAGGAGAATCGTCTCAGTGGAATCGTTCGATGTTGAGCTGATTACGGGGAGAGAGGGAAGAAGATATTCGGGAACCTACAAAGGCATTCGGGTAACCATGCGGGTTAACACATTCCGCGTAAAGAAAGAATTACCACCTGTTGAACCTGTTACGAAAGGCTGATACCAACGATGAAAAAATACACGACGTTAATTGTAGCTGCAGTGCTGGCTGTGCTTCTGGCCGGCGGAATTTCGATACGAATATATCTGCAGAAAAAGCAATTTGATAAAACCGTCACTGAAGCTCTTAAAACATCTGAAGGATATGATCGTGAATTTATTGATATGGTAAACAGACTCGAGGAGGAGCTTGCAACCCGGGCAAGTTTCGGGTATACCGGGGGCAAGGACCCCATGACCGGTAAAATACGATCCGTTGCCAGAACGTATATCAAGCCTAAAAAGGTAAAAGCTGGCAAGCCGGTCGAAGAAGCGGTGGATCCCTATAAACTGACCGCAATCATTTTTGACGATGAATCACAGAAATACACGGCAATTATCATGATGGGTGAACGCTCCTTTGCTGTGGAAGTGGGTGATAAAGTGGGGGAACGGAATATCTACCGGATTACCAGTGACCGGATATTCATGGAGAGTGATTCTTTCTATTATTATTATGATATAAGCGGGAAAAAAGGAAAGAAGAAGAAATAGGTTCAGGAATTATCGGCAATTACAGGAAGAGGTGATTAAAAAAGTTCAACCATAAACAGATTCCCGCAGAAACCATGCGGGAATGACTGTCGCGGCTGACAATGTCAGCAAATAGAGATGAAAATAAACTATCCACACATTTACCCATACATATTGGAGGATACCATTGAACAGACCAACCGTTATTTCAGGAATAGCTTTCATAGTCATGATAGCGCTGGTTATACCTGTTTCTGTAATTGGTGAAACGGAGGAAAAGCCCTGCAAGTCTCCGATTGTTACTGAAAACGAGAATCCCCGGCTGAAATCACCCATTACCCTCTGGGCGCGGGAATCAAGTTTATCCGAGGTGTTGAAAGTTCTTTCCGAGCGCTCGGGTATGAACTTTGTTGCCGGTGAAGGGGTTCATCGCGAGAAGATCACCATTATTCTTAATAAAACACCCTTGGACGAGGCAATCAACCTCCTTGTCCGTGCTGCTGGCCTTTCCTATGAGATTATCGGTAACTCCGTGCTGATTGCTGAGCCGGGAAAGCTGAAAGAGGAGGTCGGGCAGTCCGGGTATGTGGTTGAGCTGAAATATGCCCGGGCCGAGGAAGTGGCATCAATGCTGTCTGATTTAACAAAAAATGTAAAAATAGATCAGGGCGGCAATCGCCTTATCTGTTATACGAGTCCCCGTGTGATCCGTGAAATAGAACGCATTGTACAATCAATTGACCATCCCCATACTCTGGTCATGCTTGAAACACGGCTCATTGAAGTCACTCTAAATGACCTGGATAAATACGGTATAAACTGGGGAGACTTGGCCCCACTTGAATCGGGAGTTAGATATACGGGCGGTCCGGTTACGGAAAACTTTCAGATAAAAAACTGGTACCAGATGCCCATCGACTTTAATGTCACCCTGGACATGCTTATCGAAGAGGGTGATGCCCGGGTTCTCATGGACTCAAAATTAACAACCACCAACAACAGAGAGGCAAGTCTCCATATCGGTGAAAAAATACCCTATGTTATTCAATCCTACAACCTGACCTCAACCGGTGGTGCAAACCAGCAGGTTGAAAAAGAGGAGGTTGGTGTTATTGTCAAGATGACCCCTCATATCAATGAAGAGGGACAGATTACCCTGAGCCTTGAACCGGAGGTATCCTCAATTACCGGATGGAAAGGCCCCAATGCGGACATTCCGCTGGTCAAAATACGCAAAACCTCAACCACGGTTCGGGTTGAGGACGGCCAGCCAATCCTGCTTGCAGGACTTCTCTCCGAAGAAAAAACAAATGAACAAAAAAAATTACCGGTTCTGGGACAGATACCGCTTCTGGGTATGCTGTTTCAGCATACCCGTGAAGAGGTCAGAAGATCGAACCTTATTATTGAGATTACACCCCGGATTATTAAGGATGCTTCTGAGATTAAATTCGGCGCCAAAGTAAACAATTCATACAAAAACGAGAAAAAATCACGGAGAAAGGCTTCGCGGAAACAGACAAAACCGGCTCCTGCTCCGGTGAAAAAAGAGGTAAAACAGGCGTCAAAACCGGTAGATGAATCAGAGTTTGATGAAGAACCGGTTGAGAGTGAAACGGAGGGTGAAGAAGAGTAACGGCCATCTGAAACAGGATTTTGGTGTTGTCCGATTACGATTACGTACACGGGCACGAGAAGGCAACATTTCAGTTACTGTGAATAAAAATGGCGGAATATTTGGCTATAGAAATTATGTTACCAATTGGTCTTTAAAAAGGGAGAAGCGATCCTATGCATGATCCAAACGATGAAATATCCTGCAAGGAACTGCTTGCAATAATGGTTGAGCGGGGCGGTACCGATCTGCTTCTCAGTGTGGGCCAGGCACCGCAGATCCGTGTCGATAAAAATCTCCGGGCGCTTGATTTTGAACACCTCACACCGGACAAATCTAAAGAGCTCTGCTACCAGGTTATGAATGAAGAGCAGCAGCGGGCACTGGAGGATAAAGGGGAAGTTGACTTTTCATTCGGCCTGCATGATGTATCACGTTTTCGGGCAAATGTGTATATGCAGCGCGGCAGTGTATCCGGCGCATTCAGACGGATACCGTACACCATTTTATCCTTTGAGGAGCTCAGCCTTCCTCCTATTGTAAAAGAGATGTCGGACAGACCTAATGGGATGGTCCTGGTTACCGGGCCTACCGGGTGCGGTAAATCAACCACGCTGGCGGCGATGCTGGAGCGTGTTAACAACACCCGGCGCTGCCATATCATCACCATAGAAGATCCCATAGAATACCTCCATAAACATGATAAAGCAACTGTTGACCAGCGTGAAGTCCACGCGGATACCCAGTCGTTTCACTCTGCACTGCGCAGCATTCTCCGCCAGGACCCGGATGTGGTACTGCTCGGTGAGATGCGCGACGCCGAATCAATCCAGGCCGCCATTACCGTTGCGGAGACGGGCCATCTGTGCTTTGCCACCCTGCACACCAACTCCTGCTCCCAGACGCTGGCACGTATTGTAGACGTTTTCCCCGGTGAAAAACAGCCGCAGATCCGTACACAGCTTGCCATGTCGCTTAACTGTGTCATGACCCAGGTACTACTCCCAAAAATCGGCGGCGGTATGCAGCTGGCAATGGAGATTATGGTGGCTACGCCGGCAGTCAGGGCGTTAATACGGGAAAATAAACTGCACAATATTGACAATCAGATACGGTTGGGAAGTAAATTCGGCATGCAGAGCATGAATCAGTCTCTTGCTTCGGTCGTTAAATCCGGACTTGTCGCGGAGGAAGATGCTATGGAAGCCAGTCTGGACAAAGACGATTTCAGAAAATGCATGATTGAATTACCCGAATCTTATTAGTGGCTGTCCGGAAACCAGGTCAAAATGATAAATCAGGGACTTTTCGGACAGGAACTAATTAGTTTTTGTTAACGATTGACAAATCTTCCTCGTTCTCATCTTCTTCCTCGAATTTCCCCAAATAGATTGATTTTCGAGGATAAGAACGAGGAAAAATAACAAAATTGTCTATAGTAACAAGAACTAATAAAGCCTCATCGAAGTATATTTTATAAAATTGAAACTTTTCACTAAATGTACTATAATTATATATTACTCTATCATGCGTAACAGTATATGATGTGATGAATATAAATACCGGTATTGAGAAACAAATGATGCAAGCAACCGACAGCAAGCAACCACCGGAGGCGACCTTCAGCCTTGCTCTTCTTTCCTACGGAAGGAACGGACTGGAATCCACCAGGCAGCTTATTGCTTCCTCCACTCTCACCAAAATGGTTCGTATTACCGAGGTTGATCTGGGCAATCATTCCCACTTACAATGTGATATTGCCCTTGCTGTTTTCTGTCTGGGTGATAAGACGAGTAAATATGTATCGGATATCGCCTTACTCCATCTGGTAAAAAAGATACCCGTGGTGTTTGCCGTTATTCAGGAAAATACGCGGAGTGACATTGAGAAACGAAAGAGTGAAATTGCCGCAGATGATATTATTTTCCTTCCGGTGGATCCGGGTGTTTTCAGTAAAAAGCTGATGACTCATATTATCGCAATGAAAATACAGCGCGAAAAGGGCAACAGCCGTCTCGATTTCAAGATGCGCACCCAGTCACTCGGTGAGATGCTTGTTAATCACGATATTATCACCCCTCTTGAATTGAAAAAAGCTCTCGATTATCAACGCGGGACCGGCCAGCGGCTCGGTGATGCACTCGTTGAACTCGGGTATATCGATGAAGATCAGAAGATGCATTTCCTGGCAAGCCAGCTCGGCGTACCCATGGCCGTTCCCAAGCTATATGCCTCCGCGGAAATCAACACGGTTGCCCTGATTCCCGAGCATATTGCTAAACGACACCACTGCATTGCCCTGGAGCTGGAAGAGAATGAACTGACCGTTGCCATGATCGATGTCCTTGATCTCCGGCTGCTGGACAGTCTACGCGACCTCACCGACCTGACCATAAAACCGGTGCTGGGCAAGCAGGAGGATATCGACACCTCGGTTGAACGGTTCTACCGTGATATCGCCTCCCATAAGGAAGCCTCCGATCTCATGCCGGAATTTGAGGACAATGTCGAATTCCTGCAGGAGAAGGATGAGGAGGTTAACCTCGAGGAGATAGCCGCGGCCGGTGCTGAACTGGGTATTGTCCGGCTGGTCAATATGCTTATTGCCAATGCGGTTAAGGATCGGGCCAGTGATATCCACATCGAGCCGATGGAAAAAGAGCTGATTGTGCGTAACCGGGTGGACGGTGATCTCAGGAAAGTGATGTCTCCTCCCAAACGGACTCATCAGGCAATTATTACGCGGATAAAAATATTATCCAATCTCGATATCGCCGAACGGCGCCTGCCGCAGGACGGCAGAATGGTCGTAAAGATGGGCCATCGCGAGGTTGACATCCGTGTGTCAATACTGCCGACTATCTTCGGGGAAAAAGCAGTGCTCCGGATACTCGACAAAGAGGCTTTCGAACGCAGCGTCACCAATCTGGGATTCACCCAGTATGACCTTGGTATTTTTAAATCGCAAATCCTGAAACCCTACGGCATGATTATCGTTACCGGGCCGACAGGCAGCGGCAAATCAACCACTCTCTATTCGGCGCTGCAGAAGGTTAAAAATATCACCCGCAACATAGTCACCGTCGAGGATCCGGTGGAGTTCCACATGGAGGGCATTACCCAGGTACATGTGAATACCAAAATCGGCCTCTCTTTCGCCTCCTCGCTCAGATCAATCCTGCGGCAGGACCCGGACATCGTGCTTATCGGTGAGATACGCGACAATGAAACTGCCGACATTGCAATCAAAATGGCATTGACCGGCCATCTGGTCTTTTCCACGCTGCACACCAATGATGCAGCCAGCGCCATTGCCCGGTTTGTTGACATCGGTATCCCTCCCCTGCTGCTGGGCTCCTCATTGAACCTGATTGTAGCGCAGCGGCTGGTGAGAAGAATATGCCTAAAATGTAAAGTTGAATACGAACCCGGCGAAGAGCTGCTGGAGCAGTTGAACCTTCAAACGGATCATGACATGAATTTCTTCCGGGGCGAGGGCTGCGTCAACTGCAACGGTACCGGCTACTCCGGCAGAATCGGCATTTTTGAGATGCTGGTTGTGTCAAAAGCAATCCGCAAACTTATTCTTCGAAACGTCCCGACCATGGATATTCAGGATCAGGCGGAACATGAAGGTATGAAAACCCTGCGTCAGGCAGGTATCGACCTGGTCCACAACGGCGTTACCACCATCGAGCAGGTAATTGCGGTAACGACTGAAATATAATCATCTGTGTGTTTTTTTTCATTGCCCTGTAACGGCGCGCGAAAACAAAATATGATAACATAAAAACGGTGGGATTAACGTATTAAAATAATTATTTTTTCCCCAGATACAATTTCACCTTGAAATCATTGGGGCTGGTAGCGTTTCTGATACCCTCTTCCTTGGTAATCAGTTTCTCATTGAGTAACTCCATAATAGCCTGGTCAAATGACTGCATGCCGTAGCGGTCTTTTCCCTTTTCTATATTTTTAAGGATTTCATTAATCTTTTCCTGCTCAAGGATATAATCCCGTATTGCAGCATTGACAATCATGATCTCGGCGGCAAGAATGCGGCCGCTGCCGTCCCTGCGTTCGAGGAGTCGCTGGGATATAACGGCCCGTAAATTTGCGGCGAGCTGGAGCCGTATCTGTTTCTGCTGAAAGGGCGGGAATGAATCTATAAAACGGCCGATGGTTTCTTTGGCATCGGTGGTATGGACTGTTGCCATAACCAGGTGACCGGTTTCAGCGGCACGCAGAGCGATCTCCATGGTCTCCAGGTCCCTGAGCTCACCGACGAGAATAATATCAGGATCCTGGCGAAGCGCGGCGCGAAAAGCCTTGGCAAAACTCTTCGAATCCACCCCGATTTCCCGTTGATTTATGGAAGCTTTATTATCGGTATGGAGAAATTCGATCGGTTCTTCGATAGTAATAATATGACACTCACGATGCTTATTGATATGATCAATCATACCGGCGAGGGTGGAGGATTTACCACTGCCGGTCACGCCGGTGACCAGTACCAGGCCCCGGGGGGAGAGGGCTATCTCTTTTACCGCCGGCGGAACCCGGAGAAAATCCAGTGAGGGGATTTCAAAGGGAATGATTCGCATAACCAGTGAGATACTGCCGCGCTGCTTGAATGCACTGACCCGAAACCGGGTAAATCCGGGAATCGAATATGAGGTATCGAATTCATTCAGGTCTTTAAAACGCTCCCAGTTATCAGACCCGAGAATATTCATAGCAAGGCCTTCAGTATCCTTCTGGGAAAGTGATGCTGCATCGATAGGGCGCAGTATCCCACGCGTGCGCAATAAAGGCGGTCTGCTTACCTTGAAATGAATATCAGAAACTCCTTCACCTACCAATGATCGCAAATACTCGTCTATTCGTGCCGACATGGTACATCTCCGTTTGGTATACTGGTAAAAACCCATGCAATGAGAGGGGGAAATAACAACAAGAGGGACAACGCCATCCCTTTTGCTTTTCTTGCTTGAAAAGTAAGTTGTTGAAATGCTCGCAGTACCGGAATAAAAGACTGTCAGGTAATATAGTAATTTTCACTTTGCATCTGTCGATATTTTTTAAAATTATTAAAAATGCGCGCCTACGTCAACTCATCTCAATTTTACCATTATCGTCAAATAATATTCACTCCGATTAGGTAAACACATTCATGAACAGTCTTCACTTATGCAGATTCCGGAGATAATTGATTTTTACCTTCATACCGGATCGGAAAGATTATATTTTTGGTTCTCACAGATTATTTCATGTTGCGGCTACTCATTCATTATTTTATTTCTATTATTTTATATTCGCCACCAGATTATAACGAAGGACCAATAATGTGAATATAATAATTGTAGGCGGGGGCTCAGTCGGATACAGCCTTGCCGAACATCTCGGTACCAGTACCCACCACATAAACCTGATAGACAGTGATCCGGAGCTCTGTAACAGAATCAACACCAAACTGGATGTGTTTACTGTGACGGGTTCGGGTACCAACCCGGTCGTTTTGGAAAAAGCCAATATTAAAAATGCTCATATGCTTATTGCGGTAACACCGTCCGATGACGCGAATCTGCTCTGTTGTAATTTTGCCAAGCAGTATGGGGTAAATAAACGTATCGCCCGGATAAAATCAACAGACTATACGAATAATACCACCCCCATCAGTCTGCAGCGACTTGGTGTTACTCATGTTATTGAACCGGAGAAGGAGATCGTCAGCAGTATCATGCAATATGTGGAGCTTCCCGGTTTCTCCGAATCGGCGAATTTCCAGTCAGATAATGTGTATCTCCGCGGATATAAAATTTCAGCAGATATGGATATCGCCAACAAAACGCTTCTTGAGGTCACTGAAATTGCCGCTCCTGCACAACTGCTGATTGTACTGATAATCCGTGAAGGCAGAAGTATCATGCCGAGCGGTTCGGAGCGCATTCTCCCGGATGATGAGATTATTGCCATCATGCCGAGTGAATCAATAGAGACCTTTCGGAAATTACTGAATCGTCATGAGACAAAACTGAAAAAAATAATCATTTCAGGAGATTCACTCACGGCTATCCACCTCGCAGAAGTACTTGAACCTCTTGCGGAGCGAATTATTCTGGTTGATCCGAACGAGCGGCACGGCAGGGAAGCTGCTTCACTGTTGAATAAGACAGAGGTATTACACGGTGACTGTACCAGTGTTGAAATGCTCCAGGAGGTTCATGTTAAAGATACTCCGTTCTTTATCGCCGCCGGCGTCGATTCTGAAGATAATATTATGGCCTGTCTTCTTGCCAAGGCGGAGGGCGCCAGAGAGGTTGTCGCCGTAACCACCAACGAGCGCCACTCAAATCTCTTTCAGTCGCTCGGTGTCAATCATATTATTAATCCCCGGAAAATAACCGCACAGAAAATAATAGAAAATGTAATAAAACTTCCAATCAGTACCCTGTTATCGATTAAAAACGCCGATGTTGAGGTAAGCCGTTTTATTGCGGGGAAAAACTGTCCAATCAGTAACAAGCCGCTTCATTCGATCACCAGTCTAATACGAAAATCCGTCATAATCGGCGCGCTCTTTCGCAATGATACCGTTATTATTCCTTCCGGCCAGACCGTTATTCAGGAAAATGACGAAGTGCTGGTTATCTGTCCTCCAAAGAATTTAAAACTGGCGCGCAAACTTTTTAAATCCCGTATGCCGATAGAAGTGTAGGTTCGGAAAACACTATGAATATTCGTTTTATCATCTTCTCTATCGGTAAATTGCTTCAGGTACTTGCGATGGTACTGCTCATTCCCGCCGCTATAGCAGTGACCGAATGCATGCCGATGCCGATAGGGTCTCTTATTGCCGATGTCCGGTTTAAGGGTTTCTTTGCAGCGATTCTTGCTTCGGTTATTATCGGCACCCCACTGACCTTTACCAGACGTGATACGACCGGCGGCAATCTTGTACGTGAAGGATTCGCCATTGTCACCTTCGGCTGGTTGCTGCTGACCCTGTTCGGCTGTATTCCGTTGTTTTTCTATCATCTCGAGACGTATCCGGCCTCGGGCATCATAAAAGGGATCCACTGCTTTACCGACGCATACTTCGAAATAATGAGCGGATTTACCACAACCGGGGCAACCATAACCACCGATATAGAAGTGCTCCCCAAGGGAATACTCTTCTGGCGAAGCATGACCCACTGGCTTGGCGGTATGGGAATCGTCACCCTGGCACTGGCCATTTTTCCGGCATTCGGCGTCTCCGCCTACCAGATGTTTCGCGGGGAGGTACCGGGACCGACAACCGAGCGCCTTAAACCCAGACTTACCCAGACCGCAACCATTCTCTGGGGCGTCTATACCCTGCTCACCTTTGCAGAGACAGGACTGCTCTATCTGGGAGGTATGTCACTCTTCGAATCATTCTGCCATGCATTCGGTACCATGGCGACCGGTGGTTTCTCTACGCGTAACGCTTCAATAGGCGCCTATAACAGCAATTATTTTGACTGGGTTATCATTCTTTTTATGATGTTTGCCGGCATGAATTTCATGCTGCACTACCAGATTATATTTCATCAGCGGTTTTCCGTATTGGTAAAAGATCGTGAATTTCAATTTTATCTCTCGGTGATTCTCATTGCAATTTTTATGGGAGTCGTAACATTACAGACTGAGGGTCTTGCAGCGGACAGTGATATTAAGCGCAGTTTCCGTAATAAACCTCTTGCCGAATCCGAGTTGAGCGCGCGCATGGCGGTTGAACAGCAAAAAATCTCTTCTCTTTATTCAACGATACGTCATGTAACTTTTCAGGTATTCTCCATCACGACCACCACGGGTTATTGCACTGCGGATTTTGACATGTGGCCCAATATCATGCGTTTCATGCTGGTGGTACTTATGTTTTTCGGCGGATGTGCCGGCTCTACAGGCGGTGGTATTAAAATGATCAGAATCATGATTGTTTTCAAGGCAACCGTGCGCGAGGTTAAATCCATGATTCAGCCGAAACTGATTGCCCCGCTGAAAATAGCGGGCCGGGCTGTGGAAGAAAAGCAGGTGGCGAACATTGTCGGATTCTTTATTCTGTTTATCATTCTCTTTATCTCCTTCACCGGTGTAATGAGCCTGATCGTCAGTGACTTTACAACGGCAATCACGTCTGTGGCAGCCACCATCTGCAACATCGGCCCCGGTTTGTCCGGTATCGGTGCAACAGAAAATTATGCCTGGATTCCCCTGCCGGGGAAATGGGTTCTTACCCTCTGCATGCTTCTGGGAAGGCTCGAGGTGTATACCGTGGTTATTGCGCTCTCACCTATTTCATGGCGGAAATGACCTGTTTTGTGTCTGCCATGAAAGTGAATAAAACCATCATTTTTCCCTCCGGTCGAAATGATAAATCAGAGATTTTCCGAAAACACACTACTTACGGGAGCTTCTTTTCACTTCCGGTAACGGAACCAAATTGAAATAATATCGAATAAACAGTTCATAGGCCTGTACGAAATTACCGGAATTATCCTGCCACATATCCCGCTTCGGGTTGTCAAGACCTTTTTCCTGCCACTGCTTTATCTGATAGACCAGCTCGCGTATGCTGATGCGCAGTTTGATTACATGCTCAGGATGGTTTTTCAGATTGGTTATTCTCCGAATCGATCTGGTTGAGTCGGCGGGAGAATCATAAATTTTTTCTGAAATACGGGTTATTTCCGGCAGATAATCTCTGGACCGCCGCGCTGCACTGATTAAATAATAGAACCCCCGCAAAAAAAACGCCAGGTGGTTATCCAGATAGAGACATCTGCCCCACCGCCCCCGCTCCAGATCCTTCTCAAGGCCCACTAACGTCCGCACAAAGGTATCACACACCTTACTAAGCTGCTCGGCCTCGAATGGAGAAATATAATTCGCGACATGCATTAGTTCACGATGGGTATGCTCCCTGCTCATCCGACGGGTATCCTTTATATATCGGTCATCACCGTCGGAAATAGCCCACCCCTTATTAGCATCGCTGCTGTAATTGATAAACACCTCATCGAGACGGCCAGTATTCCTGTCAAAAAAGGGTATGACATTGGCAAGGGGTATGGGGTAGGGATCGCGCTCTATCTGAGCAACAACACCTGGTAGAAATACGCCGGCTACAGATAAAAGCATGAGTAACGATATAGCAGCAGTTAAAGAAAAATGGTTTCTTTTTATCATGAGAATCCAGATTGCCTTGCATCCGCCAATTGAAGTACTGTATACCTGCGATCCAAAATACATCTATGACCTGGCGGTGAAAAATAGCGAAGGCAGGAAAAAAACAGTGAGTTGGGACAAAACGCTAGAAAGGGAGAGTATTGCTTCCAGCGTGAAATTAATCTGTATTTACCCACCGGCAGGTGCATGGAAATAACGGCATACCACCGGTGGAAATCGATACCTAACCTGCCAATTCCTTTTTCACTGCCTGCCCGATTTTTTCCAGGGAATAGGGTTTTTCAATATACTGACTGTCATTGAAGCTTTGTGTATATATATCCTCTTCCAATGACGAGACAGAACTGGCGATAATAGCTTTCTGTTCAGGATGAAGCTCACGAATTTTCTCATAGAGTTCCTTCCCGTCCATACCGGAGCTCATAACCATATCAAGGATAATTAAATCAGCAGTGTTCTGCTTGAGGTAATTAATAGCCTCTTCCCCACTGGAAAAAGCCTTAGGTGAGTAATCAAGCATCCGTAAAATACTGCTCAGAATATCCCGCTGATTCTTCTCCTCGTCTATTATTAAAATTTTCTGGCCGTTGCCCTTAAAATTTTCATACGATACTTTTTCCTCCCTTTCTTCAGGAGCCTGTGTAGCTGCCACCCTGGGAAAGTAGAACTTAAATGTGGTACCTTTGGAACTACTTTTAACATCAATATAAGCTCCGTGATCCTGAATAATATTCCAGACAACAGCCAGGCCGAGTCCGCTACCGCTCCGCCCCAATATTTTCCTGGTAAAGAAAGGCTCGAATATTCGATCAAGATCTTTACCGGATATACCTTCGCCGGTATCCATGATTTTTAACACCGCATAGGTACCTCGCGGTATAATCATATAGCCCCGTAAAGGAAGATCCAGTTGCTCATTATTCGTGGAAATAGTAACAATACCGGTATCTCCCTTTATTGCCTCTACTGCATTGGTAACCAGATTCATGAGTATTTTTTTAATATGGTGACAGGAGGCTTTTATCTGAAACAGTTCCATATCAAGATCGGTGTTTATCACTACTCCAGGATATAGCTCTTTTAATTTTTTGAATTCAGGTGCTCGGGTATATTCTTCGATTGCATCGTTAATATCCATAGTCGTCTTTTCAATGGCAATACCCCGGGCAATGGTTAACAGGTCATTAACCACTTCAGCCGCCATTTTCCCCGAGTCACGTATCATTTCTACATTGTTTCTAAGCTCTTCGGATATCGTGTTATCCATCAGAATGACATCAGGGCACGCAACAATTACAGAGAGTATATTATTCAAGTCATGCGCCACTCCACTGGCGAGCAGCCCGAGCGCCTCCATTTTCTTTGACCTGAGCAGTTTTTCCTGAAGCTCGTGCTTTTCAATCTCTGCATTCTTCTGCCTGGTGATATCCTCTATGATGGCGATCGTATAGAGAGGCTCTCCTTCAGGGGTTCTGACGATTGATACGGTAGTTGCACCCCATAGTATCTTTTTATCCTTTCGAATGTACCGCTTTTCAATTTTAAACTGAGAAATCTGCCCGCTCTGCAATTTTATCTTCAGTGTCTTACTGCTTTCTATATCGTCGGGGTGGGTGATGTCGAGGAAAGTCATTGAACGCAGTTCTTCTTTGGTATATCCAAGCATCCGGCAAAATTTCGGATTAACGTCTTTGAAAGAGAAATCAGGACTGGTAAGGACAATACCAATAGCACCACACTCAAAAATTTTCCTGAAACGTTCTTCGCTCTCCCATAAAACTTTTCCATTCGGTGGTTGAGGAGCCTCCGTAATACTATTCATTACCTGCTCCCTTTTTGGTTAATGTATGGTTTTTTCAGTGTATCCCCCCTATTTTACATTCTATATATAAATATACATTAAATTAAAAATTTTTCTGATACTTTTAGATTTTATGGTTTTTCGCTAAACTTATTACATATCTCGTAATACTTCAGACCATTAAATCTGCCTCACCGGTTGAATTAACCAACAGGGTGGTGGGCAGACCTTTCAATAATGCGGTGAAAAGAGACTGGAATTCAGCCGACTTCTCTGCGGAAGGAATCTGAAATCCCAGAAATACCACAGTGGCATCCTGCGAATACGTATGTAGAACCTCCGGGAAGGGTTTTTGAGAATCGACAATGTTGATAGTGGCAGAAATACGGGATGCCTCAACCAATGTTTTTAACTCAACAAACGCCTGCTCATGGGATTCCTTGGCACGGACAACCCGCAGGAACCGGATAGAGACATTGGTCCAGTCGCTGTTGAGCGAGATAAGATAGGCAAGTATAGCCATGAGGGATCCGTTCTCCCTGCCCCGCCACCATATATCAATCCGTTTTTTCATTTTTCGCTCAAGTTTCGGAAGACCGTTGTCATACAGCAATATCAGACTCATATTGAGCATACGAGCAGTATGCAGATGCCGGACGAAAAACCTGGCCCGCTCCGGGTCGGCAGACCAGCCTAGAATCACCAGGTTCGGTTTCAGCGGCCCGATAGAGGTGCTCTGAAGAAGCTGATTTAATCCCAGATCGAAGTGGGGGGTAATAAGAACCTGCGGAAACGCCTGAATTTTATTCTTTTTAATAAACTCATTGAGGGTTGCAATCATGTGTTTCCGCTGCTCTATTTTTACATTTAATTTACCGATAATCAGGCTTACCAGAATAACAATGCCACGGCCACTTCCCAGCCAGTCGGCAAATCGGGCAAGGGTGAGCCGTGAATCGGGGTTCCCGGTAAACACGACTATGGTAGGACGCCAGTTTTTGGCATGCATGGGAGCCTGTTCAAGTTTAAATAAATTGGTCCGGACCAGGGAGTAGAAGAAGCCCCGCCTGGCATCGCCAAAGGATGTTTTTAACACAAATTTTCGAACATACATGAATATGACACTTATTGCAGCTACGGCGCCAAGCGCAGCAAGTGCATCAATAAGTAACGCGGCGCCGATACAGCCTATTGCACCGAGCAGAGCCAGTATCCAGTGAAAGAACTTAAAACGGGGTCTGAATGATGGATTCTGGCCGAAAGACTCCACAAAAGCCGCAACGTTGGTAATACCATAGGTCCAGAGAAAAAACATAGTTACTACGGTAGCCACTGCATTAAGAGCGCTGCCGCCGCCGCCTTCACGGGCAAAATAGAGTGTCGTCAGTGTTATCAGGAAAGTAAGCCAGAGAGCGCGACGCGGTTCACCATTCTTCGATAATTTTGCAAACCACTTTGTTGGAGCCAGTATCTTATCCTGAGCCAGCGACTGAAGTATTCTAGGGGCGCCAAGAAACGAACCGAGTGCACTCGATAATGTGGCTGCAAAAACTCCCAGGGAAACCAGGAACCATAATCTCCATACTGCAACGTTCAGCAGGCTGCCGTATGAATCTGCAATAAGATCCTCCCTGGCTATTGAACCGCCGCACAATACAATCTGCGCAGCATAGACAACGGCACCGACAATGATTGATGCAAAGGTTCCCAGCGGTATGGAGCGGGTCGGATTTTTCAGATTACCCGACATATTCACTCCCGCCATGATACCGGTAGCAGCCGGAAAATAGATCGCGAAAACAAGCCAGAACCCGTTTGTGGGTTCACTGTAAGCGGCAGCCCAGTTTTTCTGAAACAGCGTCTTATCAAAATTCAGGGCCGCTCCGCCAAGAAATGTGGCAATAGATACAGCCAGAATCACCATTATTATATACTGGACTTTAATTGCCCCTCCCGCCCCTTTAAATACTATGGCAAAGAGGATAATTGCAGTGCTGAACGTGATATGATTGAAATAGGAGGTAATTGCCGGGAAATAGGGAGTCACGGTAATCATAACCGCTTCGGAAAAACCAAGTATATAAAATGGAACAGATAATGCCTGAGCGAAAAACAGTGCAAGACCAATAGTCCCGCCGAATTCAGGCCCGAGTGTTCGGGAAATAAGGTAATAAGCACCACCACCCTTTACTTCGGTGTTGGTCGCAATAGCTGAAATGGAAAAACTGGTGAGAAGGGTAATACTTTTTGCTATCGCCAGAATAAGTAACGCATGATAAATACCGGCCTGACCGATAACAAATCCGGCGCGCATGAACATTATCACGCCGATAATGGTCAGAATAGAGGGAGTAAATACTCCACCGAAAGTGGTAAATTTAGTCACTTGGCTTTGTTGTCCGCTACTCATACACGAGTTTCTTCCCTTTTTGATCAATTACCACCGGAACAATGTTAATACCACTGTAATAGGCCTTGAGGATCTGTATATAGGTCTGCCCTGCCCGGGCTCTTCCAATAGCCCCCATCTGGCACATACCGACACCGTGACCGTACCCCTGTCCTGAAAGAGTTACCTTTTTTTTGTCACAGTGCGCAACAGTAAAACAGGCGCTGCGTAAAATGGGATGTCCGGGTTCATTCCTCCGCAGAAGAAAACGGATTTTATCGCCACTGTAAATAAACTCGCCTTCAGAAGTGTTAATTCTGCATGCCGAGATTCTTCCACAGGGAAAGGTACCCAGCACGGTTATACCTGTAATAGCTCCCCGAAAGGCAGGTTTCGCAGGAAACGCGGCGCTGCTGTATCGTTTGGCTATCGACGACAGGGTGGCGGTGTTCCATGTTTCCCGCCAGATAAAATAACGGGATATGGCACAGTATGCTTTTCCACTTTTATCCACGTCCCGAATCGAACGCAGATACGGTTGAGGCGGTTTCTGCCAGACATCAGTAATATTCGCCGTCATACCACCGCAGGTCGAATGATAATAGGCATAAATGAGGCTGTCACCGTATACGGCAACCATGTCTTCAGTCATTTTTATCGCCCTGTCACTCAATGGGTACTCTGTGGTCACTCCACCGTACACCTGATCCTCAACAGTTGCAAGCAAATCAAAAGGTTGCTGCTGTCGCTCGATCATTTTTTTATATGTATAGGTGCGGGCGGCGACCGCCTGTGCTTTTATAGCCTCCAGGTCCTCATCCGACCGTTTGCCAATCTCGAGCGGCACAACTCCACGAAGATACTCTTCAACGGGACAGAAATTAACAACAGAAAAAGATATTCCCCTGCCCGGAATAATGATTATTCCTCCCCGATAGCTCTTCTGATCCAGCTCAAAATAGGCGTGTGCCGATTGTGACTGTAACGTACAGGGAAGAAACACCGCAAAGGTACCATGCTCGGAAGTTTCAACAACAGCCCGGGGCTGCCCGTTCTTTTTCTTTCCGCTTCTCAGCCCGATACGCCCTCTACAGGTTCTGTTGCCGTACTTTTTATATGCATGGATATCTACCTTACCGATTGAATACACGGCAAGACGACTACAGTTCCGGTTCAGTGCCACTCGCACTATTCGCCGAGGTACCGTACACTTCTGTCGGGCCGTGGAAGATTCTTCTGAAATGATTGGCTTTTCAGACCGACTTTCAGAAACGGATGCATCGGTATCGACAAATGCCAAGGCGAAATCAAGCTCATCCTCAGACGGGATTTTCTCCGAGTCTCTTTCTTCGCTCTCCTTCGTTTCACCAGCCGGTGGTGTATGTTTGTCGTTTTTCTCAACAGATGGCGATCGCTTTTCAGGGTGAGCCGTTTTCCCTTTGGGGTTGGGTACCAATACGGATGACCCTGCACATCCGGCGAACAAGAACACTGAACAGATGCAGAGTATTTTAAGCAGTCTTTGAGGCATTTCGCTGAGATTTGGCAAGCTTCTTCAATTTTCCTGAAATAAGCTGTCGTCGTACCGGTGATGCCCGGTCCACAAAGAGTATGCCGTCAAGATGATCGATCTCATGCTGTAATGCACGGGCAAGAAGGCCATCTGCTTTCTCAATGGTATATTCATTTCCTTCCTCATCCTGCGCACGCACAGATACAATGGCCGGACGGGTAATGGTCAGAGTGATATCCGGTATACTGAGGCAACCTTCATCATAGTCTGATTGCTGTTCCGATAAATAGGTAATCTCCGGATTTATCACGACATACGGTTCCTGTTCACCTCCTGTGGCATCAACCACGACAAGTCGTATCGAACGCCCCACCTGTGGCGCCGCCAGTCCAACACCGTTACTGGCATACATATCATTCTTCATCTGCTCAGTAAAATCTTTTAACAATCCGTCAAATTCATTAACCGGTTCCGCCTTTTTCCGGAGAATCGGATCACCATATATTCGGATATCAGCCATTATTACTTTTTCCCTTCGTTATTTTTATTCTCTCTTGATTCCTCCTTATTAGTGATTACGGATGAAATTGCCGACTTGGCAAATTTTACTGTAGTGTTATCCCCAATCCTTACCATAACCGTATCATCCTTTATATTTCCCACGGTCCCGTATATTCCGCCAATGGTAAGTATTTTATCGCCCTTCTTCAGATTCTCCATCATATTCTTCTTATCCTTCTGCTTCCGCTGCTCCGGACGAATCATGAAAAAGTAGATAACAATAAACATCACTACCATCATGGGTATAAAACTGCCGGCCATACCGCCGGAACCCGGACTTTTACCGCCCTGCGCATAGACGGAAAAAACAAAACTCATCAGCAAAGAAGCACTGTACAATACATTCATATGGTTCCCTTCACAAACGTTTATAGTATTTAGTTAAAATAAAAATATCCTGTACCGGTTCCGGCAGAAATAAAACCACACAAGATTACCGGCTTGATACCTGTAAACTGATTCAGACAGTATAAAATCCCTGCAACGACACAATTTTTCTTAAAAGACACCCTGTGTACGCGCCACCTTTTATACCTGCTCCAAAAACACAAATAAATAACGATGAATCACCACAGATATATTTTAAAAGTGGATAAAACACCGGAACGTGTTTAAAAATATATTATTTAAAGGATTTTAACACGGCTTTAAAAAGTCATATACATAAAAGAGTGAAATAACCGGTAAAAAATCAGTACATCAATGGCATCAACGGTCTATTTTGCAAAATGGATTCTCCTTCCGGACAATTCCATTCTCACCAACGGTGCGATTGTCGTCACCAATGATCGCATATCGTCAATAGGTCAGCGAAGTGCAATCCGCAGGACTTCCCGGGATCGGATAGTAAACTGCGGGAAACGGCTCCTTCTGCCGGGATTGATAAATATGCATACGCACCTCGAGGAGGGCATTATACGGGGTGCGGTGAAAAAGGAGGATGAATCGTTCACAGCCTGGACATTAAAAAAAGACCGCAGTATGCGACAGGCTGCACCTGACGAACTGCTCTCGACAATACGTCTGGGCATACGTGAGTCGCTTGCCAACGGTATTACCACTATTGTCGACACCTCACGAACCGATTTTTCGGCCATTGTTGTCCGGGATGAACCGGTACGATCGTGGGTTATGTATGAGGTACACCCGGAGAACGAAAACTATACCGGAAAACAGCATTTTATCGAAACCCTGCAGAATCGGGTCAGAAAGAGCAGGCGCGAAGGAAATATCGGTATTGCCCCGCACGCACTGTTCTCTCTTGACGTTCCTTTACACAAAACACTCCTTAATATAACCAGGCACAACGACTACCTCTGGGCCTGCCATATGGCGGAAAGCACCGATGAACTTCAGGCGTTTTCCGAACAGTCGGGGGAGTTGTATTACCATCTCACCCGGAAAAGAGAATGGCCTTATGGAAAATCTGAGCAGGGTTCAATGGTGTATGCCCTTACCAGGAATCTTATCCCGAACAACGGTATCCTGTACCACTGCAACTATGTCAGCGGCAATGAATTGTCTTTACTGACAGCGAAGAACATTTCCGTGGTACTCTGCGGGCAATACAATGAGATGCTCGAGCATAAACGGTTTCCCATGGAAACCGGATTAAATCGGGGTATCAACATCTGCCTCGGGACTGAATCTCCGGTAAGTCTGGCGGGTATGAACCTATTTGACGAGCTTTACTATATGAAGACCTGTTATCCCCACATACCTGCCCGAACAATGCTCAACTGGGTAACAAAAAATCCGGCGCGTGCCCTGCGCAGCAGCCACCTTATCGGCAGTCTTGAACAGGGCAAAAAGGCGGATATCATAGGCGTACGCTTTTCTCACACTCCCAACGAAGACATTCTCGAGGAGCTGCTTCAGGAAGAGCCTGAGGTTGATTTCGTTCTGGTTGACGGTGAAGAAGTTATTGTCGGCTGCTGAATTATTGAAACAGTTTCTTCAACTTCTTCTTTGCCTTCTTTTTAACATCTTTCGTTGCTTTTTTCGTTTCCTCTTTTACTTCAGTCGGCACCTGTTTCTCAACCGCCTTTACCGCCTCTTTCTTAACCTCCTGGGTGACTTTCTTTACCTGCTTCTCCACCTCTTTTTTAACTTTCTGCACGGTTTCTTTTTTAACTGTTTCAACCTTCTTTTTCAACTCTTTTTTCAGAACCTGTTTCGCGGTGGTCTTTTGTTCCGTGCAGGTGCCTTCATGCCGCCTAAATCCGAACTTTTCCGGTTTCGGCGCAGCAACGTTACCACCGTAATTGATAAACATGGTCACCCGTCCTTCCCTGTCGGGAGTGATGAAGGTTTCATCGAGTTTTTTGGCGGCGGCATTCCCCAGCACCCGGCTCACTTCACTTCCCAGTTTTTTACTGAGCGCCCCTTCTCCCTGTTTGATTAGCTTGGACGCACCGCCCTTCACTTTATCCTGCACCGCAAGAACTCTCTTTGAAACGTTTTTCGGCAGGCGATCGGTGAGAACAACATCAAGCCCACCGTCAAAGCCGACATTACCAGCCACATTCCAGTTTCCGGTGGCCCGGGAGTCAAGAGAGAAATCATTGAAAAAGACCCGCTCGTCTTTTATCTGCGCCAGAAATTTCAAACTGCTGAAGGTGATATCGCCGATATTGATGAGGTTATCAATGGGCAGTCGTACTTTTTTGGCGAATCCGGCGACCTTGCCGTTAATTCCGTCAGTAAAAACATTGCTTTTAATTTTGCCGTTTGCCACTTTTGCATTAATCGTCCCGTCAAGATTTCTTGTAGCGTCCTCGGTGGTGGCACCGTTCGTTTTGAAATTGGTATGTAACGTCAGCGTGCCAAAGAGGTTTTGGTCCAAATCCTTCAACAGCGGCTGATTGTCACCCATCCAGATGTTCAGATTGCTGATAAAATCGTTTACCTGAATTTTGCTGATACTGAACGTATTGGCAATTCTGACATTATCCAGATTACGGGCATCCATGTTCACATCATTCGACAGCGCCCCGCTGAACATGTTTGCACGGGTATTGACTTTCATAATATCATTCACGGAGGATATTCGGGTAACGAAGTTACTCATCTCGACACCCTGGTACAGAATACGTTTACAATTAATAGTACCGTTCATATCAATCCCGGGCAGCGGCGCGGCGAGAATCGGTGCCGGCCCGGTCGCGGCAGGTGCCGGTTTGGCCGGTGCTCCGGTCTCCGCAGGCTGAGACGCCGTTTTCTTTTGCGGCGCCATCAAATCATCAGTATTCAGCATGGTCGAGACCACATTAAAATTAAGCTTCGGCCGCGGTGATTTTTTTGTCGAGTCCTTAACCACCAGAGCAAGATAATCCGCTATTTTTGCATCGATTTTCACGTTTGACGATCCGACACCAATACTCATGTTATTTGCTATCTGTTTTGGTGAAAAATTCATCGTGCCGTTTACGACTACCGGTTTCGGCAAACCGGGAGTCTTCGCACGCAGGTTGGTCACTGCAATGCTGCCGTCAATATTTACTTTCATCGGGTCGCTAGGATCAACAATGCCCCTTGCGGTAATATTTGATTTTATAGTCCCGGAAAGCGCAACACCTTCCGGTAGGGCAACAACGTTTTTAAGATCATCAAGATTCACCGTGGCTCTCAGTACCGCATCCACATTCGGCATGGCGAAGTTTTCAATTCTGGCTTTCAGTGCTACCGGATTCTTACCGAGGTTGAATCCAAGATCGGAAATAACCACACTGTTTTTAGTAAACGCGATATTCGCACGGATATCACTAATCGGTTCAGGCAAGTCGGCATACTGAATATGGCCGTCTCCTAAAGTAAACTTACCCTTGAGCCGCGGCACACCCGATGCATCAATGGTACCGCCCAGTATCATCGCCAGTTGAATAAAACCCTTCGCTTTCAGTCTGGCAATATCCGGAAACAGTTCGACCGGTACCTCGGCCAGCAGGTCTTCAATGGAAATTTTCTCCGTTTTTATCTTCAGGTCCAGTACCGGCTCAGTATTGAAATTCTTTACCGTTCCGGAACAGGCGATATAGATCTTCTGCAGGGAAATACGGACATCCTTCAACACCGCATCGCCGTCAACCACATTCACTCCCACGTCATGGGAGAATGAAAAGGTTACGCCCGTAAGAGGTTTTGGGATCTCACCGGTCCGGACTGCAATATCGGCCAGAACCAGCTCACCCGTTGAGGTGACACCTTTTAACTCTTTGTCAATTGAGAAGTCGATGCGATGGTTGAGATTCCCGATGGTTATATACCGTCCTTCCCTGTAATCATTATAGATAACTTTTCCATCTTCGATAGCGAATTTCTCCATTGTCATTGGAATGGGCAGTGCGGGTGGACCACCGGGTTTCTTCTCCTTTTTTTCAGGTTTCTCAGCCTTCACCTTTTCCGTACCCTCCTTGGGCGCCATGAAAGCGAGATCCTCATAATTGAACGAGCCCATACGGTTGACCTCAACGAGGATTGTCGGTTTGCGAAAAATAACCGCCTTGACCGCAAGTTTTTTCTGCAGCAGCGGAAGTACTTTCACACTGACAAGAAACTCGTCAAGCGTTACAAACGGATCCGAACTATAACCTTTTCGTTCAGTGTTGGCAATTTTCAACCCCTTGATTTTAACCCCGAATATGGGATAGATGGAAATACCGGCACCTTCAACATCAATGCTCCTGCCGACAGCCTCCTCCACCTTGAGGAGCACCATGGTCTTTATCTTTTCCGGCGGAAACATGATATTAAGGACAACAACCGCAACAATGATCAACAACACAAATAAACCGAGGACAATACCAACAATCTTCAGGGGTTTATTAGATGCCATAGAACGCTCCTTGAGAAGTTTTGTGTTTATGAATAATTGCTATTTTTTTCAATCATCATTCCTTCGGGCTGTATTTCTTCGGCGGCGTGGGCAGACTGTTCACCGTTGACGGTTTTGAAGCGATAATCCGCTGTGCCGCCTCGACCCGCTTTTTCGGATCGGGATGAGTTGATACCGGTTCGAAATTCCATCCGCTGTTGTCGGCCAGCAGTTGTAAAAATGTTTTCATACCGTTGGGATTATAGCCGCCGGTAATCAGAAACTCAACGGCGTTACTGTCCGCCTCATACTCATTTTCTCTGCTGAATTTAAGGAATACCAATGCGGTAACCACCTCTGCGATAAGGCTGGGATCATCACCGAAAATGAGCTGTTTGACATATTCAACACCCATCTGTTTCACGAGCTGATCCACCCCATGCCGTTTTGCAATGTGGGCTATCTCATGACCGATTACCCCTGCAATCTCAGCCTCATTAGCTGCAGCTTTTATAAGGCCGGTATAAAGAAACACATAGCCGCCCGGAACCGCAAACGCATTGACCACATCGTCTTTATCAATGACGGTAAAATGATATTTCAGATACTCATTTTCCGGCCGCACCGTCTGGTGGTCGGCAATCCAGTGACCGATGGAATCGATATAGTCGTACAACAGTCGATTCTGCTCATTCCCTACCGTATCAAGCACCGGATACTCACTGGAATCTGCAAGAATCTGATGATAAAAATCCGTGCCCATGTTTACTTCATCTTCATCGGTAACAAACCAGTCGGACAGCTCGCTACATGTAAACAGAAATGTAAAATTAAAAAGTATTGTGATATAAAAAATTGCTCTTTTCATAGGTTTCCTCGCCTAGTGTTCTGTAAATAATATAGAAAGTACGTATATCTGAAATTCTCCCGAATTGATACATCGTATAGTATATATTACGGAAAATGACTATTCCATAGTAAGACCATTTTATTTCCTTCTCGGGAGTTTTCGGTAAAATACTGGCATTTGATTAATACGAATCATATAATTAAGATATCGTTAATGATTTGTATATCATCACCTTACACGAAGGCTTTTATATGATAAGAATCCGCACTATTATGGTACTGTTTTTTGCAGGAACCTGCTAAAACCTTTTTTCACAATCAACGGTGAAAAGAGTTTTTGAAGTTACCGATCACATCATATCGGCCTCCATCGGCCCGGTCCGGATCCAGGATTTCTTTGAATTCTCTCCCAAAGGAGAGCGGCTCGCCTGGCAGTTTACCGCGAAATACGGCAGGCAGTGGTACGGCAAGGTCGGTATAGGTATTAACAGCGGTTTAACCTGGCATGAAGTTTCTAAAAAAGAAGAATTTGTAGTGGGCAGCGACCAGATTGAAAGAACCGTATGGAAAAAAAAGCGGCTTATTGTACCTGTATGTGCATTCCTCCAGTATGCGCCCCGTCCCAAAGCGCGAATCAATCCGGTTTTTAAAAGGGAAGCCGGTCTGAATATCATGGATTATACCTGGGTTGAATATGACAGCAATAATAATGCCTCCTACGATGAAAGCAGCGGTTACTATTTCGGGCTGCTGCTGAAAGGCGCACTGGATATCCATTACAACCCCGGTGACCATCTCTCCCTGTTCCTTGGCGGTACTATACAATACAGCAGGGCCGAAAGAAATAAAGAGGAATCCAATAATGAGGTGTGTTCTGAATCTGCATGGCGGGGCCGTGCGGGGTGGTTTGCAGTTTGTGTTATAGAAATAACGTT
Source organism: uncultured Fibrobacterota bacterium (assembly GCA_964543525.1). GTDB lineage: Bacteria > Fibrobacterota > Chitinivibrionia > Chitinivibrionales > JANQEN01 > CBDVBE01. Next base: position 33,580 of record CAZIYW010000003.1, on the reverse strand, counting down.
TCATGAATAATAAAAAAGCCGATGTAGTATTACACCGGCTTTTTTATTATTCAATAAATAGATAACGGTTATTCAGGTTTCTTTCCTTTAAAAACGCAAATCCCCGTATCGGAGGTCTGGCCAGAAATAAACTTAATCAGTCTATTAACACCATTATTTGTTTGTAAAACAACAACCTGACCGGCGGTAAGACGAAGCAGTTGTTTCTTATCAGTTGCCGCAGCCCAAATCGCATCGATCTGAGCCTGGTTGACTACTGTATCAAAATCACAGGTAACGATTGCCATTTGCGTTTCGTTCTGGGTAGTCCAATTTTTTGGTGGATGATCGGCAAGCCCAGCCTGTTTCGGAGAATAAAAAACATCAGCGGCTCTATTATTGATTGCTTCATTTGAATACCAGACATCCATCTCAGCACTGTTTGCTGAAGCTTCGGCTACCTTATAAACAACCATTAAATCGGCGTCTAAAGAAGAACCATAGGTGGGATTATTCCAGGAACCTAACGTGTCATGTACCGTTACGACATTGGTATCCACAACGTTAACACTCGTCACGGTAAAATCCTCGTAATCAGATCCTGTAGCGGTACCGGCTGTCGCCTGAATGGTAAGCCTGTAGGTACCTGAGGATATGGAACTCTTTGGTGTAAAAGCCAATCCCAGATCGGCTGCAATATCTATCTCTTCCTTTGCAGAAATTGCACCCGGACCGGTCTGGGTGAAATGTGAACTGGCATCATTCCCTGCTGCATCAGTAAGTGTTATAACTAATGCCGTCTGATCAATAGCCGGAGATGCAGTGATAGTACCCGTGATTGCTTTCAATGTGTCTACCCCCATGGAACCTATAGTGCCAAGGGTAACGACTACACTATCCTCATCACTCACCGGATCGTCAAGACAGCCCCACATCTGGAATGCAACCAATCCGACAAGTGATACAACGGCAAGTTTCTTGAGAAAGCCTTTTACATTTCCCATTAAAACCTCCTTAATAAGAGTGATACGAATATTGGTTTTATTTCCTTGATATAATACGATAAAATTATATCATATAACCTCTATTCGCAAGTATAATTATTAGTTGAAACTCCCCGCAGGGAAGATAGTCAGCCCACAAAAAGTATCTTTTACCTGTCAGCAAATTATATCAACGATATTACTTTAATGTTGGATAAAAGACAAACTTTTTTTTCCCTTCCGTAATAAAAATATCCTGCCATTCTTTTTGTTCAATCACCTCCCTTCCGTTGTTTAGGGTAACGGCTTTGACGGTATGTCTACCGGGAGAAACCGGTATTCGTGCAATATGAATAGTCTGTGGTAATAAGAAACACAGACGGGTGTCGGCCTTTTCAAGCTGATCGGCCAGCAGGTCCGTGCCTACATTCACGAATAAATTCGCCAGCGGTGATTCCGTCTGCAGCGCCTTTTTGGTTCGCTGCTGCGCTATAGTCCGCAGTACCACCCGAAGTGCGGTGCGTGCAATTATTCTCGCGTGATTATCCTCCAGTTCTTTCTCCAGCAGCAGATCGGTATCAGTCAGGGGTATACCCGGCACCTCTTTACCTGACGAATCCTCAACCATAAGCACAATCTGTTCAGCCTGTGATTCTCTTTTTACCAGCGAGGGCAGAGCGAATTTTATATGAAAGGTGGTACCCGATTTTGTTTTCCCTTCTTCTCCTTTCATATCCGGTATCGGTGGCGCAGGCAGGGCCATGGTAACCGTATCACCATAGGGATTGCGATAGTGAACAATTAACGCCCCGTCAACCACATAGGTTCCCCAGTATACCGTTTCTCCGAGTATCGGGCTGAGACCGGCATACCCGATGAGAATTATCTCACTCCGTGGAGAATCATACAATCCCGGAACATTTTCAGGTTTGTGTTCCGGCGCAAGTTGCAGCTCATCAATGTCTTCCTCACGGCCGTCTTCCAGCAACCGGTAATAAGCCAGGTCACTCACCGGGGCAGGGATCGGTACGGGGCCGTTTCGGTAGGCCGAGACAGCCTTATACAGTGCAATAACCGCGTCATCATCATCACCCTGAGCATCGTAAAGAATGGAAGAAAGGAAATGTGCCATACCGTCATCGTTGTATTTGTCTTTGCCCTTATCTTTTGATTGAAAGCGTTCAAAGACAAGGCGTACTTTTCGCATCTCAACAAGCGCTTCATCAATCTCATTGCGGGCTAGATAATTAAAGGCGAGAAACTGGTGAAGCAGGATCTGCTCATAGCGCCTGGGCCGATAGGGACGCAGATTATCATTAGTCATGATACTGGCTATCTCGTTTGTCACCGAGCGGGCATACAGTTCATCAAGCACCTGTTCCGCCTTTTCAAGATGAAGAATACTGGAATCAAACCGGTCGATATAATGATAGAGCAATCCCAGATCAAACCAGTAAAGAAACCGGTTCAGATTGCCGTATTTATCCTGGGACTTTTGTATCGTCTCAATGGTTTTCCGATAATCTTGTCTGGTAAAGGAATCATTCAGCAGCCTTATCCGTCGTGACTGCCGTGTCGTGCATGAAAGAAAGAGCATGCCTATGACAATACACAGGGTGGCATTCTTCAGATATCGTTTGCCCATAATCGGCCGACAGGAGCAGGTTACAGTTTTGCTTTACCACGAGTAATATATTTTTTTATCTTCTTTGTACCTATCCACACCTTTCTATTCGACTCTATTTCGACCAGTTCAAGGTCGGTCTGGTAATACATCACCGTTTCGTCACCTTCAGTATCGGCAATCGTGTTTATACTGCCATAGAGCATGAGATCGGCACCGACTTCCTGCCCGTCAGCCTTTACGGTCTCATCTGATGCATTGTCGGCCATCTGGTCATCACGTTCCTCCCGAATCTGCTCTCGTTCCTCTTTACTGGCGACAAATTCGACCTTCCCGGAATTGATCAGGGTACGCTCGATATCTTTGATAAATGTTTCCGTATTAATATGCTCGTGGCTCCGGTTGCGTATTTTTCCGACAATGACCCGCGGAACTGCATTGGCGCCTTCATAACGATTATACCAGGGTTTCGACAGACAGTCCTTTATCATTTCCTCGGCTACCATGCGGGAATCAGCATCATTCCACCTGCCACTCAGGTCAATGGTAGTATCCGTTTCCACCCGGGTGACTTTTTTACCGCCACAGCCTACTGCAACAATAAGACACATACCGGCAATTGTCATTTTCAGAACCTGCTTTACCATGCTGTTACCTCCTTAATTGATAGGTTGAAACACATTACTTTTCCCGTTACTATTTATCTTCGGAACCGGGCCGCCGTTTTCTTATTATTTTCTGCCGCTCCGGTTTCCTGGGAACGGCGATCTTATTCGGTGGTACCGACTGATTCTCCGATAATGTATCAGTGATATCCTTTACCGTAGGAGTCACTTCATCCGTGTCTATTGCTTTCGTTGTATCGTCATCATCCGACACCATCTCATTGTCTGTCTGTTTACCTTTTTTCCTTTTCCCCGATTTCTTTTTCCTTTTAATTTCCAGAACTTTCAGGGTATCTTCCACGATCTGTATCCGTGGTTTTGCCTCATTAAGACAGAGCTCGGATTCGGGGAACGAGTCACAGAGTTTGCGGTATAGCATGAGTGCTTTCTTATTCTTGTTAAGGACATTATCACATAACCACGCAGCAGCATAGATACTGTTTGATGCGATCTCCGGGAAATCAGGATAAGTATTGGCGACCTTATAGTAGGCATTTGCCGATGCGACAGCGTCACTTTTTTCAAAATAGAGACGCTCCGCTTCGATAAGGGCGTTGCGGGCGGAGTCTTCACGGGTTTGTACGGTAATCGGCACACCGAGATCCTGCTGGGCTTTCTGTGCGACAATTGTCGCAGGGTATCTCTCAATTATTAGTGTGTACAAGCTGTCTGCCGTCACTGTATCCTCTTTTATAAACCGAAGAATCCATGCCCTGGCATACAGTGATTTCATTACCAGAGAACTGTCCGTTGTACTGTCCGATGAAAGAGAAGAAAACCGCAGTAAAGCCGAATCCGGTTCCGCAAGATTCAGCCAGAAAATTTCGCCCAGCTTATAGACGAGCAGGCTTTTACTCTCTGCGACGGTGTCCTCAACAGTATCGGGAATCGACTCATCAACCTGTCCTATCTTTTCAAGATATTCCAGTCGCTGGTTTATTCCGGTGATACGTTTATTCGCCGTTTCCACCATAGTCGGATCCACAGTCAGGGAGACCACCTTTTCATAAGCCTCTTTTGCTTTTTCATAATCACCGTATTCGAACTGATAAATAAGTGCGAGCTGGAACCATGCCCGGCCTTTTATCTCATTGGCTCCGGTTCCCTCGGTTATTTCCCTGAATATCTCAACAGCCTCTTTCACCCGCCCCATGGCTTTAATGATGATCCCCTTTTCCAGGAAAATTTTCGGTACCTGCTTTACATACTGGTTGTTCTTCATCATTTTTTCCGCCAGAGCCAGCGCCTCGGCATACGCCGCCATTTTCTTAAGACAGGTAAGGTGATAAAAATCAATCCGGAACAGATAGTTCTGAAAATCCTTATTACGCGGCGCTTTCTTTATCAAGGCTATGGTTTTTTTACAAAGCCCCAGATCGATATACAGATCACATAACTTGATAATTATCTCAAACTTTCGCTCATCAGATTTTACGCTGCGCAGGCTCTCCTCAAGAATCCGTACCGCCTGGGATTTCCCCTCCCGTTTTATCGCCACCTGCGCCAGAAGCAGGGTAATTTCCTCGTTTTTATTCAACTTCGGATACTTCTCCAAAATAAACTGAAATGTTTCATCAGCCTTCTGCAGTGAATTATCCTCCAGATATGCTTTCCCCAAAAACAGATACGATTCGGGAATATAGGGACTATTGGGATACTCTTTCTGAAACTGCTTGAACCGCCGGGCGGCGGTCGAATATTCTCCTAAATAAAATGTCGATTTCGCCTTAAGAAACACCGCCTCATCATGCCACCTTCTCCGCTTCGGATAAACATCCAGCACTTTTGTCGATTTCTTAATTGCCCTTTCATACCCTGTCTTTATTTCATCCGTCAATTCAACCGTCGTATCAGTCACAGAACTTTTAAGCTTCATATGTGCTTTAAATGCCTTGTTAAAAGCTGTTTTGGCATTATAAAACGTATTTAAATAGGCACACTGCATGAATAACGGGAACAGACACAACGGAAGAGGTGTTTTTAAAAAAGAACATACACGAGAAATAATATCAGCTTTTTTAGTTTGCACCCAACTAACCCGGAAAGACGATATTGACTTCTTCATTTTTGCATACTGTCTCAAAGAAATTAAAATATATCACTGTCACAGAGATATATCATCCAATCAGATCCTGGGATAATAAATTTACGGTGTTACTTTTCTCACAATAAAGTTATTTTAACACGTATGAAGTTTCATTATATAATTACATTCATTGCAGTTGTTTTATTGTATACACCTGCGATTTTTTCAGCCCCGGATTCCTTGTCCGATTCCGTTTTCACAACAACAGCCGAAACTTCGGCGGCATCAGGAGCAAAAGATACGGCACTGCAGGAAAGTAACGGAATGGACTCTACGACTGCCGACACAACTTTATCAGCAACAGCAACTGAAGTCACCTCACAAGCAATGCCCTCCGATTCCCTTAAAAAGTTGGAACGGCAGCGCTCTCTCCTGGCAAAGAATACATATTACCGTCAGATATATCAGCAACATCCCCAGTCACTTGATTCTCTCTACAACACCTCGACATTTTATCCCTTTCGTATTTATCAGGCTGACGGGATGAATCTCTCAGAAATTCTGTATTTTCATCCGGATTACATTTCTGTACCTACAACGCTCGCATCCAATCTGAATCGGTTTCTTTACTATGGATTTCCGGCAATGCATACGGCGCTCTTTGCTGATCAGAGTCTTTTTAAGTATACGACCGATCCGACTGTCGGCTTAAATCTTTACTCCGCGGCGGAAATGAAATATATGCGCTTCTTTATGCCGGGGATTATTTATATCAACCAGCAGCCGTCTGCACTGGCAAAACCTGAAATGAGCATACTCTGGGAAAACGGTGTCTTTAACGAGAATACTCTGAACATCCGCTTTGCCCGGCCGATTGCCGAACGATTTTATCTCGGTATTTTTTCAAATTATCAATACTTCCGCAGGCAGAGTTTTAACCATCAGGCCGGTGGTATGTATGCATTCTATAAAGGGATTTATGATCTAATCGGTTATGATACTTCATACGTTTCATACCGGGGAATCAACCCGCTTACCGATGAGCATGTAACTTCTATCCGGCTGGCATGGACAGCAAAGAACGGCACGGAAACACGGTTGTCCTACAAGTATGCAGACCTCGACAATGATCTGGCCACCGAATATTTTGTTGACACGACAGAGGATACCACAGCCCTCGCCTGGGAAAAACGGGCACATTACGATCACCATATTCAGGCACATCTTCTCGCCCTGCCGATAGGAAATCATTTGCGAATAGGTGGTGAAGCTTTTTTACAGAAAAACGTCAATCGTATTTCCCCGGTATCCAATACCATTATCGATAACCCGGTGCGCCGTGGAGAAGCATTCATGTATGGCGGCGGGATACACCCCTTTGTGCAATTCAATACCCGGGATACCCTTGGTATCACCTTCAGCGCCCGTCGCGATGAAGTACTTAGCATCAACGAATCAAAATGGGTGGAACATTATACCAGAGCGGCGGCAGCGTTTACCTGGACCTATACCATCCCCCGTATAGATGTGCAAAGCGTGATTGAGGGAAGCGCCGGATACAGCTTTGTAAAAATCAACGATCATCTAAGATCACTGCCGGTTTGGGAAGCTACTCTTTCCAACAAACTCGGCAATCAGCGGCTCAACCTCTTTGCACTGCAGGATATACTGCCGCCGAACATCCCCTTTGATACGGCATTGCAGATTTTACCGGTTCGCCTGTTCATGGATCCGTATCAATCGTACGGAACTGAATGTGCATTACGCTATAAACTGATAGGTTTAAATCTCGGTTTCTGTTATATGTATGGTGTTGATCGTCATTCCGTTAAAAAAGCGTGGCCGCACCAGATACCGCCCTATGAAGAGCCGCAATGGGTTGCAACAGTGACCCCTCTGTTCGGGAAATGGCATGGGCTGTCCCTCTTTTCCCAGTGGCAATTCGCCCAGGCACGTCCCTTCATCAAATCAAAAAGCATCCTCTCTTTTCATTTAAACAGGGAAGGAAGAACAAACCATCTGTGCATGGATCTGGGTGTTGTGTACTGGAGCGAGCGCAATCCTGTTGATTACGCCGGCATCACCACCTGGCACAGGTCCATTATCGACGTTAACCTTAAAACCACTGTGCAGATTAAAACCTTCAGACTGTTCTACAAAATTGACAACCTTTTCAACAAAAAAATCGCCTATGTTCCCGGCTATTTCATGCCGGGGCTTATTTTCCGGTGGGGATTTAACTGGTTGATTCAGGGGTAATTGATTGATAATAAAAAGCCCCCGTTCAATCGAACGGGGGCTTTAAAAACAATTACTTTCATCTTACTTTATTTCACCCGTACAATCTCAATCCTTCTGTTCTTCGCTCTTCCCGCAGCGGTACGGTTATCGGCGACAGGGCTGCTTGGACCGAAACCCACCGCCCGTATCCGGTTGGAGGCGATGCCCTGTTTGACCAGGTACATTTTTACCGACTCGGCCCTTTTCTGGGAGAGCCGCATATTGGATTGATACCTGCCGACACTGTCGGTATGACCGCGCACCTCAATCTCGATTTCAGGGTATGCTTTCATCTCCTTAACAATGGGCTCAAGATATTGATAAGAAGAATAAGTCATATTCGAGCTGCCGCTTGCAAAGTTGACCCCTTCAAGAATCTGATGCTTCGGCATACTCGACTGTTTCTTCTTCTTGGGTTTCTCATCCGGACAACCGTCCTCATCATCTATCCCGTTCATTGATTCCGGTTTGTTGGGACACTTGTCCTTAAGGTCTGGAATGCCGTCTTTATCATTATCCGGATCCGGACAGCCGTCATTATCCTCGAAACCGTCAACATCTTCGGGATCATTCATACATTTATCGGTGGAATCGGCAACACCGTCTTTATCATTATCATAATCAGGACAGCCGTCTTCATCCTCAATACCGTCAAAATCCTCAGGTATCTTCGGACACCTGTCCTGCAGATCGGTTATGCCGTCTCCGTCATTATCAGCATCGGGGCACCCGTCATCATCCTCAAAACCATCGCGGTCTTCGGCTTTATTCGGACATTTATCCCGGGCATCCTCAACACCGTCTTTATCATTATCCGGATCCGGACAGCCGTCATTATCTTCAAAACGATCAAGATCTTCGGGATCTTTCGGACAACGGTCATCGTCATCCTTCAGGCCATCCTTATCCTTATCCTGCGGTGTGAGATACCCTTTCCACCCCATTAAAAACTGGAAACCGTATTTCGGATACACATATGTATAATATTTCCAATCGTCCATATCGCCGTGGTCGGGTTCCCATTTCTCCTCCTGGGCATCTCTGAAAAGAGCAAAATCACCGGCAAAAGAGACATATAACCCTACCGGTGTATTTAAACGTATCCCGGGAGAAAGCATTAATGGGTCGGTACCAACCCTGAACTTCGTCTCAAAGTTATCCCACCGTGATTTTCCCGCAAAATCTACAAAAATTGAGAGTACTTCAACCGGTTCATATTCCAACGCGATATTTGCCAGTACCAGATTCTGCCGCTCGCCGTCAAACGAAAATACACCACCGAGATTAACGTCAATCTGAAACTGAAACTTCTTGACCACACTGCCGATGTCAAACGTCCATAACATAAGCGGTTTAAAGGTACCGCATTCAGGGGTATAGAAGCGCCCCTTCATGGGATAGTTTGCATCACTGCCGCTGGTATCCGCTTCATTATAATAAAACGTATGACGAGGGAATACACCGCTACGTGAATTGCCTGTTGGAATAGTAAAGCCCAGGTAATAGGATTGATAAAAGACCCGGCGTTTACCCGGTGGAGGATACAGGAACTTTGTCGATAGCGACAGATCCCCTATACCGCCGTCACGGTCAATGCCATCAATGCCCGCCCTGTCATAATAGAAAGGCAGGGAGGCGGCGAAATCAAGAAACGATGCAGTACCCAGTCCAATATGCACCGTTCCATTCAACAATCGCGCGGACCCTTCTCCTATCAGAGAATCTCCCGAGGCGGTAACCTTTCTGACATTCTGCATAAACTCACTATCCTGCGCATAGTTGAGTCCCAAGCCGATATCCATAGTTGCTCTGCCAAGCGTTTTCGCAGAAAAGGTGCGTACCACTCCCTTCTGTCCTTCCGTGTTTATCGCTGCAAAGCATCCCCAACTGACAACACCTACAAAACAGACCACTTTTGCAACACACTTTACCATAATCGGACATCCTCCTTATGTTACGCTTAGTCAATACGATGTAACTCTACACGACGATTCATCGCACGGCCTTCAGCAGTAGAATTTTCTGCAATCGGTTCATCCTCACCCATACCGACGGCAACCATTCGATCGGGTGAAATGCCTTTATTTATGAGATAATCACGAACTGCCTGAGCCCTTCTATAAGAAAGTCGTTTATTCGACATTCTGCTGCCGACACTGTCGGTATGTCCTCTGATTTCTATTTTAATTTCAGGCCATTCGACGAGTGATGCATATACCTGATCAAGTATGATGTAAGAATCGGTAGTCAGGCGCGCCTTACCGAATTCAAAATTTACCCCACGGAGAATCACACGGCCGCGCTTAATCTCCTTGGCTTTGGGTTTACCCGCCGGCTTCTTGTCGGGGCAGCCGTCTTCATCCTCGAAGGTGTTATAGGTTTCTGGCTCGGACGGACATTTATCGGTCGAATCAGGTATGCCGTCAAGGTCATTATCATAGTCCGGGCAACCGTCAGTGTCTTCATACGCATCTTTATCCTCCGGTATATCCGGGCAGTGATCAACAGAGTCCGGTATTCTGTCCTGGTCGTTATCATATTCCGGACAACCGTCATTATCTTCGAAGCCGTCAAGATCCTCCGGAACAATTGGACACTTGTCCTGGATGTCCTGAATCCCATCTTCGTCATTATCATAATCGGGACACCCGTCTTCATCCTGAAAACCATCAATATCCTCTTTATCATTGGGACATTTATCAACACTGTCGGGGACACCGTCCTGGTCGTTATCGATTTCGGGACAGCCGTCACCGTCTTCAAACCCATCGTAATCTTCCGGGTCCTTCGGGCACCTGTCCTCATTATCCTTGATACCATCCTTATCCTTATCCTGCGGCATGACAAACCCGGCCCAGCCGGCACTGGCGGCAAAACGGTAATTGGGCAGGATTTCAGTTTCAATCATTTTAGTATAATTACCATCATTGTCATGAGTATAGTACGACAAATGAGTGTCTTTGGAGGCCAGACAGATATCCATACCGATATTCAGAAAAAATCCTCCGGGCGGGGTAAAGATAACACCTGGTGAGAGAAGCAATGGGTCATCACCGATTTTAAAACCACGATCGACATTGGCTATACGAGTCTCACCGACAAATTCAGTAAAAAGGGTTATCCAGTTTGCCGGTCGAAATGACAACCCGGAATTGAGAAGAAACAAATGATCAAGCTTTGCATGGGTCCAGCGCACACCATAGTTGATATGAAATTCTACCGGCACACCGTCCCGGAGCTGATCAAAATCAAATGTCCAGATCATTTTCATGTCTAACTCGGGCGAACCGGAGGTATAGTAATCTTTTACTTTATCGGAACTGTCTTTGTAGAAGTAGTATGTATGGCGAGGGAAATAGGCATTTTCCTTATCTCCGGTAGGCACACTCAGCGCACCGTAATAGGCCATCTCAAAGAATTTTTTATGCGGGTAAGGAGGATATTGCCATTTCAGTGAAATCTCCATATCACCAAGGCCGGCTATGGTATTCCCGCCAAAGTCATTCCCACTTGATGGACTGTATTTTGAGATAAATTCTGTGTATAACGGCAGCATGACCGCCAGATCAAGGTACCGCGTGATGCCGTACCCGACTGCAAAATTCAATGCTGAAATAGTCATACTGGGCCCATCGACAGAATCCTGCGGTACAGAAGAAGAATCGAGGTCATACACCTTTACCAAAAAGTCCTTATGACGACTTAAATTACCGTAAGCACCAATTGAAAGTCTGCCCATACCAAGGGTTTTAGCAGATTGACAGGAAAATAAACCGGTCTGTCCATACCGGCCGACAAGGGGCGTATCATAGTAAAGTCCACATGCACTCCACGCAAAAAAGATACTTATTAAACCAAGGAAAGCCACGACTCTTTTACCCATGTTTTTTAATCCTCCTCTGTAAATTCACTAAAAATGCCCCCGGCAATCTTTAAATAAAATATATAGTGTCAAACAAATTACATGTATAGTATTATAAAAATTGAGACAGATGTGGTTCTGTATCAAAATAATCTTTTGGAACCGGGTATGCAAAAAGCATTCTGAATATTCAGGAGTAAAATCTTTATTACTTTCATTTTTTAAGATAACACGAGCAACGTATGGATGATAATGATACCGGTAGAATTGCAGGATAAAATCAGGCGGATGTCAAATCTGCCAACTCTTCCACAAGTAGCGTGTTCTATCCTGGACTATATTAACAATCCCCATTCATCATCAAGTGATATAGCTGCCATAGTAAGTCAGGATATCTCATTAACCGCTAAAATATTACGTCTTTCAAACAGTGCATTTTACGGCATGCCGCGTACGATCGGCAATATTAATGAAGCAATTGTTATTCTTGGCTTCAAAGTAATCTATACCATGGTTTTAAGCCTTACCGTTTTTGACATGTTCCCTCAGGAGAAACGTTCCGCACAGTTCGATCGAAAAAAATTCTGGAAACATTGTCTTATCTGCGCACTCCTGTCAAAATTAATCGCAGAAAAAATTTCCTTAAAAGGCGTTACACCGGAGGAGGCTTTCTGTGCCGGACTTCTCCATGATATCGGTAAAATAGTCATGGAGCAATATCTGCATGATGATTTTCACAACGCCATTGATTATGGCAATAAAAGTGAAAAATCCATGTATCAGGCAGAATCTGAATTGTTGGGATACTCCCACTGTGATGTTGCAGAATGGCTGATTTCACGATGGAATCTCCCGGAAGTCCTGCATCATCCTATTGTTTACCATCATCGTCCGGAAAAAATACTGGCAAAGCAATCTTCGGCTCAGGTATCTCGCTCCAAATATTACACCGCTATCTGTCATATTGCAGATTATGAATGCTACGACAGGAAAATAACGGGGACGCAATCAACTGTTACGCCCCCACCGTTTACTTATGATATTGTCTCATTAATAGGTCTTACGCCGTCGGACCTTGACTCAATACACGACCAGGTACCGGCTAGACTGGAACAATTTGCAATTTTTTACGATCTCTTTCTATCGAAGTGACCTTCCTTCTCCTAGTACCGGAACTAAGCCGGTTCGTATGCCACAAGCGGTTGATCCTTTTTCACACTCTCTCCATCCTTCACCAAAAATTCTCTGATAATACAGTTCTCAATCGCTTCAATCTCATTAAAAAGTTTCATTGCCTCCACAATACAGACTTTGTCACCCTTTTTCACGCTGTCACCCGGTTTAACCAGCGGCGGTTTACCCGGTCCCGGAGAAGAATAAAAGGTTCCCACCAGTGGTGCATTCAGCGTATGGGAATAGGCGGCGGTCACCTGGACATTATCCTTTTCTGTATCTATTTTCTCTTCAGGTTTTTGCTTAACCGGCTTTTTTCCCGGCTCTGCAACGGCTGCCGGCACCTCAATTTCATCCAATGAATCGTCACCTGCATCTATCGGCTGCGATGCAGTAGATTCACCGTCAGCCTTCAGTGAAATAGAGAAGTCTCCCTTGCTTACGGTGAGGTTGCCAATCTTCAAGCCTGCAGCCTGTTTCAACAGATGGCCAAAACCCCGGTAATCTTCAAGATGCATCATCTGCCCCGGTGTTTTCACCGGAGCAGCCGGCTTTGGTTTTTCAACTTTTTTCTCAGGCGGGGCCTCCTGTTTCTGCATTTCAATATCGGCGGGAATAGGCGGGCGTTCCTCTGCCGGAAGTTTCCGCCAGTTAAAATATTCCAACGCCGGTTCGGGTAAAATGACATACGAAATAATATCTTCTTCACTCTCAATAAGCTCGGGATCCAGACTGTCGGCCGCATTGGGAAGCATGGGTCTGATTTTATCTGCAGGTCGATAGTTAATCGGTTTCGAAGTAAAAGATTACTTGCGCAGAAACTTTTTATCAATTGGCGCAGGTGAGCGTCCATACTTGCCGCGCAGGTAATCTTTTACTTCGTTGGGCACCACTTTGTATGGTTCACCACTGATAACATTCATGGCTGCCTGCGTGCCCACTATCTGTGATGTCGGGGTTACCAGCGGCGGGTACCCGAGATCCTTCCGGACACGGATAACTTCATTGAGTGCATCATCAAGCTTATCAAGCATGCCCTGCATTTCGAGCTGTGATCGGAAATTTGAAATCATGCCGCCCGGAATCTGATGAACGAGCACTCCCGGATCAATGACATTCATATGCGTACTTTTCTGCCGGCGCTTTGGTGCGAGTTCATTAAAATATCTGGCGATCTTTGTAAGAGCGTCAAAATCAAGATTTGCCGAATAATTTGTTTCACGAAAGATAGCAGCCAGTGTCTCAACGGGCGGCTGTGCCGAGAAACCCGCCATAGATGAAATGGCGCAGTCAATGGCCCCGGCTCCGGCCCGTACCCCTTCAACATAGGTCGGGGTAGCCATACCGCTTGTTGCATGGCAGTGAAGCTGAACCGGAATGCCAACCTGCTCGACAAGTGCAGACACCAGTTTTTCGGCCATTATCGGAGAAAGTATTCCCGCCATGTCTTTTATACAAATCGAATCAATCCCGAGTGCGACCTGATCTCTGGCATGCTGGACATACTTGTCAACAGTATGCACAGGAGAAATTGTATAGGAGAGAGTACCCTGAGCATGACCGCCATGTTTTTTCACCGCTTTGATAGCTGCTTCGAGGTTACGGGTATCGTTCAAGGCATCAAAAATTCTGAATATATCGATACCGTTGGCGCATGCCAGCTCAACGAATTTGTCAACCACATCATCCGCATAGTTTCGATAGCCGACAAGATTCTGCCCCCGCAGCAGCATCTGGAGCGGCGTATTTCTGCAGCGAGCTTTAATTGCTCTGAGCCGTTCCCAGGGATTTTCACGAAGAAATCGGAGACTGACATCAAAGGTTGCGCCTCCCCACATCTCGAGTGAATAATAACCGACATTATCAACAACATCAATAATCCGTAAAATATCTTCGGTACGCATTCGTGTAGCCCAGAGTGACTGGTGGGCGTCGCGAAGAGTAGTATCAGTAATACGCAGCGGTATTTTGTGCAGTGCATCCTCTTTACTTGCAGTATTGCCGCCTGCTCTGCCTGCTCCTTTTTTCTCTTTTTTCGGTTTCATAGCCATAACGATTCAGTTCCTGTGGTTATCTGTTAAACATACCTATTTTTGAATATTTTTCAAATCGTTTATTCAGCAATTTATTCAAAGAATACCCTTTCAGCCGCTTTAAGTTTTTCTGTAATGCTTTTTTAATTGCAGCAGCAGCAGCGTCCGGATCTTTATGCGCGCCGCCGATCGGCTCTTCAATAACCTCGTCAACTACGCCCAGGTCTTTCAGCGATGTTGCCGTTAATTTCAATGCATCTGCCGCCTGTTCGGCATAGGCACGATCCCGCCACAGTATACCGGCACATCCCTCAGGTGAAATAACCGAATAGATCGCGTGTGACAGCATGAGAATAACGTCACCGACTCCGATCCCGATAGCACCACCGCTGCCGCCTTCCCCCGTGACAACACATAGTATCGGTACACTGATATGCGCCATCTCCGTGAGATTACGTGCGATAGCTTCAGCCTGTCCCCGCTCTTCAGCATCTTTCCCGGGGTACGCCCCCTGGGTATCGATAAAAGAGATAATGGGTATGTTGTATTTTTCAGCAAGCTTCATAAGTCGTAATGCCTTTCGATACCCATCGGGCCTGGCCTGGGCAAAATTCCGCTCGATATTCTCCTGAATGTTTTTCCCTCTGTTATGGCCAATGATCATGACACTCTGTTTACCCAGGCGGGCGAAACCACCGATAAGTGCCCGGTCGTCCGAGAAGTGCCGGTCACCGTGCAATTCAATAAAGTCGGAAAAAATCATTGCAATATATTCCTGTAAAACCGGTCGTTCCTGATGCCGGGCTATTTTAACCGTCTGCCAGGGACTCAGATTTTTATAAATCTCCTCACGTCGCCGGTGCACCTTTTCTTCCAATTCAACAATCTGCTCATTGAATTCTCCGTCATTTTCCCCCTGAAGCCCCTTGAGCTTCTGCAGCATTTTTTCCATTTCGTCAATTGGCGCTTCAAAATCCAGCTTAACTTTCATAATGCACCCTTCTCATTATTTTCATCGATTATAGGTGGAAAGAATTTTTGAAATAACATTTTTCATCTCACTACGTTGTACTATGACATCAATAAATCCACGCTCCAGCAAATACTCTGCGGTCTGGAAATTATCGGGCAATTTCTGTCTGATGGTATTCTCAATAACCCGTCTGCCTGCAAAACCTATCAAGGCACCGGGCTCAGCAATATTCACATCACCAACCATCGCATAGGACGCAGACACTCCACCGGTCGTCGGGTCGGTCAATACTGAAATATAGGGAATTTTTCGTTCGTTAAGTCGGGCGATGCCGGCACAGGTTTTTGCCATCTGCATGAGCGATAAAATACCCTCATGCATTCGTGCACCGCCTGATGCGGAAAATATGATTAACGGTATACGGTGATCATAGGCATGATTCGCCGCCGCAAGAATCTTCTCACCGGTACCGGAACCGAGACTGCCGCCGAGAAATCTGAAATCCATAACGCCGATTACCACCGGCAGATCATTTATTTTTCCGGTGCCGGTAACAACTGATTCATTAAGCCCGGTCTTTTTCCGCGTCTCTCTCACTTTATCGCAATACCTGCCTTTTCCATCAACAAATTGCAGAGGGTCCGAAGGATATATATTGCCGTTCAGCTCTTTAAACGTTCCCGAATCAAGGATGATACTGATTCGTTCATAGGCCGGTAATTTCCCATGGTAATTACACTTGGGACACACACTGTGACTGTTATGCCAGTCCTCCCTGAATATATGCTTTCGGCAACGGGGACACCGGATCCACAGATCCTGGCGGGATTTCGATCTGTCCCTGTCAGCTTTTGATTTTGTAAACCATGCCATTGGGTACCATACCTTTTAAAATTATTTTCGTAAAAATAGATATTTCTGTGGTGTATAAAAAAAAAGACCAAAAGAGATATCTTAATCAGACCACTCCTCCGGCCATCCCTTTCATCAAGCATTCTTTATGAACTCTGATGAACGTGATTCCCTCGTTTGTAACGGCCTCTACAGAGAAACAGATTTATTAAATCTCTTTTCTGTCCAGCAGCCGTGCAGTATTAAAGAGCTAAATTATACTATTTCTCCTGCGGTTGGCAAGGATAAAATATGTTCCTGCCCATAAATATAGGGCTAAGCCCCTATAAAATAAAAAGTTAAATAAATTCCACCGGCTTTTCAAGAATAAAAACAATTATTTTTTCCCCGGTAACGGTACTGATATCCGTGTGAAGGGATTTGATTTTTCGCCTGGTAACACTTCGCACTGCAGCCTCCAGCAGAGAACGACCGTTTTCAATAAGTTCAGTACGCATCTGCTTTATGAGATCTCTCCCACGGGACTTTCTATCCGATTTCATCAGTTTCACTTCTGCTCTGGTTAAAACACCTCGTAAGCGTATTACTACCATATCATTCAGGATAAAAGTCTTTGTCTCTAAAGGTCCCCGGCCCATGTATTCCTTTTCGAAGCGCGTAACCGCATCACTGATATCAGCTTCCATCTGCCCCTTGGTAAAATATTTCTTTTTTACCATAGTTCATGCTTCCTTAATACATGAAATTCTTTCGCGTGATAGCCGGCCATATGCCCTGAGACGTTAATCGTCTGAAAACCTGGGAAAAAAGATGATTTGCCTCTGGAATTGTAAAGACATAAAAATTATATCCTGTTTGCAATTAAAGCAATATAAACCCACGTATTATTAAACAGATAAATAGTCTCCTTCAATAGTACACCACTCTCTTCTAAGCGATGTAAATCCGGAAAATTCGGTTAGTACTTAATCAACGCAATATCAGATAATAATAAACGATGATAAACCCTTTTTAAAATATTGACTGAGAAAACGGAGCAAGCGCCTTTATTCAATATTTTAGCGGATATATACCAAAGCCGTGTTATATTTTATATTATTTGTCCATACTTTGGTAAAAGGAATTTAACCGGTTTATCTTTAGATGAGAAAGCTGTTCTTAAAAATAGTAACGGATCCCAAATCCTCCGATAAAAACACACTAAAAAGAGGTACGCTGCTCCTCGGCCTCAGCGGCTCACTTATCACGATAACCTGTGTAATCTTTGCCTTAATACTCCCTGTCGGTCTGCACCTGAGATTCATTATCGCACTGCCGGTACTATGTATACCGCCTCTTTTCACCTGGTGGTTTCTGTCCTACTTATCCCTTTATATTAAAAGGACGGAAAAAGAATCGCTTATGAAACGGCTCGGCAGGAAAAAGGTAAATTATCTCGAAAATATCATTCAAAATTCAAATGATATTATCCTGACCATCGATTTTGATTCTTTCATTCTTAAATTTAACAAAGGTGCAGAAAATCATTTTGGATACAGCCAGGAAGAGGTCCTCGGCAAATCCCTCTCGATGCTTTTTGTTAATGAAAAGGAAATCGCCCGCATTGTGGAAAAAGCCGATAAGATCGGCAACCTAGTTGACAAAGAAATATCAATAAGGACCAAAACCGGTGAGATTAAACAACTCAATCTGTCTATCTCAAAAATGAATTATGAAAATATTAATATTAACGGTTTCGTCGTTACTGCAAAAGATATAACCGACAGGAAAAAACTTGAACAGGAACTGAGAAGGAAAAATGAGCAGTTAAGCCTTCTGGCGATAACCGACAGTTTAACCGAACTGTTTAACGTCCGGCATTTCTATAACGAGATAAAACGTGAATTAAAACGTCACGGCAGAAATCCTGCCAGGAAACTGTCCCTTATCCTCATAGATATTGACCGATTCAAAGAGCTCAACGATACGGAAGGTCATCAGATGGGCGATCATGTACTCGCTTCACTGGCAAAAGTAATAAACGTCTGCATACGCGCCGACATTGACTCCGGCTATCGATACGGTGGTGACGAATTTGTTATTATTCTGCCGGATACCGATAAAAACCAGGCGAAAGTGGTTGCCGACCGTATCCAGAAACAATTTGGCGCGTTTAAATTCGGTATGACCAGTTTGTCAATAGGTATTACCGAAGCACTGCTGAATGACAACGAAGAATCTATTGTCAAGCGAGCGGATGATGCCATGTATAAGGCAAAACGGAGTGGTAAAGGCTGCATTGCATTTGCTTAGTTTGTGTTAACGATTGACAGAAACTAACTAGCTGCCGGTTACAACAAACATACCAATAGCCCCTGCTGCGGCCACATTCAGAGACTCGACCTCCTCCGCATTGTAGGGGATAGTCACCACTCTATCGGCAAGTTCTCTGGCGGCCGGAGAGAGTCCTTTCCCTTCACTCCCCAGTAGGAAAACAAGTCTCTTTTCCGACAAACGATCAACGGCTTCTTTGCCGTGAGTATCCGCTGCAACAACTGTAAAACCCTTTCGCTTCAGTGAGGCGGCCAGGGAAAGATAGTTAATTGTTCTCCTTATCCAGACGGCAAGGAGTGATCCGGCAGAAGCCCGGACAGCCTTGGGTGCAAATGGATCCGCACAGGTATCGCTTAATATAACCCCTGAAAAATTAAAGGCAGCTGCCGTTCGTATGAGTGTTCCCACATTACCGGGATCCTGGACACTCTCAAGCAGCAGGATTTTCGTTCCGCAATCTTCCGGCAATTCTGTCGAATCAGATTGAGGAGGCAGAGTAACGACTGCCAGGATACCCTGGGATGTCCTGCTTGATACAAGTGATGCAAGTTGTCGCGATGTAATTTCACGGACAGGTACCTTCTTCGCACGGCGAATCACTGCTTTTTCGTCAATAAGTATTTCATGTATACGCTCAGGATGGCATTTCAACACCTGATTAACCGCTCTGGGCCCCTCAACAAGAAACATACCGGTTTCCTTTCGTCCTTTACCGGTACGCAGTTTTTTATACCATTTCAGCGGTTTTATAATATTACTTCCTCCTTGAATTTCGGCAGCCATACATGCAGGGTCACAATCCTGTTAAGCGTTTTTTCGTTGTAAACGAGTACAATACGTTTATGAGTTTGATGCGATGTTTTTACGGCATCCTGCTCTTTAAAGACAACCTTAGCTTCTACCAGGGAATCCAGCGCATCAAGATCAATATACTGTCCCTTGCCCTGCCGCTGGAGCTCGACTTCAACCTGAGTTAAACCGATTTTTTTGACGCGCGCTTTTACTGTTTTACCGTTCTTCTCTCCGGCGTCAATTATTATCTGAGCCAATTCAACTGCCTGATCGGTAAGGTTTTCTCCAGGCATGGCTATACCGCGCTGAACCGCACGAAGGAAATTCATATATAAGTGCAGCACCGAGTCATCCACAAGAATAATATATTCTTTGCCCGCTTCATCCTTACGGATATACATCATCTCTTTAAGGATAAGATGCATAAATACATTTTCCGTTTCAATATCGCCGATACCTATTATTGAACTGACAGCCTCCTTTGCTCTGGTCATCGGGATTCGCTTCTCTCCTTCATGTTCAACACTGTCACTCTTGTAAAGAAGCAGCAGGATTTTAACAACGCCGGCAATGCTTTTTTGTACGATACTGTCGCCGGTTCTCTTCATGGTGTCACGCAACCTGGTGACGACAACCTGGATAATATTGGCGAGCCAGTTTGGAATGGTTTTCATGGTATGGTCAAACATCTTCTCGTCAATTACGGTTACCTTCAGATCTTCGATAACCTGGGCCGTAGCGGATCGCGGCTGATGATCGAGGAGGGACAATTCTCCCAGCACACTCCCGGGACCGAGAACGGCCAGCTCCACCGTTTTATCCCCTTCCTGTTTAAGGATCCTGATTTTTCCGGAACGGATAATAAACATTTCGGCGCTCAACTCTCCCTCAATAAACATAAGGGAGCCACGTTTATAGATCCGCTCGTTCACTTTTGTTATATTACGACCGGAACCAACCTTTTGCTTGGGTTTCTGTGAAGTGCTTTTCATGCAACATCCATCTCAAAACGAGGTAACCACTCTTTGATTTTCTTAATGCGACTCAGGGTCTCCTGCTTGAAAATAATAAGTGAATCGTCGCCCTCGGGCATGATGTTCAGCAAATTTCTTCTTCGTAAATCAAGGAGCATTTTCTCAATCTTATCGGGATTTTTACCTGCCATATCCGCTATAAAAGCCGATTTCAACAGGGCGGTGCCTTCAGCGGTCTCTTTCCCCGATTTCTGAGCCACGTAGGCAATATTACTCAGGACCCCGACCGCTTCCTGCGGAATACTCATCTCCTTGAATTTCTTCTGCTGGCTCTTGAGGGTAAGATACTCATAGAATAATTTAACCACATCCAGATCTTTCAGGCACAGGTGTTTTTTATGTTCCGTATCCTCGGCCACCTCAATTAAGCCACGTTTTTCCAATCGTGCAATCAGCTTCTCAATCTCCCGTTTCTTCAACCGGCAGACATAGTACGCTTCCACCACAACCGTATCATAGCTGAGTGCCAGCTGTGATGAGAATTCATATTTACATTCAGGAAGAAGTATCAGTATCAGTGAGATCAGTCCGCGCTCACGATCACGAAGCGCTGTCTGATCAACCCGCTTATTTGCATCACGGAGTCTGCTGACAACAATTTTTACAATACTTGTCAACCACACAGGTGCTTTCTGCAACGTAGCCTGAAACACGGATTCACTGATTACCACCACGGTGGTAGGTTCAAGGGCGCGTATCGTAGCAGATCGCGGCTGATTATCAAGAAGCGACATCTCGCCGATAATACCGTTTTTCTCTATTGTCGCAAGCTCTATAGGTCCTTCAGCGGTATCTTTATATACCCCGACTTTTCCTTCCTGAATAATAAATAACTCTCTGCCGAGCGAGCCCTCTTCAAAAAGGACGTCTCCCTCTTTAAGGCTTCTCGTGACAAGCTGCTGCGGCCGTTTACCGGTTTTTAACTGCGCTCTTTCTGATGTCGGCATAGTAACTATTATAATGTTTTGGACAATAAAAAAAAGGGAAGATATCATTTATATCCACCCTTTATAATACAATATTCTCTAAATAAAAGAAACAGTTATTTCTTTTCCCTGATACGGGTTGCCTTCCCGGTTCTGCTTCTGAGATAATAGAGCTTTGCGCGACGCACCCGGCCCCGTCGAACCACCTTTATCTCGGTAATGAGAGGTGAATGAACGGGGAATACCCTCTCGACATAGACATTATTCCCCGATGCCTTACGCACAGTAAAGGTCGCCCCCATTCCCGAACCACTCCGTTGAATGACAACGCCCTGGAAACTCTGAATTCTTGTTTTATTTCCTTCGCGTATTTTAAACGATACGGCAATAGTATCCCCGACATTAAAAGTCACCTCTCTATCGGTTAAATATTCCTTTTCGACATCTTTAATGATAGCCTCCACAAAAACCTCCTCTGTAAAATTACTTCTTGTTATTTTCGTTATAGTTTGCGCAATACTGCTCCCATAAATCCGGACGTCGTTCCCGTGTTATCCTCTTGGCCTGCTCCAGCTGCCATTCTCTGATTTTTTCATGATGGCCGCTCAGGAGCACGTCCGGGACACGCATACCTTCAAACACCTCTGGCCTGGTATAATGGGGCGGACTGAGAAGACCGTTGAAAAAAGAATCCTTACTCGCACTGTCACGGTTTCCCAGAACACCGGGAATGAGCCGTGTCACTGCATCAACGACAATCATTGCGGCTATCTCTCCTCCGGAGAGCACATAATCCCCCACCGACAGTTCACGATCAACATACGCTTCACTGATACGATAATCAATCCCCTTATAGCGACCGCATAACAGGATCAACCCATTCTCGCGCTGCAACTCGTCGACAATATTATGCGTTAATCGTTCCCCGTGGGGACTGAGATAAATCACCTTCGGTTCCGACTGCGGCAACCGTTTCTTCGCCGCTTTGATTGCCCGTGCAACAGGCTCAGGTTTCAGCAGCATCCCCGGATCACCACCGTATGGATAATCATCGACGCTCTTGTGAGGCTCCAGCGCATACTGACGTATATCATCAATGTTAATGGAAATCAGCTTCTTTTCCAGCGCCCGTTTAATGATACTGTCGGAAAAAACGCCCTCAAACAGGGAAGGAAACAGTGTTATTATTTCAAAGAACATATTTCTATTTTTTATTATAATTACAATAATTCATCAATAATTTCTTTATTTATTAAAATCGTACCTGCACTTCCGTCTATTTTCGTTACAGCCTCCCTGTTCATGGGAATAACAAACGTGTACCCGCTTTCCTTGCGTACCTCAAGTGCATCGGTAGTCGGATAATTATGCACCTTTACAATCGTACCAATACATTCATTCGTCTTATCGTCCAGGACACGCATTCCTTCAAGCTCAAAATGGAAATACTCATCAGGCGATCGCTTGGGTAGTTGCCTCCTGGGAATAAACAACCGGTAATTTTTCAGCGTATCAATCGCTTCTATGTCGGTATAACCGGTGAATCGTGCTTTATATCCCTTTACATCATTTTGTAACTCAGCGATTTCAACACTCAGACGCGGCGTATCCTTACCAGCTTTCAGAGAAACGGGAACGGTCAGGACCTCAATGGTCCTACCAAACGGAAATATCCTGCACCATCCCTTAAGACCAATCGGTTTGCCAATATTCGCGACGGCAATGTATTCAGATTCAAACGCCTGCTGAGCTTTATCAGAAGCTGCCGAATCCTCCACAATCAGCTCTCTTGCGCAGCTTTTTCTTTTCTTTTCTGTTTGCGTTTCCGCTCCGGTTTTCGTGCAATATCGAGTTTCTCGATTTCAAGGCCTTTTTCAAGCGCTTCATATTTTTCGCTGAAACGGTCTTCATCCAGAAGATTTCTGACGGTTTCAGTCACTTCCGCGCCCTGTTTCAGCCAATACCCCACTCGAGCGACATTTATTGCAAACTCCTTTGGATCGGCCTGGGGATTATACGTTCCGAGAGTCTCAATAAAACGGCCGTCGCGGGGACTCCGGCTGTCAGCCGCAACGATCCGGTATCGGGCAACCTTTTTTCTTCCCCGGCGGGCAAGACGAATTTTTACTGACAAAAAAATCTCCTTGTGAATAGTGTATTGGAATTATTAGAGTTGTTGCATAATTTGTTTTTAGGATTAAAAAGTGCCTTTTTTTAAGTATAAACAGCATATTTTTCATGTTAATTTTAATTATGCAACAAGTCTATTTATTAACCTGTTTTTAAAAATGCTGCATAAAAATAATTGTATCTTGATGAAAAGAGTACATTTAATCCTCGTTAAAACGGAAACAGATTCCTCATTGCGGCAGCCTGACCCCGTTTTCCTGCAATCTTATTCATACGTTTCATCATGCTTTTCATCGAATCAAACTGTTTTAACAGCTTGTTTACATCCTGAACCGAAGTCCCGCTTCCCATTGATATTCGCCGTTTCCGGCTCCCGTCAATAATAGAGGGTTTCTCCCGTTCGACCACTGTCATAGAACAGATAATCGCCTCTATTTTTTTCAGAGCGCCGGCATCGACTTCGGTATTCCGCAACTGAGAACCAACACCGGGAATCATTGCCAGCAGATCCTGCAGTGAACCCATTTTCTTAATCTGGCGCAATTGTTCCAAAAAGTCCTGAAGGGTGAACGCATTTTTACGGATCTTCCGCTCCAGCTTTTTACTTTTTTCAGCATCAACGACTTCCTGCGCTTTTTCAACCAGTGATACAATATCACCCATTCCGAGAATACGCGACGCCATACGCTCAGGATGAAAAAGCTCTATTGCGTCAGGTTTTTCGCCAACACCGATAAAATTCACCGGCGCGCCGGTTACCTGTCGTATTGAGAGTGCAGCGCCGCCGCGCGCATCACCATCCATTTTAGTCAGGAAAACACCGGAGAAATGTATTTCACGGTAGAATTCGGCAGCAACTGTTACCGCATCCTGGCCCGTCATGGCATCTGCAACAAAGAAAATCTCTTCCGGATGTGACACTGAGCAGATCTCTTTAAGCTCCTTCATCATCGCCTCATCAATATGCAAACGACCGGCGGTGTCAATAATGACAAAGGTATATCCCTCGCGTTTTGCCTGTTTTAATGCGTCACGGCAGATATCCTGCGGCTTCTTCTTCCGATCCGCATATACCGGTATGTTGAGAGATTTACCGAGTGTTTCAAGCTGATTAATCGCTGCCGGACGATAGGTATCACAGGCAACCAGTAACGGCCGGTGGTTCTTCCTGCGGAAATAAAGGGCAAGTTTCGCACAGGCGGTTGTCTTTCCGGAACCCTGCAATCCGGCCATCACAACAGTATTTACCCTGTTGGTGTGAAACCGGAACGTTGCTGCAGTTTCTCCCATAAGCCCGGTTAATTCCTCATGCACTATCTTAATGAACTGCTGTCCGGGAGTGACACTCTGCAGTACTTCGGCGCCAAGAGCCTTTTCCTTTACCTTCGCTGTAAAATTCTTAACGACCTTGTAGTTAACATCAGCTTCAAGTAGCGCGCGTTTCACATCCCGCATCGCCTCACTAATGTTTTCCTCAGTAAGCTTACCGCGCCCCTTCAGCTTTTTAAAGATTGATTCGAATCGACTGCTCAGTTCTTCAAACATAACCACTATTTGGCTGAATAAAGTTGAAAATATCAGTATAGTTTTAGACTATATGTAGCTAATAAAGCCCCTGTAAATTAAATTTTGGGGTGATATATACACAAGGAATAGCAAATTCGTATATTATACCCGCAATACAACCAATTACCTTTTCCACGTGAAATACTGATAACGGTAAAATGTATGGAGCATGAATTTTACATGAATTTGGCTTATCAGGAAGCTCTGAAAGCACTCGATGAGGGTGAAGTACCGGTTGGCGCCGTTATACTTCATGGAAATGCAATTATCGGTAGGGGCCATAACCGCATGGAGGCGCTTAATGATGCTACAGCACATGCCGAGATTATTGCAATCAGTGCAGCATCGAGCGCACTTTCCACCTGGCGGCTCAACAACTGCACTCTTTATGTGACCCTTGAACCCTGCCTTATGTGCCTGGGCGCAATTCTCCAATCCCGAATTGATTCTGTCGTATACGGAGCCAGTGACAGTCGATATGGCGCGATAGAGACCTTCAATTATAAAGATAATGCTGAAACGGCCTACCGGAGATTTCCTCAAACAACCGGTAAAATTATGGAGACAGAGTGCAGAACACTGGTCCAGACTTTTTTTCAAAAAATAAGGAAAAAAGATTAAAGTCTTCAGATTTTCCACCGATAATAAAAATAGGGAATAGTATATAACAACACAGGGAGAAACGGCATGTTTCTTTTTCATTAAGGACGGCACATCCTTATGAAACTCCCTGTAAAAGTATCACCATTTAAATGAAAGGAGTAGCTTACTTACCAGCAGTTTTTTCCAGATTAACAAAGGAGTGTTAATCTCAACTTTTTACAGGGAGGTCAACAATGAGAATTAACCACAATATTTCTTCAATGATAACACAGGGTGCACTGTTTAAAACGAACAGGGGCCTGAATCAATCACTTGAAAAACTTTCAACCGGTTTACGGGTAAACCGTGCAAGCGACGATGCTGCGGGCCTTGCTATTTCCGAGAACCTGAGAACACAGGTTCGCGGTGCGTCACAGGCGCAGCGTAATGCACTGGACGGTATCGCGGCGCTGAATATCGCAGAAGGGGCAATGAATGAAATCTCCGGTATCCTGCAGCGGATGCGCGAGCTTTCTGTCCAGGCTGCAAATGATACCCTTACCAGTACAGAGCGTCTGTATACCAATCAGGAATTTGATCAGTTGACCGAAGAAATAGATCGTATTTCCTCGGTTACCAACTATAACGGTATGGATCTGATTTCTGACAATACCACTGCGGGCGCCCGTTTTGGTGCAGGTTCAACCGGATCGACACTCTGGATTGATGCAAACGAGCAGTATGGTCAGGATAGTATTACGATAACCATTGACACCCTGACGGCCAATTCCAACGGGCTGAATATTACCGGTTTGACGTTGACCGATCAGGTCTCCGCTCAAAATTCAATCTCCTCCATCGATGAGGCTATTGGATCGGTAAACACCGTTCGTGCGAATGTCGGTGCGTTTGTTAATCGTCTTGAGCATGCGGTAAACAACCTCATGGTCAGTGAAACGAACCAACAGGCTGCCGAATCCAATATAAGGGATGTTGATTTCGCGAAAGAGACTGCCAATTTTACCAAAAACCAGATACTTTCGCAGTCGGCAACTGCTATGCTTGCTCAGTCAAACATGATCCCGTCTACCGTTTTATCCCTGGTAACGGGGTAGCAGAGGTGTTATGATTATACATAGAAAGGCGGCTTTAAATAAGCCGCCTTCTTTTTATTCCCTTGCGCATGTATTCCCTTACTCAACCGCAACGGCAAGCACCGGACAGGGTGCACCCCGAAGGACATGTTCGGTAATACTGCCGACAATCTTCTGCTGAAAAGTATCCCGTCCATTGGTAGCCATAATGATAAGATCGGCATCTTCCTTTACAGAATGAGTGATTATCACCTGTGCAATAATCCCTTCTCGTACCAGTATCTCTTCCCAGCTTAGTCCTTCCAGTGAAGCCGCCGATATGTATGGAAAAATTTCACCGATATGAATTCCCTTTACTTTTGGAGACTGCTCGGGGAACAGGCGCAGCAGACGCTGCAGCATTCCGAAAGAGAGCTCCGGTGACGGGTCTTCGGCAACCGGCATTATAATCTTTTTCAGAGTAACCAAACCGTCGGCTACATTAACAAATGATTTTACCCCGGAGGGAATATACAATGTGGTCCGCCGGAAATATTGAACCAGATAATCGGTAAGATCCTGCCCAAACAAACGACTCAATCCTGTCGCTCTTTTTAACCCAACGACAAGGAGATCGTGCTGCCGTCGCCGTAACCGTTTACCGATATCCTTATTAGACCCACGCTCTTTTATAATTTTTTTAATCCTGATACCAAGCTTTCCCACATCTTCCCTTTCCGACCCTGCGGGAAGTGCGCCCCACTGCTCCAGTACTTTACGAATACTTATGTTCTCCACCCGTTTCCGTCCGCGACGGACATCAATAACCTCCAATTCCCCCCGGGAAGCATATACCAGACTGAGTGCATGACAAAAAGGTACCATTAACTCAGATTGTTCATGCACCGGATGAATAACCGTTAACGACTCTCGCTCCTCTGCTGTATCGACACTCTCTAATAAATTTGATTTATCCATGTTATTATTACACTGATGGAATCATGTTAACAATTGGGATTTACTGTCTGTCCGGAAACCTCGCAAAACTGTCATTCCCGCATGTTTTTAGCGGAACTTGGTGAGCGAAGGCGAATAATCCACGCGTTAAAACGGTAAAAAAGCCGGATTTGCTCCCGGGTAACAATGGGGTTGTAATCGCGGCTGCTGCGCGTTCCGGCCTAAAAGACAGGCGGAATGACATCAGAAAGATAGTTTTCGAGTAGGCACTGATCATACAAATGCTAAACCTTCCCTGCTTTATAAAAATAGTAAAGTTTATTTTATTGTATATAAATAACTGTTTATTTTCAACATTTACTTGAAAGCCGACACCGGGAATAACATGCGAAGAATAAAAAAGTTATATTTTGTTAGACTGGGTACCGGTAATAGGGAGTAATATGTATGGATAACTGGTCAGAGGAATCAGCGGTAAAAACTGTCCACCAATTTAATCAACTCGGTAAACAGGAAAAGATCTCTCTTCTTGCCTATCTAAACGATCATTTCCCACCTTCGGTGTATAACGAGCAGGTTTGTCTCCGGCGACGCGCTGTTGAAAATCTCTCCAATAACCGTCACATTATTGCCGCAGTCACTCAGCACTATCCGGTCTGCATTACTCAGGAGGATATTGCAGGTACTCTGAGTGACCTATCCGGCTATGCGATAATGCTTACCGCCGGTGGTGAGGGTGAACGGCTGCGTCTCAGCCTTGAGAAACAGGGAGTCCCTGCGTCGCGTCTCGAAAACTTTACAAAGGCAACCTATCCTCTTCCCGGTTTTTACCGGGATTTCGGCACCCTGCAGGTCAACCTGTCGGTTCTTTCCCATATCTGCAAGAAAACCGGCCTGTCAATTCCGGTAATTGTTACGACCGGCCCCCCATCATCTATGACCGCTCGTGTTATCCCTTCGATCGTTGAGCAGTACAAATCGTTCGGTCTGGAAAAGCTCCTTATTATGCCACAAGAAGAGCGCCTGCATCTTACCAATGAAGAGCAAATCGTGTATACAGTAAGTAACGGTAAGCCACGCCCCGTTACAAATCCAGACGAAACCGGTGGACCTATCATGAAACTAAAAAAACAACCCATAGAAGGCACAACGACCGCACTGGCATGGCTCCGGAATCTTGGATGCACAAAAATAATCCTGCTTCAGGGTACGGCACTCTATTCCCCCGCACTTATCGGCACAATAGCCGCTGCCGGGAAACATCATGACGGTCTTGGAGTTGGAATTGCACGGTCTTCATTTCCCGAGAATGATCCCTTTGGAACATATGTACTGATTGAAGAACACGCTACGAAACGATTAATAATTGCCGAACAGGAGGTAAGAAATACACGGACCCGTATGCTGCAGGACAATGACAATACATATTATTTACCCTATAATACCGGTTTTTATTCATTCGACATCAGTCTTATTGAAAAAAACGATTTGCCGGACTATGCTACACCGCCTAAAGAAATCCTGCCCGGATTACCCAGGTCACCTAAAATCGGTTATGCTGCTACGGATATACTCTCCTTTGCAGCCGATCCGGCAGTCTTAACAATCAATCATTCATTGTACGGTGTCCTTAAAAAAGTTACTGATTTGGCCCGGCTCTCCGACCTCGGGAAACACATGGATCTGGATAAAATTTGCAGAGCGGTGAATGGTAGTTGAGATTTATCGCACAAAGAATTAAATTAAACATATGAAGATTGTAGCAACCCTTAATCATAAAGGTGGCGTCGGAAAAACCACCTTCACCGGTAATATTGCACAAGCGCTGGCACTTACCGGTTTTCGTGTACTTGTTATTGATAACGACAGCCAGCATAATCTGAGCGCCATGTTTGGCTGCGGAGTACTGACACCGAATATTCATGATGTCTACTGCGCAGAAAAATCTGCCGCTGCTACCACCTTTCTGAAATCTATCCGGCATACCGAATTGGCTAATCTGCATATCATAAACTCATCAAGCCGTCTCAGTGAATCAGATATCCGGGATATTTACTTCCTGAAAAACTGTATTGCCGCCTGCCGCCTGAATCGCTTTTATGATTACCTGCTCATCGACAATGCACCGGGAATGGATAAACTCCAGGCAGTTTCCATCTGTGCGGCGGACGAGATTTTTGTGCCCACCGAACTAAAGCAGTTTGCAGTGAACGGCATCGTTGAAATGGAGAAGACGTTACGTGAACAGTACCCCTGGTGTTGTGGTATTTCACGTATAATCCCGAATTTTTACAAAAATAAAAAACGTCATAATACCTTTATTCTGGCACTGAACAAACTTTTTCCCGGTAAAGTCACCCATACGGCAATCCCAGTCGATCCCGTATTCGATGAACTCATTACAGAAGGGAAGATACTTTTTTTACACCGGCTCTATTCAAAGGGCGCCGCATATTACCTGAAAATAATGCACGAACTCTTTGATCTCAACGAAGACGCCATATGGGAAACCATGCTGGAAAAACGCAGCCGGCGGTTACGGGATGAAGCACGTGAGCGGTTCTATAAGCGTCGGGAATACGCACAGACAGTTTCATAAAATTACCGTGCCGGCCGTCGGCACACCAGATTGGAATAAAACAGATTTTTCGCTTTTATTTACACCGAGAACATTGAGGAAAAGCACTCATGAAAAATAAAAAAGGAACACAGGTTTTCAGTGAAAATACCGATGAAATACTTGCCGGGAAAATAATCGAGCACACTGAGCAGAACAGAACACATGCCTCCATTTCCAACCACGCGGCAAATAACGCAAAGCAGCCACATCGGGGACTTAAAAAATATGTAATCCTTTCCCTGGTACTCTGTACCGCTCTCTGTGTTCTTCTTTTCCTTCTGAAACGCCGTCTGGATGATACGGCATAACCTATCGTCAAAAAACAATCTGTTACAGCGTTTCCGGTTCCCCGCTGATCATCGTATCGTACAGCTAAGATAATTTAACGGGTGATTTTGTTATAGACATACACAAAAATTGTAAGGTATAATATAGGTACTATTTTTTCCATCCACTCTACCTCACGGCGGAGGTACGCGGTGACGTCATATACTTTGCAACAGGAGAATACGGGGCAATTGCTATGGTTGGTGTAATGTTGATGACAATAAATGAACGTGAACGCCAGATCCTTACCATGGCATTTAACCAGCTTAATATCCAAACGACCCAATCCGATCCCAGTTACGCAAACTATATAAAAACACTACAGTATCAGCCGGATATTATTGTCCTGGAAGTTCCGCGCATGAATCATGACCAGGTTCATTTTTCCCGGTTAATACGAAAAAATAAAAAAACAAGAAAGATTCCCATTATCGGATATGGTGACAGAATTAACGAATCACAGAAACGTTATTTATCGCAAAAAGGGATTAACAATTATCTTGAGCGACCGCTGAAATTTACCATACTCATCGGCATTATTCAGAAATATTTAAAAATTTTAAACAAGTCTTTAGAAACCGAATCCGGTGATAAATCATCTGAACGGGAAGAGGATATAAAACTCATTCTGGACGATAATACGTTACCGGTAAAAAAGATTGAGTTAATGGTCAAGCATATCGGCAATATGATGGCCTTCCCCTTTACGGTTGCAAAAGTCCTGCGCCTGACCGAAAGCAATAAATCCGGTGCGAGTGACCTCGCAAAAGTGATTGAGGCCGATCCGGTAATTTCAACGAGCATTCTGAAGGTCTCAAATACGGTCTTTTTCGCAAGTATGAACCGTCGGATCAGTACCATTAAGGATGCGATTGTACGAATCGGGTTCCGGGAAACAAAACGTATTGTCATGACCATGTCCGTTATGGATCTCTTTGGGAAAGAGGATAAAAACTTTGGCTTTAACAAAATGAATTTCTGGCTGCATTCGTTAGCCACGGCTCTTATTGCCGAACGAGTGGCAAAGCGAATGGGTGATGTAAGCACGGATGAAGCTTTTCTGGCGGGCCTGCTGCATGATTTCGGTATCCTGTTGTTCGATGAGTTTTATCCGACTATTTTTTCGAAGATTCTTGAGGAGACCTCGAATACCGGCACCCGATTTATTGACAATGAAAGAAAAATATTAAAAATTACCCGGAACGACTTACTAAAGGAATTATTTACTAATTGGAAAATTCCGGAAACGATTACTGAAGCGATAACCGTCCATTATTCAAGCTGTGACGGGGAGAAGAAGCCCGGCACCCCTGTCGAAAAAATCGCCCTTTCAACGTACATGGGTAACATCATCGCCAAAACGTTCTCTTGCGGCGCAGTCTGCGATGAATACATCACCCCTATTGAGAACGTCTATTTTGAAGCGGCGAAAATGCCGGGCGGATTAGGGAAAGATTTTTATGAAAGCCTGATGCGCGACCTTAATATGTATAAGAAATTTCTTAACATTCAGGAAAATGAAACTGAATCGCGAAAAGACAAAAAGGCTATCGGCATTTTCTGCCCCGTAAAAACAGTATTTGTTCCGGTGGAAGAATACTTTAAAGCGCAGGGGCAATCAGTTATCCGTCTGCAAAAAGCACACTCCTATACCGATTATGATCAGAAACTCGATATTATTTTCATCTGGGCCGGGAAAAAAACCACCATGGAAGCGGTGCGGCCGCTCGCCAGCATAATCCAGCATACCGAAGAAGAAATTGACGCGACAAAAGAACCGCCGCTTACCCCCCTCTGTACGATCTTATACAAGGAGACTCCCCTGGCTACAGATAACGACGGTAAAATTTCTTTTATGTATAACGAGTTTGACCTCCGCCAGCTTGAGGCCAATATGACGACAATACTGGACGGAAACAGAGTTGTTCCTGCCCCACAAGCTGCTCCGGCACAGGCGGATTCCACCACCGACCAGGAAAGTGATGTAACACCTGACAGTATTGAATTACCTGAACCGGGCTAAGTCACCATTCATTTCTTAATGCTTTTATCGCGCCCATTTTTCTCACCGGCACGAGCAGATACATAATCGACCGGCTCCATTCCCTTGGCGCATGGAAAGAAAAAACAGGGGAAGATCAATCTTCCTTTTTAAAAAGATCCTCTATTATCTCTTCGGATTGATACTGTCGGGATTCAGCACCGGGAGGCCCTGACTGACCAGTACCGTTATCTTCATTGTCAACGGTTAATATGGCTACATCATTTACCTGTGCGGATGTTTGCTCCTCCACCATCTGGCGAAGTTTATCATTCGTTTCCCGGAGACGCGAAACCAGAATCTTTATCATATTTACCATCCACGGAGGAATCCGTGATAACTGGTCCTCAAAAATCTTCTTGGTAATAACCGTGCAGGCAGTTGGTTCAATAGCCTGCACACTCGCCGATCGCTTATTTTCATCAATCATTGCCATTTCTCCAAACATGGCCTTGGGACCGAGAGTACACAGTTCAACCTCTTTGACGGAAACGCCCGATTGAACCGTTTTAAATACCCGCACACGCCCTGTATCGATAATATACATACCGTCGCAACTGCTATTTTCACTGAAAACCATGTCTCCCTGCCGGTACTTTTTTACCTGTCTGGTATAATATTTCATAATAATCTTTCTAACATCTTGGTATGTGATAAGATTTGACCTTGTATTATTCTTGTATTATTATACCATATCGGTATCATTTTGCAATAAAATTATTATGAATACCAGACCCCTGCGATGAAGAAAAGTCGCCTGTTTTTAAGA